>NZ_JBIAXP010000007.1:0-77088 GCF_042896795.1 Kitasatospora sp. NPDC001261
TCGATGCAGTTGCGCCCAAGAACGCCGCCCCAGCGCAGTAAGGCAGTCACGAGGCGTCACCGCCCTGGCTTGACAACATCATTGGGAATCTCCCTGCCCGAGCCCGACCAGCAACTCTCCGACCCCATCGAGCTGTTGCTCGACTACCTCGACTACTACCGCTCCGTGATCGGCGCCAAGATCGAGGGGATGTCCGACGCGGAGCTGCGCGCCAGCCGGCTCCCCTCCGGATGGACCATGCTCGAACTGCTGAAGCACCTCGTCCACATGGAGCAGCGCTGGCTGCGCTGGGGCTTCCGCGCCGAGCAGGTCCCGGCGCCCTGGGGCGACCGGGGCCCGGAGGACCGCTGGTACGTCGGACCGGAGGAAACGGCCGCCGAACTCCTCGCCGCGCTGCACGCGGGCGGCGAGCACACCCGGGCCGTCGTGTCGGGCACGCCCCTGTCCACCGTCGCCGCACCCGGCGGCCGCTTCCCCGACGACGGCACCCCGCGGCCCACCCTGGGCTGGATCCTGTTCCACGTCCTCCAGGAGTACGCCCGCCACGCGGGGCACCTGGACATCGTCCGCGAGCTCACCGACGGGGCCACCGGCTGACGCCCGCCGCCGGCTGACAGTCGCAGCCGGCGGGCGGGGTGCGCCCGCCGGCTCAGCCGGCCAGGTGGGCGAGCAGCGCGTCGCCCGCCGGGTAGAGGCGTTCGGCGGGGAGGAGCTGCCGGGCGGCCTCCAACTCCCCGTCCCGCACCCGGTCGTGGACCGCGTGCGCGAGCGCGGTGACGTCCTCGACCGCGACGATCCACTCCTCCGCGTAGCGCGCGGCCGCCTCCCCGGCCAGGCCGAGTTGCAGCGACCGGTACGGCAGCGGCCGAAGGTGCAGATCGCGCTCCGGATCCCACTGCACCCGCGCCGGGGACCTCTTCAACCGGCGCTGCCAGGAGGCCCGGTCGGGGTGCAGCCCGCGCTCGTAGTGGGACAGGCAGCTGTTCCGCAGCGCCCATTCGAAGCCCTCGCGGGTGATCTCGACCGCCAGGACGGTCTCCTGGCCGTCCTTCCTCGCCCACCCGCAGCGGTACATCATCCAGAGGAACGACGGCTTGATCCACGTCATCCGGTCCCGCTTCCACGCCGCCGGGAAGCGGCCGTCCCGAGCGGTGGGCAGCCCGATCTCCGGCGCGTACGCCTGGTAGACGGTCACCGTCGAGTCGGTGTGGAGGGCACGGATCCGGTGCTTCGGTTCTGACACGGTGACCAGGGTCGGCCTTCAACGCACCTCGCGCCAGCGATTTTCCCAGCTCGGCGGGGGTGTGTGCCCGTCAACCATCCGCCGCGTACGGCCAGTTCGCAAACTGATCTCTGGACGCAATCGGTTTGTCATGCAAACCTGGTCCTCATGGCGACTCAACCCGTTCAGCCCTCAAGCGACCCCCGGCACCTCCTGGCAGCGACCGGGGCCGTGATCCAGCGCGTCCGCCGTGAGCAACGCGGCGCGTGGTTCCCGCTCCTGGCCTTCGCCGCCGTGAGGTTCGGCGCGATACCGGTCGTGCGGTACGGCCAGGGCCCCTGCGACGCGCCCCGCTACGGCCTGGGCGGAGTCTGCGTCAACTCCCTTCCTCCCGCCATGTGGTACTGGCCGGTGGCGCTGCTGCTCTCCTACGCCGCGATCAGCTGGTTCTACCTCCGCCGGTCCGCCCGGCTCGGCCTGGGCACCCGGATCCGGCCGTACCTCGTGCTGGGCGTCGTCCTCGCCCTGCTCATGACCACCGACCAGGTGTGGACGGTGTCCCACCCGGGCTTCCTCGCCGACCTGTACGGGCAGCCGGGACCGCTCTCCGCGGTCGCCGACACGCTGATGAGCCCGGCCGGCACGATCGGTCTGGCGCTGCTGCTGCTCGCCTGGATCGAGCGCAGCTGGCCGCTCCTCGCCGTGACCTGCGGATACCTGATCGCCATGCTCTCCTCCGACGACCTTCCCAGCTTGTCCCCGTGGTCCTTCCTCCCCGGCGTGCTGCTGGAAGGCGGCGTGCTGCTGCTCGGCGGCGTCGCCCTCGCCCTGCTGCACCACCGGGCCCAGGGACGGTCGGCCGAATGACCGAGCACCCCACCAGCGGCCTCGACGACGTCGTCCACCAGCGCGTCCGCTTGGGCATCCTCGCGGTCGCCAAGGAGGCCCGGCGGGTGGAGTTCACCTTCCTGCGGACCACCCTCGGCCTCACCGCCGGCAACCTCTCCCAGCACCTCGGCGTCCTGGAGAAGGCCGGCCTGGTCACGATCGACAAGGGCTACGAGGGCAAGCGCGCCCGCACCTGGATCCAGCTCACCAGGGCCGGCAAGAAGGCCCTGCACGACGAGATCGCGGCACTCCGGAGCCTGATCCACCGCCTCGAAGGAGCCGAGGAACCCGACGAGGGAGCCACCGGGACGACCGACCCCGGCCCGGCAGCCGCCCCGGCGCCCCACTGAGATCACCCCGGGAGGCCCCGGGACGTGCCACAGGGCGGCAGCACCGGCCGAACCGGTGCTGCCGCCCTGCGTGTTTCCCGTCCGGTCAGCCGAGCGGGGTCAGCTCCACCTCGTAGCGGTAGAGCCGGTCGTTCACCCAGCACGCCAGGTCGGCGCCGGCGGTGTGCCGGGCGAGTTCGGCGAGCAGGCGCTCGGTGAACCCGTCCAGCTGCCGGGCGTCGACCGCGGCGGCGCCGGAGCGGGCCCCTGCGGCGAAGGGGAGTTCCTCCGCACGGGACGACACGGTGTAGGCCACCGAGTCACCCGCGTCCTCCGACGGGGCGAGGTGCCGGTTGGGCTCGTCCTCGGTGAAGACCAGTCCGGTGCCGGAGGCGGCCCGGTTGGCCGCCTCGACCAGGGAGAAGCCCGGTGCGGTCAGTGGAGCCTCGCTCCCGAGCCGCAGGTCGACTACGGCCTCCGACAGCCCCGGCGGATCGATCCGGTAGCTGTAGTTCCCGTCGGCGTCGATGTAGGAGGCCGTCTCCAGGCCGCCCAGTGCCGCGTGCAGCCGGGCGGTCGCGAAGCGGCAGTAGGAGCGGAGCGCGGTGACCTCGTCCTCGCCTGCCAGATCCGCGACGCCGACGTGGAGTTGGCAGTCGTACAGGCGCTCCGCGTACCCGTTGTCGTGGGTCACGCCCACGGCCGGGCCCGACACGTCACCGGGTTCGGCGGTCAGCCAGAGAGTGAGCCGTGAACCGTCCGGTCCCACCGTCTCGTGCCAGGTTCGCGCCGCCGGACCGCCCGGGAGGCCGAGGGTCGAGGCGATCTCCTCCGCCGTGAGGGAGGGCTCGTCAAGGCGTCGGATGGAGACCACCGCATTGACCGACATGCTCAGCACCCCCCGCCACGGCACTTGGGTTCACTGCCGATCTTACCGCTGATCACCCAGCCGCCCCGGAGGTCGCCCCGGGCCCAGATCTGGTACTCCTGGAAGTGGGCCGTGTTGTTGGTCAGGAACTTGTTGAGACTGGCCATGGCCGTCTTGGCGCTGTATCCATCCGCGACGGTCACATAGGCCCGGACGGCTCCCTTGCCTTCCGTCACGCCCCTGAGCTGGTCCCTGACGACGTCATCGCTCTTACCGGTAGATGCCTTGAACTCTGAGGGCACGCCGTCCACGTAGGCGTCCGATGTCTTGCCCGCTGCCTCGGGGATCGCCACCACCTTGTGGCCTCCCTGCGCCAGGTCGAACGCGATCCGGTACTCGCCGAGACTGAATCCGCCCTGGGAGATCTTGCCCTTCGCCAGCCGCGTGAAGGTCTTGGGGTCGAACGGGGAGGCGCTTTCGTCGATCCGGCCGGCGGCCTCCTCGACCATGTTCTTGTCGAGGATGTCCTGGGCCATGTTGGCGAACTGGCAGCCGTCCTTGGCGGAGGGGCGGCAGTACTTCTTGTTGATCTCCCGGATCTTGTTCAGGTACTCGCCGATGATCGGGTTGTCCTTCTGCATCAGCCAGGCCACCCGGGCCTCGTACCACAGCTTGCGGTTCTCGGGGGTGCCCACGGTGGTCTTGCTCGGGGTCGGCTTCGATCCGCCGCCGCCGCCACCGCCGCCGCCGCCACCACCGCCACCGCCACCGTCGCCGTCGCCGTCATCGGCGGGGGTGTCCGTGACACAGCTGGTGACGCACTGGGGGCCCTTGGTCGGCTCGTGGAACGTGCCGTTCATGCCGACCCAGCCGTGCAACGCCATGTCGTTGCCCGAGCAGTCGTCGGCGCACATCTTGCGGCCGTCGGGGTCGCTGGTGCTGGTCGGGTTGCCGCCCGAGTAGGCGTACCCGTTCAGCTCCTTGGGGCTGGTCGGGTTGAACTCCGGGTCGATGCTGAGGAACCGGCCCAGGGACGGGTCGTAGTCGCGTGCCCCGAGGTGGACCACCCCGGTCGGCTCGTTGACGCCGCCGAGGAAGCCCCGGCTGCCCGCCCACGAGGCCGGCGCGGCGCCGCGCTGCTCGCCGTACGGGGTTGTCCGGCGCTGCGCCGCCGTGCCGGTGGAGGCGTCGACGTTGAGCTCGGAGGTGCCGTGGTGGTCGGTGACCTGGAAGCCGACCTTGTTGTCGTCCGTGCGGACGCCGACCGCCGAGCCCAGCGAGTAGTAGCGCGTGGCGGCGGGCTTGGCGGCGCCCTTGGCCAGGGTCAGCTCGGTGGCGCCGAGGTAGAGCGTCCAGCTCTCCGCGCCCGGGTTGGCGCTGTCCAGGACGTGCGAGGTCAGCCGGCTGCCGGCCGGGTCGTAGAGGTACTCCGTCGTCTTCGTGCTGGTGACGGGCCCGTTCTTGACGGTGTCGACGACCTTGCCGAGTTTGCCCTCGGCGTCCCAGGTCAGCGCCTGGTCGCTGGTGGCTCCGGCGGCGAGGTCCCGGTGGCGGGCGATGGTGTTGCCCGCCGGGTCGTAGCCGGCGGTCTCGGCGAGGACGCCGGTGCCGCTGGTGCCCTTCAGGGTGTGCGGCTGGGCGGCCGTCGCGCCGGGGTAGTTGTACTTGGCGGTGACGTCCTTGGCGGGGTCTCCGGTGGTGTCGTGCCGGGTCTGGGTGTCCCGGGTGCTGTCGGGGTTGAACTGCCAGCTGGTCCAGTACGGGGCCGGGCCGCCGAGCGCCTTGGCGTCGGGCGTGGCCGGGCAGCCGGTGCCGCTCGGGGTGAACGCCTCGGTGAGCCGGGCCAGGTAGTCGTACTGGAAGCACTGCCGGTCGGTGCCGGCGCGCGAGGTGTCGGTGATCGACGTGACGTTGCCGACCTGGTCGTAGGTGTAGGCGGCCGCGCGCAGCGGGCTCGCCACGCCGTACTGGTCGGTGCGGCTGGACGCCAGCCGCTGGGTGCCCCACTCGTAGGCGTTGGTGAGGTAGAGCTGCTTGTTCGCCGTCCCGTCGGACAGCGTGCTCTGCAGCGGCTTGCTGGTCAGGCTGTAGGTCTGGCCGGTGAGGTAGCTGCTCAGACCCTGGGCCGTGGTCATCCGGGTGAGGGCGTCGTAGCCGTAGGCCACCGACTCGGCGGCGAGGTTGCCGGCCGCCGGGTAGCTGGTGCTCTGCGGCTTGCCGTCGAGCCGGTAGACGGTGCCGTTGACGTAGTTCCCGGCGAGCGCCTCCTGGCCCGGGACGGACGGAACGCTGAGCGTGGTCCGGGTCGCGCGGCCCAGCGCGTCGTACAGCGACCAGGTGGTCGTGTACGGGTACGCGGTGCCTCCGACGGTGGAGTACCGGGTCGCCGAGGAGATCAGGCCCTTGTTGCCGGACGGGTCCCAGGTCTGCGAGGTGAGCAGCGGGCCCGACACGGAGCCGGAGCGCAGCTCGGTCTGCCGGTCGAGGTTGTCGTAGACGTACGCCAGGGTCTGGTTGTTGCCGTCCCGGCTGGTGGCCAGCCGGCCGCGGTCGTCGTAGGTCTTGACCGCCGTGCCGGAGTCCGGGTCGACGGTCTTGACCTGGTGGCCCTGCTGGTCGTACGTCCAGCTCCACTGGGTGCCGGACTGGTCCGTCAGCCGGGTGGTGTGCCCGGCCGCGTCGTGGGCGTAGGTGGTGCGGTCGTAGTCACCGGCGGGGGAGCCCCCGCGGTACTGGCGGATCTCGGTGGTCCGGCCGCGGGCGTCGCTGATGGTCGTCGCCGGGGTGCCGCCGGTGGGCGGCGTGACGGTGACCCGGTCGCCGCTGTACTCGGTCAACGTGGTGGAGAGCGGGGTGCCGACGCCGTTGCCCGCCAGGGTGGTGGACTTGACGACGCGGCCGAGGCCGTCATAGCTGTTGGCGGTCTGGGTCTCGACGCCGGTGGCGTCCTCGACCTTGAACAAGGTGGTGGAGGGCGCGCCCGTCGCGTAGTACGGGGCGTAGGCGAGCGCGGCCTGGCCGTGCTCGTCGAAGAAGGAGTCGGTCAGGACGCGGCCGCCGTTGTCGCCCGGGTCCTGGGTCTGCCGGATCCGGCCGAAGCCGTCGTACAAGGTGTACGCGGTGGCCTGGGAGCCGTCGGCGTTGAGCTCCTTCGTCGAGATGACGCGGATCTGGCCGTCGTTGTCGATGTACCCGAACTCGTGGTTCGGGGTCTGGCCGGTCCCCTTGGACCGGTTGGGCAGCCAGACCTTGAGGGTGCGGCCGAGCGCGTCGTACAGGCTGTCGGTGCGGCGGTTGTTGGCGTCGACGGTGTCGACGGTCTGGCCGCGCAGCAGGTCAAGGTCGGCGACGGAGACCATGGCGGTGGCGGGGTTGCCCGCGACCACCGGAGGCCCGGTCGTGGTGACCTTGGTCGGCCGGCCGTTCGCCGGGGCGAAGCCGGTGGTGGTGGTCTGCGCCAGCGTGCTGGCGGTGGTCACGGGTGCCGTGGCTCCCGTGGTGTCGAACACCGTGGTGGAGGCCAGCTTCGTGGTGGCGTCGGCACGGCCGTAGGCGTCGTAGTGGGTCGTCCCGTCCAGGTAGGTGGCCCGGTTGCCGGAGCGGGACTTCAGGACGTGCACGGTGGTGGCGTCGCCCTTGACGGGGGCGGCGCCGTAGGCCTGGCCGTCGTAGCGGGTGCGGACGTCCGACAGGACCGCGGAGGTCCCGTCGGCCTGGGTGTCGCGGTTCACGGCGGCCGCGCAGTCGGCGGCGACCGTCTCGACCTGGACGGTGCCGATCAGGATCCATGCCGCGGTGTTGTCCGCGTACGTCGTGCGGGTGCAGGTGTCGTCGGTGCCGACCGCGACGTCGCCCAGGTCCTCGGTCTGCGTCGTACGGCCGTAGCCGTCGAACGAGGTCGCGGTGCGGGTCTCGCGCCAGGAGCTTCCGGCGCCCTTGTCGAGCGAGGTGAAGGACCGGGTCGCCTGGGTGCCGGTGAGGTTGGCGGTGGTGGTGCCCCAGTCGTTGGAGCGCTTGGCGGTCTCCTTCTTCCACGGGGTGCTGACGGACTTGGAGAGGATCACGCCGCCGGGCTTGTCGTACTGCTCGCTGCGGTACTCGTAGCCGGCCCAGGCCTGGTCGTCGGTCAGGACGGTGCCCTGGCCGTCGTCCACGGTGACGCCGCGCTTGCTGTTCTTGTCACCGGGGTTGTCGCGGTCCTGGTCCATGCCGCGCAGGAAGTAGTGGTCGGCCTGGGTGGTCATGCCGGTGACGCCGCCGGTCTCGACCCGGGCGTGGGCGTAGCCGCGCCACTGGGACCAGGTCTTGAGCTTGGCCGGGGTCAGGCCGTCCTCGTCGTCGAAGTGCCAGGCGGCGTCGCCGAGGTAGCTGTAGTGGGTGACCATGTCGGGCGCGCCGCCGGTGCGGTCGGTGGCGATGACCGCTTCGACGACGTACTTGTTGAACCACTCCGTGGTCACCGGCACGTCGTTGGACGGCTGGTACATCTGCGGGAAGCAGCGGGTGGTGTTGGACTGCGGCGTGGGCAGGGCGTTCCAGTCGCAGGCCGCGGCCGAGTAGTTGACGTCGAGCTGGCCGCCCTGCTCGTCGGTGATGGTGCCCAGGCGCTGCTTGATGAACGGCATGCGGCCGTCACCGACCTTGTCGAGCCGGTTCGCCAGCTGCTTGTAGGCGAAGCCGGTCTTCGGCAGGGTGATCGCCGGGGCGGCGGACGACCCGGTGTGCTGGATGGAGTCCAGCAGCAGCTGGTAGTCGAAGTCGGCGGTGCCCCACTTGTGGTTCAGGGTCCACGTGTCGACCGCGGCGTAGTTCCCGTCGGCCTGGAGCGTCCTGGCGGTGACGGAGGTCAGCCGGGTCCGGGTGAAGTAGGTCGGCGAGGACTGGCCGGTGCAGTCGGTGCCGTCCTTGCAGTTCTGGTCCCACGGGGTGTCGTACCAGTACTGCCGGTTGGCGTCGATCTTCGCCGGGTCGCAGAGCGCGGTGTTGGACTCCAGGCAGCGCTCGGCGGTGCCGAAGTCGACCCGGCCCATCGGCTTGACGGTGGCCGAGTAGACGTCCTGCTGCTGCTGGCCGTACTCGATGTGGTCCAGACGGCCGCCCCGGATGTAGGGGGTGCGGTCGGAGGCCTTCAGGTTGCGGCCGTAGTTGTTGGTCTCGGGGGTGTACCAGTAGGTGATGTCGTTGCCGTGGGCGTCGACCACCAGGTCCAGGTTCCACCGCCAGCCCTGCTGGCACCAGGAGGACGCGAAGTCGGCGCCGTTGCACGGCTCGCCCGCGTTGTTGCCGTACACCGGCACGGTGTAGACGGACTTGGTCTCCGGCTTGCCCGCCGACCAGTTCGGCAGGCGGTTGTAGCCGAAGTAGTAGTTCGTGCCGTCGGCGGTGGTGGCGCGGAAGTACTCGCCGTCGTTGTCGCCGTTGCCCCGGCCGGTGTCGCGCAGGCGGGTGACCTTGGTGTTGTCGTCGCCCTTGATCCGCCACTCGTCGCCGGAGACCGGGATCAGCTCGCCGGAGTGGCCGCCGAAGCTGATGGTGCCGTTGTCGGTGCCCCAGCACAGGTCGCCCGGGCTGTTGGTGCCGGTCTTGGGCGCCCCGTCGTCCGCGCAGGCCTTGTAGCTGCGCTCGACGAAGCCGGGGGAGAGCTCGAAGCCGTCGCCGGCCCAGGAGGCCTGGTTGTTGCTGTTGGCCGTCCGGCCGTCGATCGCGCCGGAGTTGTAGGACAGCCCGATCTTCGGGGTCAGCCCGCCGGGCATCGTGGTCAGCGGCATGTCGTACGACCAGCTGAACGACCCGCTGTTCAGCGAGGTCGACCAGGAGGACGCCGGGGTCAGCGGCGTGGCCTTGTAGTCACCGCTCGGACCGGCGCTGCCGGCCGTGGCGGCCAGCACCATCGCGCCCGGCGCGGACGTCAGCCGCATCGACCCGGCCGGGGCCGTGGTCAGGGAGTCCGCGGCGACGGTCTGCTTCGCCACGTCGTTGCCGCCCGGCAGCGGGGTCTGCACCCGGCACTCGGGCAGGTCGGGCGTGGTCAGCGCGCACTCGGGCAGCCGGACCAACTTGAGGCGGGAGCCGAAGCCGGAGCCGGCGGCCTGGGCGAAGGACGAGTAGTCGACGGCCAGGCCGCTGTTCTCGTCGGCGCCGGAGACGGTCAGCAGCAGGCCGTTGATCCCGGCCTTGGCGGCGGCGTCCTGGCCGAGCAGCTCGACCTTGGCCTTGCCCGCCGCGCCGGCGGAGGAGAGGGCGACGGGCAGCTTGCCGGCCTTGACGGCCTTGCCCTTCTCGCCGGGGACGTCGAGGGTGGCGCTGCCCGCGCCGGGCAGGGCGCCGTGCTTGCCGTCGACCGTGCTGACGGTGGTGTCGGCCTTGCGGCCCTTGGCCTTCGCGTCCGAGCCCTTGACCGGCTTCTCGGGCGAGACCGCCGAGGGCTTGGTGTACGGTTCCGCGGCCGCCGCGACGGCGGCCAGCGGCAGTGCCGGCAGCAGCGACCCGACCAGCGTGCCCGCGATGACCGCGGACACCCTGGTGCGGGTCGGCCTCGGCACCTCCCTCTCCCGCCACCTGTGGGCAACACCCCCTCTGGGTAACCGGGGTGTGCCGCCCGGGGGGCGGGGGGGCCGCCCCCCCCCCGCCCCACGGAAGGTTGGGGAATCAGACGCCGGTGGAGGTGCCCAGCTCGACGTTGTAGTCGGCCAGCTTGGCGATCTGCGCGGGGCTCAGCACGCCCTGGTACAGCCAGACGTCGTCCAGCTCACCGGAGAAGTACTCGCCCCAGGCGCCGGACGCCCTGGTACGGCCGAACTGCACGCCGCCGCCCGCCTCGTAGGGCTGCGGAGCGCCCGTCCAGGAGATGTGCGGGGTGCAGGTCCTGTCACCGTCCGCGCAGCCCTGGTTCTCGACCTGGCCGTTGACGTACAGGGCGAGCCGGTCCGCGAAGGCGTCGTAGCTGACCGCCAGGTGCGTCCAGTTCTCCATGACGGAGGTGGCCGGAGTGTGGGTCGTCAGGGTGCGCGCCGCGCCGTTGGCGTCGGAGTCGCGGACCTCGGCCTGCCACTGACCGGTCGGCTGGCCGTTGGCGTCGTTGCCCAGGGGGTGCCAGCGCAGGGTGACCGCGCTGTTGTTGGCGCCGGCCACGGACAGCACCGTCATGTCCCGGGTCGGGACGCCCGCCGTGTTCGCCCAGCCGGCCAGGGTGAAGCTCTGGCCGGTGTGCAGCGGGACGGAGCCGGTGGCCGCGTAGCCGGTGGAGCCGTTCAGCAGCAGGGTGCCGGGGGTCTGGAACAGGCCGCCGTCGGCCTTGATCGAGGCGCCGCCGCCGAGCTGGGCGCCGGCCTTGGCCGGGCCCTCGTCGGGGGTGACGGCCGGGGCATCGGCCGGGGTGCTGGTGGCGGTGTTGAGCTTCCAGCGGCCGGCCAGCTGCGGGCGCTGCTGGACCATGGCGCCGGCCTCGGGGCCGGTGACGACGCGGTCGTAGATCCGCACGTCGTCGATCTCGCCGCCGAAGAACTCGCCGTTGACGCCCTCGCGGTTGACGGCGCCGATCTGGATCGGGCCGGGGTTGGCCCACGGCGCGTTCTGGGTGTAGTCGGACTGGCCGACGAGGAAGCCGTTGATGTAGAAGCGCAGCTTCTTCGCGGCGGTGTCGGAGACGCCCAGCAGGTGGGTCCACTCACCGGTGGTGCCGGTGAAGCACGGCACGCCGTTGATCTGGCTGCCCGCGGTGCAGGCGTCCTGCCAGGTGCGCACCAGGGTGTCGGTGGAGCTGTCCTCCTTGTAGCGTCCGAAGATCCAGCGGCCCCAGTAGGGCGAGTAGTACAGCGAGAACTCGTTGTTGTGCTGGCCGATCTGGGTGACCGCCATCTTCGGGGTGGTGTCGCCCGGCGTCGGCGCGGGCAGCTTCACCCACGCGGAGACCGAGAAGTCCCGGCTGCCGTCGACCTGCGGGCGGGTGCCGCGCAGGTAGTCGTCCGCGCCGTCCAGGTGGATCGCCTTGTCGGCGATGCCGGGGCGGCCGAGCGCGACGCCGTTGTAGGCGGTCAGGTTGTCGGTCTCGGTGGTGCCGACGGGCTTGGCGGAGCTGCCGTCCAGGTGCCAGACCGCCTTCGCGGGGCGGCCGGTGGCGAGCTGCTTGTCGGCGGCCACGTCGGCGGCCTCGGCCTTGCTCAGGGAGCGGTCCCAGAGCCGGACCTCGTCGACCGAGCCCGTCCACGGGTCGGTCCAGTTGCCGTGCCACTTGGAGCGGCCGAACTCCAGCGGGCCGCGCGCGTCCCAGGCGGCGGTGACGGCCACCGGGGTGCCGGGCACGCCGTTGACGTACAGGGTGCTGGTCCTGGCGGTCGGGTCGTAGACGCCGACCAGATGGGTCCACTGGCCGAGCACGACCGGGGTGTCCGAGCTCGCGGGCTCCAGGGTGTAGACGGCGTTGGTGTCCTGGGTGGAGGTCCACATCGTCCACTTGCCGTTCATCAGCCCGAGGGCGAAGCGGGCGGCCCAGTTGCCGTTCTCACTGACCGCGACCCGGTTGCGGCTGGTGTCGCCGGTGAGGTTGACCCAGGCGGAGACGGCGAAGCCGCGGGTGGTGTCCAGCACGTTGCCCTGGGTCTCGGCGTAGCCGTTGGCGGTGCCGTCGAGGGCGAGGCCCTCGGCGAGGTGGCCGGGGGCCCCCGCGGTGGCGCCGGAGCCGAGGGTCGCCTCGAAGCCGCCGCCGGTGCCGGTGACGCTGGTGCCGCTCGGGTCGTCCATCGACCAGCCGGTGCGCTGGGCCTGCCCGGTGAGCACGTTGAAGTAGTACGTCTCGGGCTGGGAGGCGTTGCCCGCGCCGTCGACAGCCCGGGCGGAGATGAAGTGGACGCCGGCGGTCTGCGGCTGGACGCGGACGGTCTGGCCGGCGCCGCCGCTGGTGGCGACCTCGTTCGCCGCGGACGGCGAGGTGTCCAGGCCCCACTGGTACTTGACCACGTCGGTGGCGGCGGACTTCAGGGTGAACTGGCCGCTCTTGCCGACGCCGTCGGTCCACGGGAGCGCCGCGGTGGCGTCCTTGGAGCCGGGGTAGGCGTCCGAGGTGATCGCCGGGCCGTCCGGTGCGGAGGTGTCGACGATGAAGTAGCAGCCGGTCGGGTCACCGTCGGAGGACCACGGCCCCCACTGCGCGCCGTCCCAGGCGCGGGCCTCCCAGTCGAGCTGGAGGTTCTTCGGCAGGTCGGTCGGCAGCGGCCAGGAGAAGATCGAGCCGGAGGCCTTGAAGGTGTTGCCCCCCGGTGCGGCGTCCTCGGAGCCGGTGGACCACCAGCGCCGGCGCAGGCCGGTGCCGTCGTCCCAGCCGACCGCGAACTGCACGCCGATGGCCTCGCCGTCCGGGTCGGTGGCCCGGGTGGTGACCTGCGGCATCTTGTTGATCTTGATGCCCGGGTACTGGCAGACCGAGCCCGGCGACATCGTCATGTCGGACATCGGGATCTGGTTCGGCCGCAGGTTGTAGTACACCTGCAGGTAGGCGTCGTCGGTGAAGCGCTTCCAGGCGAGGGTGTCGCCCTCGTTCTGGGCCTTCAGGCCGAAGGTGATGGTCGGCCAGCCCCAGTTGGCGGCGTCCTGGACGAGGTTCTTCACCGCGCCGGTCTCGCCGTACTCCAGCCAGCCGCCGGGGCAGTTGCCGCTCCAGCCCTTGGCGGTGTTGATGGTCTGCAGGTAGCGGCTCCAGAACCCGGAGGCGTTCTGGGCGTTCCAGTTCAGGCCGGGGGAGATGTAGCCGGTGCTCCACAGCTCGACGGGCCGGGCGTCGCAGGAGTACGACCAGCTCTCGTAGGTGCCGAAGGTGGCGCCGAGGATCTGCTTGCCGACGAACGGGTTGGACACCTGGAAGAAGGCGCGCTTCACGTCGGTCGGCGCGCAGCGGGAGGTGTCGCCGCAGTAGCCGACGCCCCAGTCGTGGACGTAGCTGCTGTTGTACGTGAAGTGCCAGTACGCCTGGTTCGGGTAGGTGCGCGAGACGCCCGCCCAGTCGCCGGCGTGCGGGGTGTTCCACGCCGGGTCGATCATCACCGGGTAGACCGTGTCCGGGGCGTCCAGCATGGCCTGGTCGGGCGAGAGCAGCAGGGCGTCCTTGGGCAGCTCGACCTTGAGGCGGGTCATCTTGGCGCCCTCGCCGGGCAGGTCGCCGTAGCCGGCGACGGCCGGGTCGGTCGGCGCGGGAGCAGCGGGAGCGGCGGGAGCGGCGGGGGCCTCGGCCTGCGGGGCCGCCTGCGGGGCGGCCTGCGGGGCGGCCTTGAACGCCTTCGGGGCGGCGGGCGCGGCAGGCGCGGCAGGCGCGGCGGCCGGGGCACTCGGAGCGGGCGCGGCGCCGGCCGGCTTGGAGGAGTCCCACATCACCGGGACGGGCGCCTCGAAGACGGTGCCGCCGCCGGAGGGGTCCTTGGCCTTGAGGGTGCCGTCCGCCTCCTGGCTGACCGTCAGGCCGTTGCCCTGGAGGCCGAGGCGGAGCTGGTCCAGCTCGGGGTTCTTGGCGGCCTCGGCGGTGTGCACCACGATGACCTGGGTGAACCCGGTCCTGGTGGCGGACAGCCTCAGGTCGACGTTCGGCAGGATCGACGCGTACTCGGCGGTCGCGCCGTTGACGGTCGGCTTGGGCAGCGGCTTGGGCCAGCTGAGCTTCAGCTCCTTGCCGGCCCGGGCCATGGTGACCAGCGGTGCGGTGCCGCCGCCGGAGAACGTCAGGTCGGCGGTGGAGCCCTTGGGGGCGATCGCGCCGCCGGGCAGCGTCCGGAGGGTGGGGTCGAGTTCGACCCAGGTGCCGTTCTTGCGCACCCGCTTGGGCTGGACGTAGGTGGTGGTCTTCAGCTTGCCGTCGGGCTGGGCGACGGTGTCGCTGGTCTCGCCGCGCTTGGCGAGCACCTCGACCGGCTTGCCGGTGCGGGCGGCCTCCTGGACGGCCAGGGTCTCGGCGGTGTCCTGGGGCTCCGTCACGCCGGGGGGAGGTGTCCCTCCGGCGGCGGCGGCGGGCACCACCGCGGTCGCGGCGAGCGCGACCGCGGCGAGTGCCGCGGCGAGCATGCTGCCCGACCGTCTTGCTGCTGTTCTCACTGTGCGTAAGCTCCGACTTCCGGAATGTGGGCGAAGTTTGAGCGGATCTTTATGGACACCTAAAAGAGCTGTCAACGCTTCATCAGAAATGCATGAGAAAAGAGCCCTTGCTGCGGCCCTGTCAGACGGGGGGCAGCTCGGGTGAAAACGGATGAACCGACCACTCGGGTGTGAGGTAAATCACGCCCCGAGGGGCGGTCGCCGGCCTGCCTCCGAGGCACGTCCGGCGGTCGCGAACGGTGACGCACGGCACCGGGGCGCCGCTCCGGCCGCCGGATCGACGACGCTCCATCGGGCAATCTCCGCTGGTCACCATGGGTCTCGCGGCGGGATCCGGGGGGCGGGCGCGAGGCGGGACGCTCGGCGGGGCCATACGGTTCCCGGGATCCGAAAGGTCGTTCTTGCGAGGTTCGGCGCGGGAAATCCGATTCTTGCTGGCTGGCCGTCAGGTCGGATAACCAGGCTTTACCGCAGTGGAGTTGTCGGAGAAATGGGCAGCAGAATTGCCAACTCCGGCTTTCCGAAAGCACAGAGGTGCCCCCGGAGTATCGAACACCCGGGGGCACCTGAGGAGTTGATCGCGGCAATTCGGCCGTCGCGGCGCTACACGGCTCTCACTCGTGCAGCGCCCGCGCGCTGCCGTCGACCCGGGCGCTGCCCGGCAGGGCGATGAGCTCGGGCTTGAACAGCGGCTGGGTGTCCATCGCGGGCTCCCAGGTCGCCAGTTTCTCGTCCTGGGGCACCTCGATCCGCCGGTCGGCGGCGAGGTCGTCGACCACCTTGAGCAGCAGTCGCACGCCGAGCGGCGCCAGGTGGTCGCGCCACAGGCTCTGCGCGGTCGAGCCCGGGGGCACGAGCAGGTGCTCCTGGGCGGCGAGCGGGCCGCCGTCGGTGCGCTCGGTGAGGTGGTAGACGCTCCCGCCCGTCACCTTGTCGCCGTCGCGGATGGTCCACCGGATCGCGTCCCGGCCGCGGTGCAGCGGCAGCAGGCTGGGGTGGTAGCCGATGGTGGCGAGGCCGGCCCGGGCGCGCGTCCTCCTGCCGAGGAAGGCGTGCGAGTGCGCGGCGAGGATGACGTCCACCCCGTCCGGGATGTGCATCGCCCGCAGTTCGAGCGAGTCCGTCCAGGGGATGTCCCGGGGGAACGCCCAGGCGCGCAGGCGGTCCCAGGACATCGCGTCGCTCTCGTCGGACTTCCCCTTGCGCAGCCGGGGCGCGGCCGCGCCGACGATCTTGTGCCCCTTGTCCAGGAGGGCTTCCGCGACCTGGACCGCGAACGCCCCCTGTCCTGACATGTAGATGTTCATCCGCACTCTCTCAGTCCGGAGTGGTCGGGCGTGAAGCGCACCGGCATGGTGGAGAACCCGGTCAGGAAGTTGGACCGGATCGGCAGCGCCTCCTCGGTCTGCTCGAACCCGAGGGTGAAGTCCCGCAGGGCCTTGAGCAGTTCGGCGATCTCCACCTTGGCCAGGTACGAGCCGACGCAGAAGTGCGGGCCGTAGCCGAAGGCCAGGTGCTTGTTGGGGGTGCGGCCGAGGTCGAACTCCCCGGGCCGGGCGAAGACCCGTTCGTCCCGGTTGCCGGAGGCGTGCCAGAGCGTGACGATGTCGCCCGGCCGCAGCCGTACGCCGTGCAGTTCGGTCTCCCGCTCGACGCTGCGCCCGAAGTGCATGGTGGGCGACGCCCAGCGCAGCACCTCGTCCACGGCCGTCTCGATCGCGACCTCGCCCCGCTTGAGCCGGCGCCACTGCTCGGGGTGGGCCGCGAGGGTGCGGACGCAGTCGATCATCGTCAGCCGGCTGGTCTCGTCGCCCCCGATGATCAGGCTGTAGCAGTTGAGCACGACGTCCTCGTCGGACAGCGGCACACCGTCGACGGCGCTGCCGATCAGCATGCTGATCACGTCGTCGCCGGGTGCCTCGCGCCGCTCCTCGACGATGTCCATGAAGTACATCAGGATCTCGTTGCGGGCCATCTCGGAGTCGACCTCGTCGACGTCCTCGTCGTCCGCGGACAGTGCCGTCTTGGTGAGGCTGAGCAGGTAGTCCCGGTCCCGCTCGGGGACGCCGAGCAGGTTGGAGATGGTGGTCATCGGGATCCGCGAGGCGATCCGCTCCGCGAAGTCGCAGCCGCCGGAGCCGACCGCCTCGCGGATCCACTGCCGGGTGTTGACCCGGACGGTCCGCGCGACCTCGTCGAGCACCCGCGGCGAGAGCACGCGCTGGAGGATCTTGCGCAGCTCCAGGTGCCGGGGCCCGTCGGTGACGGCCAGCATCCGGCCGGCCCCGGCGTCGCCGCCCTCCAGGAGGGTGACGAGCACGTTGCCGCGCTGGGACGTGAAGTTCACGTTGTCCCGGTAGGTGGCCATGATGTCGTCGTAGCGGGAGAGCACCCAGAACCCCCGGCGGCCGTCGACCGGCGGGTTCCAGTGCATCGGCGCGGTGTCCCGCAGGGTGCGCCAGAACCCGTCGAGGTCGTGGTCGGCGAAGGTGGCCGGGTCGCCCAGGTCCACGGTGTCCAGTGCCGGTGTGCTCATGCCTACCAGTCCGTCCGCCAGAACCGGCGGGGCTGGAAGGGGTAGGCGGGCAGCGGCACGCGGCGGCCGGCCCCGTCCCGGTGCAGGGCGTCGAAGTCCACCTGCAGGCCGGTCACCCAGGCGGCGGCCAGGCCGGTCAGGGCCGGCGCGTCCTGGCCGGCCGGCACGATCCCGTCGTCGGTGCGGGAGAAGGAGCCCGGGTCCGTGCGCGGGGCGGCGGCGGTCGAGGCGACCGGGCCGCGGGCGTCGTCGGACAGCGCCGCGATCAGCTCCTCGCGGCTGCGGACCACGGCCGCCCACCGGCGGCCCATCACCTTGCGGCCGAGGTTGAGGGTGAAGCAGACGTCGTCCAGGCGCAGTTCCGGGCGGGCCTCCAGCCACTCCCGGAGCCGGGTGCGCTGACGGGCCAGCGCGTCGTCGTCCATCGCGGACAGGGTGGCCAGCCGGGGGCGGCCCGCCTCCTCGGGGGCGCGTCCGGCCGGTGCCGGCGGCTCCTCCAGCACCAGGTGGGCGTTGTAGCCGCCGCCGCCGAGGGAGGTGATGCCCGCGCGGCGGATGCCGGCCTCCGGCTCCCAGGCCGCGCCCTCGATCTGCGGCACGAAGGGGGTGCTGGGGAAGTCGAGGTCCTGGTTGACCTCGGTCAGGTTGATGGTGGCCGGGAGCGTCCGGTGGTACAGCGCCAGCGCGGCCTTGACCGTGCCGAAGCCGCCGGACACCACGCCGCCGTGGCCCACGTTGCCCTTGACCCCGCCGATCGAGGCGGTCGCGGTCCGCTTCCCGAACGCCATGGTCGCCGCGTGCACTTCGAGCTCGTCGGTCACCGGCAGGCCGAGGCCGTTGGCCTCGTACATGGACACGGTGTCCGGGCTGACGCCGCCGACCTCCATGGCGGCGGCGATGCACGCGCTCAGCCGCTCGGGCTGGGCCAGGCCGTACGCCATCGCGCTGACGCCGTTGTTGTTGACGGCCGAGCCCCGGACGACGGCGTAGACGTGGTCGCGGTCGGCGACGGCCCGGCCGAGCGGCTTCAGCAGCAGGGTGACGACGCCGCTGGACAGCGCGCTGCCGGTGCCGTTGGCGTCGAACGGACGGCAGTGGCCGTCCTTCGACAGGATGCGGTTCTCCTCCCACAGGTGCCCGCGCGGGTGCGGCAGGCGGACCATCGCGCCGCCGGCGATCGCCATGTCGCTCTGGCCGAGCAGCAGCGACTGGCAGGCCAGGTGCACCGCGTAGTGGAAGCCCGCGCAGACGGCGGCGACCGTGACGGCCTCGCCGGTGAGCCCCATGTAGTACAGGGCGTTGGAGGTCATGCTGTCCGGCGACCACGCCAGGCTGGCCTCGATCGCCTCGGGGCCGACCGACGCCCGGTCCGGCGGGGAGCTGTAGAGCGCGGCGGTCTGCGGGTTGTTGGCGCCGTACATGCCGATCTCGGCGGTGAGCCGGTCCGGGTCGTAGCCGCCGTCCTCCAGGGACTCCCAGGCGCTCTCCAGGTAGAGCCGGTTCTCCGGGGTCATCGCGGCGGCCATCCGGTCGCTGATGCCGAACACCGACGGGTCGAACCTGTCGTACGTGTCGAGGACGCCGCAGGCCCGGACGTAGGACGGGTTGTGGATCAGGGTCTCGTCGACGTGGATGTCCTCCTTGGCCAGGAACGACACGGTCTCCCGGCCGTGGACGAGGACGTCCCAGAACTGCTCCTTGGTGCGGGCGCCGGGCGCCCGCAGGGACATGCCGATGACGGCCACGTCACCCGGGTCGTACTCCTGCTCGGGGCTGTCGGTCATGGAAGGCTCCTGCTTCGTGTGCTTCGTGTCGGGTGGAGGTGACGCGGGTGGCTATCGGCCGGTGCCGCCGGCGCCGCGGCCGCGCAGGGCGGCGCGGCGGGCGCCGGCGCGCTGGCGGGCCGACTCGACCACCTCGGGGGTGGCGCCGCTGTCGTCGTCGAGCCAGCGGGCGAGGGAGGCGATGTCGCGGAAGCTGAACAGGTCGGGCACCCGGACGCGGCGGTCGAAGCGACGGGTCATCAGCCGGGCGAGGCGGATCAGCAGCAGCGAGTCGCCGCCGAGGTCGTAGAAGGCGGACTGCACGTCGATGCCCGACGGATCGAGGTCGAGCAGCTCGCCCCAGATCTCCGCCAGCGCCACCTCGGTCGGCGTGCCGGCGGCCGACCGCGGCCCGTCGGTGCCGGCGGCCGGCGGCTCGGGCAGCGCGTCGCGGTCGAGCTTGCCGCCCGGGCCCAGCGGGAGGGCGGGCAGGAAGACGAGCGTCGCGGGCACCAGGTAGTCGGGCACCTCGGTGGCGAGCCGGCCGGTGATCGCGCCCTGGAGGGCCGGGTCCAGCCGGGGGCCGTCCTGCGGTGCGCCCTCGCCGGCGGGGACGACGTAGCCGACCAGCCGGTTGCCCCGGACGGCGGCGGCGGCCTCCCGGACCTCGGGGCAGCCGGTCAGCCGGGCCTCGACCTCCTCCAGCTCGATCCGGTAGCCGCGCAGCTTGACCTGGTGGTCGGAGCGGCCGAGGAACCGGAGTTCGCCGTCCTCGGTGAACCTGACGACGTCCCCGGTGCGGTACATCCGCTCGCCGTCGCGGAACGGGTCCGGAACGAACCGCTCGGCGGTGGTGCCGGGCCGGTTGACGTAGCCGTGCGCGAGGCCGACGCCGCCGAGGTAGAGCTCGCCGGACTCGCCGGCCGGGAGCGGCCGCAGCTCGTCGTCGAGCACGTAGACCAGGTCGGTGGTGGTCGGCGGGCCGATGGTCGGCTCGTCCGTCCCGTCCTCGGGCACCAGCCCGAACGAGCAGAAGACGGTGCCCTCGGTGGGGCCGTAGGCGTTGAACACCCGGGTGGCGCCCGTCTCCCGGTAGGCCCGGTCGGCCAGCTTGCGGCGCAGCGCCTCGCCGCCGAAGACGATCGACCGCACGTTCGGGGGCAGGGCGCCGGCGTCGAGCAGGCCGTTCATGACCGACGGGACGACGGACAGGTGGGTGATCCGGTCCGCGTACCGGCTCTCCGTCAGGTGGACGGCGCTCTCGACGAGCACGACGGCGCCGCCGCGGCACAGCGCGTTGAAGACCTCCATCACGGACAGGTCGAAGCAGACCGAGCTGGCCGCCGAGACGCCGCTCAGGTCGCAGCCCTCCAGGACCCGGTCCATCTCGGCGAGCATCGCCACGGCGCCGGCGTGCCGGACGGCCACGCCCTTGGGCCTGCCGGTGGAGCCCGAGGTGTAGATGACGTACGCGGTGTCCTCGGGCACGACCGCCACGGGCTCGGCGCCGGGCTCGGTGGCCGTGGTCCCGCCGAGTACGACCACGGTCGGTCCGGGCGGGCAACTGGCCCGGGACGCGGGCGTGGTGAGCAGCAGCCGGGTCCCGCTGTCCTCGACCATGAAGGCCAGCCGGTCGGCGGGGTAGTTCGGGTCCAGCGGCAGGTAGCAGGAGCCGGTGCGCAGGGCCGCCAGGACGGCGACGAGCAGGTCGGGGGTGCGCTCGACGCAGATGCCGACCGGGACGCCCGGGCCCGCGCCGTCGGCGAGGAGCCGCTCGGCCAGCTCGCGGGACCGCTCGTTCAGCTCGCCGTAGGTCAGCACGCCGGCGTCGGAGTAGACCGCGGTCGCGTCGGGGTTCTTGACCGCCTGGGCGATGAACTCGGAGTGCAGGGTTTCGGTCACTGCTCTGTCTCCTTGGGGAGGCCGGCCGGCGCGATGTCGCCGAGGGCCTGGTCGGGTCGGGCGATCGAGTCGAAGAGCACGGTGCGGTACAGCGCGAGCAGGGCCGTCACGGTCTGCCTCTCCAGGTAGCCCGGTTTGAACTGGACGTGGCCGGCCACCCGGCCGTCGATGTCGGCCATCGAGATCTCCAGGTCGAACTTGGCGAGGTGCCTGCGCACCTGGAGCGGTTCGAGCGGCAGCGCGGCGTCCGGGGAGAGCGTCTCGCCGACGCCGTGGAAGAGCTTGACGGAGCGGGGGAAGGCGTCCGAGGAGAGCCAGTTCACCACCACGTCGAACCACGGGGAGCGGCCCTCGGCGCGCGGCGGCTTCAGCTGGGCGGCCAGCAGGTCCAGGGGGTAGTTCATGTGCTCCAGGAGGCCGAGCGAGAAGGCGTGGACCTCGCGCAGCAGCTCGCGGAAGCTGCGGTCCCCGGCGGGGTTCGCCCGGACCAGCACGGTGTTGAGGTAGTAGCCGATCGCGGACTCCCAGCCGGGCTCGGCCCGTTGGGCGATCGCTGTGGCCAGCACCGAGTCCTCCGTCCCGGCCGCGCGGTTGAGCGTGGCGAAGAACCCGGCCAGCACGACGGTGCTGATCGACACGCCCTCGCGCACCGCGAACTCCCGCAGCAGCCGGGTCTCCTCGGTGCTCCAGCGGAACGCGAGGTCGCGGCCCTCGTAGGTGACGCCCGGCGGCCGCTCCTTGCTGGACAGGTCCAGGTGGGCGGGCGGGTCGGCGAGCTTCTCCGACCACCAGTCCAGCGCCGCCTCCGCGGCCGGCCCGGCCAGCCACTGCCGCTCCCACTCGACGAACTCGGTGTACGGGGCGACCGGCGTGCGGCCGGCCGGGTCGGCGCCCTCGTAGAACTCCTGGAGCTCACGGATCATGATGTCGGCCGAGGCCGCGTCCGAGGCGATGTGGTGGACCAGCACCATCAGGAAGTGGTCGGACGGGCCGCGCCGCATCAGGACGACGCGCACCAGCGGACCGTTGTCCATGTCCAGCGGCTCGTGCCCGTACCGGGCCAGTTCCTCGCGGGCCTCCTCGTCGTCCAGGTCGGCGGTGTCCACCACGAGGAACTCGTACACCGGCTCGTCCAGGACGACCTGGTACGGGCGGCCGCCCGCCTCCACGTAGAGGGTGCGCAGCGCGGGGTGCCGGTCGAGCACGGCCAGGACGGCGCGCTCCAGGGCGTCCTCGTCGACCGCCGTCCGGATCCGGGCGGTCACCATGTAGTTGTAGGGCACGGCGTCCGGCGCGATCATCTGCATGAACCAGAGCGAGGCCTGGCCGTGCGAGGCCGGCGCCAGTTCGAGGCCGAGGCCTTCGGCGCGCAGCTGCTCCGACGCCGGCGTGTCGGTGGCCTCCAGCAGGCCGCGCGCGTCCAGCTCCTCCAGCAGCTCCTCGGCGTCCAGTTCGGACAGGTCCTCCAGGAAGGACCGCGCCGGCTCGGGCGCCGGCGTGGGCGTGGGTGCCTGGACCGCCTGGGGCGGCTGCGGGGCGGGAGCGGGAGCGGCCGGTCCGTCGGCGAGCCCGACGAAGTGGCCGACCACCTCGGCGATGGAGCGCCCGTCCAGGAACACCACCGGCGAGACCCGGTGCCCGAGGACCGCCTGCATCCGGTTGACGAGGCGGATCGCGAGCATCGAGTCGAGGCCGAAGTCGCGCAGGCCGGCGCCGGCGTCGAACCGGCCCGCCGGTACGCCCAGCGCGTCGGCGAGTTCGGCGAGGACGACCTCCGCCACCGGCCGCTCCGCCACGGGGGCCTGCGCCGGGTGTGCCGCGACCGGTTCGGCGACGGCGGCGACGGCGGCGGCCGGGGCCGGGGCGGGCTCGCGGCGGGGCTCGGAGTCGATCCAGTAGCGCTCCTTCTGCCACTGGACGAGCGGGGTCTCCACCACCTCGACGTCGTCGCCGAACAGCGGGTCGAAGGTCAGCGGCAGGCCCCTGACGAACAGTTCGGCGGCGGCGCCCAGCAGGCAGCGGAGGTCGCTCTCCCCGCGCCGCATCGAGTTGACCGCGTGCACCCGGACGCCCCGGGACAGTCCGGTCTCCTCGACCGCGCCGCGCAGCGTCTCGTGCGGGCCGATCTCGATGAAGGTGGAGACGCCCCGGTCGACGAGCGCGGCGGTCGCCTCGGCGAACCGGACCCGGTCGCGCAGGTTGCGCACCCAGTAGTCGGCGTCGACGACCGGGTTCACCGCGCCGGCCAGGGCGGTGGAGTGGAAGTCGATGCCGGGCGCCAGCGGGGTGACGGACTCGAGGCGCTCACGCAGCGGGCCGGTCAGCGCGTCCATGCCGGGGCTGTGCATCGGCCGTTCGACCCGGAGCCTCCTGGCCGTGATCCCGTCCCGGCCGAGGTCGGCCGCCAGGGCGTCGAGGGCCTCGCGCGGGCCGGAGACCACCGTGCTGGTGGGGCTGTTGACGGCCGCGACGGCCGCCCGCCCGGCGTAGGCGGCGAGCCGGGGCAGCAGCTCCGGCTCCGGCAGGTCGACCGAGAGCATCGCGCCCGTGGCGGCCTCGTGTTCGAGCAGCTGCGAGCGGGCGACCACGACCTTGGCGGCGTCCTCCAGGGACAGCGCGCCGGCCACGCAGGCGGCCGCGACCTCGCCCAGGCTGTGCCCGACCACGGCGGCCGGCTCGACGCCGAGTCCGAGCCAGACCTTCGCCAGCGAGACCTGGAGGGCGAACAGCACCGGCTGCTGGACGTCCAGCTCCTCGTACCGGGCCTGCCCGTCCGGGGCGGTGAGCCGGTCGAGCACCGAGCCGCCGCCGGCCGCGCGCACGGCGTCGTCGCAGGCGTGCATCCACCGCCGGAAGCCGGCGTGCGAGCGCAGCAGTTCGCGGCCCATGCCGGCCCAGTGGGTGCCGGTGCCGGAGAACACCAGCGCCACCCGCCGGTCGGCGGTGCCGGAGACAGTGCCGGTGACGGCGTCGGGGTGCGGCCGGCCGTCGGCGATCCGGGCGAGCCCGTCCAGGACGTCCTGCCGGTCGCGGGCGAACAGGGCGATCCGGTGGGCGTGGTGGGTGCGCCGGGCGGCGAGGGTGTAGGCGAGGTCGGAGACCCGCAGGGCCGGGTCGCGTTCGACGTGGTTGGACAGCGCGCGGCAGGTGTCGGCCAGCGCGTCCGCGGTCCGGGCCGTGACGGGGACCAGGTGCACCCGGTCGGCCGCCGCGGCCTCGCCGCCGCCCGGTACGGCGTGCCGTCCGCGGTCGCCCGCGAGGAAGGGATGGGCGGCGACGGGGAGTCCGGCCGCGTAGAGGGCGCCGAGCGAGCCGAGCAGGGTCGCGGCCTCGTCGGCGCCGCGCCGCAGCGAGGGCAGGGTGGTGACGGCCGGCAGGATCTCCGACACCGACTTGAGCAGCAGGGGGTGGGGGCTGAGCTCGACCACCGCGTCGACGTCGTGGTCGCGCAGCCTGGTCAGGGCGTCGACCACCCGGATCTCCCGGCGCAGGTTGTCCGCCCAGTAGTCCGGCCCGAGCTCCGCGCCGTCGACCGGCTCGCCGGTGACCGTCGAGATCATCGGGACGCGGGCGGTGCGCGGCCTGATGCCGTCCAGCTCGGCCTTCAGCGGGGCGAGGACGTGGTCGACCAGCGGCGAGTGCGGGGCGTGGCCCATCCGCACCCGGTGGTTGACGACGCCGGCGTCGGTCAGCCGCCGGACGAGGTCGTCGATCTCCTGCGGGGTGCCGGTGACCAGGGTGGAGCTCAGGCCGTTGTGGCCGGAGAGGGTGAGCCCGCCGGTCAGGTGCGGCCGGACCTCGTCCGCCGGGGTCATCACCACGATGCCCTCGCCGCGGCCGACGGCCAGCTGCTGGAGGAGCCGGCCGTGGTGGGCGGCCAGCCGGGAGGCGTCCTCGAAGTCGAGCGCGCCGGCGATGTGCGCGGCGGCGAACTCGCCGACGCTCTGCCCCACCACGACGTCCGGCTCCACGCCCAGTGAGCGCCAGGTCTCGGCCAGCGCGACCTGGAGGGAGAACAGCAGCGGCTGGAAGACGTCCATGTCGTCGAGGCGGCCGTCCGGGTCCATCAGCTGCTCCACGAGCGAGAAGCCCAGCAGCTCCCGCATCCGCCGGTCGGACCTCGTCATGGAGCGGCGGAACTCGGGCCGGCCGGCGAGCAGTTGGCGGCCCATGCCGACCCACTGCGAGCCGTTGCCGGAGAACAGGAACGCCACCCGCGGCCGGCCGGGCCGCTCCCCGACCTCCCCGACGCTCAGGCCGGGGGACGTGGTGCCGGCGGCGAAGGCGTCCAGGCCGGTGCGGAGTTCGGCCATGTCGCGGGCGGTGGCCGCGAGCCGGAACGGGCCGTCGCCGGGCGTGCGGCGGCAGAGCGCGCGCAGGTCGGTCGCGTCCCGCGACTCCAGGGCCCGCTCGGCCAGCCCCGCGGGGGAGTCCGCGGCCAGCAGCAGCAGCGAGGCCTCGGGGCGCGGCAGTTCCTCGACGGCGATGTGGCAGATCGCGCCGCCGAAGCCGAAGGAGCTGACGCCGCCCCGGCGGGCGTCGGAGCGGCGCGGCCACGGCGTCAGCCGGTCCTGGACGGTGAGGTTGTACGCGTCGAACAGGATCTGCGGGTTGGGTGCGCTGTAGTGCAGGCTCGGCGGCAGGACGCCGTTGCGCATCGACAGCGCGAGCTTGGCCAGGCCGACGATGCCGGCCGCCGCCTCCAGGTGCCCGACGTTGGACTTGACGGAGCCGATCCTCAGCGGCGCCGCGCGGTCGGCGCCGCCCAGGACCGCGCCGACGGCGTTGGCCTCGATCGGGTCGCCGAGGGGCGTCGCGGTGCCGTGGCACTCGATGTAGTCCACGAGGTCCGGCGCGATGCCCGCCCGCTGGTACGCGGTGCGGAGCATCTTCTCCTGTGCCTGCGGGTTGGGCGCCGTCATCCCGTTGCTGGGACCGTCGTTGTTGGAGGAGCTGCCCTTGATGAGGCAGTACACCGGCAGGTCGCGCTCCAGCGCCACGCTCAGCGGGGCGAGCACGACGACGCCGGCGCCCTCGCCGCGGGTGGTGCCGTTGGCCCGGGCGTCGAAGGTCTTGCAGCGGCCGTCGGGGGAGATCGCGCCCAGCTGGTCCATGGCGGTGTAGTAGTCGGGGACGAAGCTGAGGTTGACGCCGCCGGCCAGCACCAGGTCGCTCTCGCCCAGCTGGATCGACTGGCACCCCACGTGCACCGAGACCAGGGATCCGGCGCAGGCGGCGTCGATCGCCATGCTGGGGCCCTGGAGGCCGAGGACGTAGGAGACGCGGTTGGCGATGATGCCGTCGTGGATGCCGGTCGCGGTGTGCGGGGTGATCTGGGCGTCGGGGCCGCGGTAGTGCGCCAGCGCGGCGTAGTCGTTCCAGCAGGAGGCCATGAACACGCCGGTGTCGCTGCCGACGAGGCTGTCCGGCGCGATGCCCGCGTCCTCCAGCGCCTCCCAGCACAGCTCCAGGACGAGGCGCTGCTGCGGGTCCATCTGGACGGCCTCGCGGGGCGAGATGCCGAAGAACAGCGGGTCGAACCGGTCGATGCCGTCGATGAACCCGCCCCAGCGCACCCGGTCGCCCAGCAGCTCGCGGCGGGCGGCCGGCACCGGTCCGACGGCGTCGCCGCCCTCGACCAGCAGCCGCCAGAACGAGGACGGGTCCGGTCCGCCGGGGAAGCGGCAGCCGATGCCCACGACCGCGACCGGCTCGTGCGCGGGCTTGCGGCGCTCGGCGCCGGGGCCGGGCCCGGCGGCGCGCGGGCCGTCGACGAGGGCGCGGGCCAGTCCGTCCAGGGTCGGGTACTGCCACATCCAGGTGGCCGGGACCTGCCAGCCGAGGTACTCGGACAGGGAGGCCGCGAGGTTCACCGACTTCAACGAGTCCAGCCCGTACCGGTGCATGGGCGCCCGGAGGTCCACCGAGGCCGCGGACACGTCCGACAGCTCGGCGAAGCGGGACAGCAGGAAATCCGTGACGTCGGTGATGTCTCGCGCTGCGCGCTCGTGGGGCATGGCGACTCCCTCAGCAGGGCGGATGGAATGGAGGACGGGGCTTCGCGGCCGGCCGGTCGGGGGGGACGCCGATTTCAGGGCAGCCGGGAGCAGGGGGGCGGGGCACGGCGGGATCCGTCCTCCGCGCCGGGGGCCGTCGCGGAATCGGCGGGGCGGCGTGCGGACGGTGCCGGTGTTTCCGGAGTTCGCGCTCGACGTGAACGGGAAGTCCGGTGAAGTGAACGGGAAATCCGGTGGAGCGAACGAAAAGCGGGGCGGGGCGGAGTGGAGGGTGGGCGGCGTCGGGGCAGCGCCGGTCAGCCTGCCGGCACGGTAGTAGGTCTGTACATGACATGCATGGACGTGCGGTCGGGCAGCGCTGCTCCTCTCGTGACAGGAGGAAGGACTCGGGGTGCCGACCGCGCGGCGCGGCAGGACGGGGTGAGGGTCGGGTCTTCGGGGGTGCTTGAGTGGTCGCCGTTCAGCGGCTCACTGATCAGCGGCACACTGTGGAATTCTGGCCGACGCGTTCGGCTCCTGCCGGTCGGGCTGCCGGCCACTTCCGCTGCTGAGAATTCCGCAGCGCGGGTATGTTCATCCGCCCTCGGGGTGCGGAGAGATGTGTCGACTACGCGTTCATCGATTCAAGGATCGCGTATTTCGACGGCCGGATGAAGCGCTGGCGGGATTTGATCGACAAAGTGTCCGATTCGATCTCCTCGATGCGACAGATGTACGAATGTGTGATGGGTGCCGCCGTCGGGTAGAGGTCGACGGAAATCGAATGACCTGGGGAAGGGCCGACTGCCGGTACCATGCGCGCCGGGCGGGGTGGACAGCGGATGAGCGATCAATGCAAGCTGACCGCATGGCAGTTGAGAATCTTGATGCATCGTCAGCCAGTGCCGACAGCTCCTTAGTGAGGTCCCTCCCGCGGCGCCGTGCGCTCGGCCGCGAGCTCCCGGGCGGGCCCGCATGACCGCCACCGTGGTCGAGTCGGCCCGCCGGCCGGGGCTGGCGCTCGGCGTGCTGGCCGGGGCGTTCGCCCTGGACGTGAGCGGTCTCGGCGTGCTCAACGCCGCCCTGCCGTCCGTCGGAGAGCGCTTCGACCTGGGGGAGACCACGCTCCAGTGGGTGATGACCGCCTACGCCGTCACCTTCGCCGGCTTCCTGCTGGTGGGCGGCCGGCTCGCCGACGTCCTCGGGCGGCGGCGGGTGTTCGAGGTCGGCGTCGCCCTGTTCACCGTGTCCGCACTGGTCGGGGCGGTGGCCCCGAACACCGTCACGCTGCTGGGCGCGCGCGCCGTCCAGGGGATCGGCGCCGCCCTGTCGGGGCCGGCCGCGCTGGGCCTGCTCACCGCGCTCTTCCCGGTCGGCCCGGCCCGCAACCGGGCGATCAGCGTGTACACGGCCGTCGGCGCCGTGAGCTTCAGCGGCGGGGTGCTGCTGGGCGGCGTCCTGACCCAGTTCTTCGGCTGGCGTTCGGTGCTCTGGTTCTCGGTGCTGATCGGGGTCGGCGTGCTGGCCGCGACCCGCGTCGGACTGCCCGACGGCGCCGGGCACCGCGGCCGGCTGGACCTGCCCGGCGCGATCACCGGCACCCTCGGCCTCACCCTGCTCGTGGTCGGCGTGAGCAGCAGTGGTGCGACGGCGTGGACCGTCCTGGCCGCCGCGGCGGTCTCCCTGGTGCTGTTCGTCGTCCGGGAGCACCGCACCGCCGACCCGGTGCTCCCGCTCGGCCTCTTCCGGATCGCCTCGGTGCGGGACGCGAGCCTGTCGGCGTTCCTCCAGTACACGGGCTCGATCGGGATGCTGTTCTTCGCCCCGCTGTACCTCCAGGGGATGCTGCACTACTCGCCCTCCGAGTCCGGCCTGGCGCTGGTGCCGATGTCCCTGGCGGTGTTCCTCACCGCCAACTTCGTCACCGGCCGGCTGCTGGCCACGTACTCCCCGCGGACGCTGATGGCCGTCGGCCTGGTCCTGATCGGCGTCGGCACCGGGCTGTGGCTGGGCACGCCGCAGGACGGGAACTACGTGCTGCACGTGCTGCCCGGCCTGGTGGTCAGCGGCATCGGCCAGGGGCTGAACTTCCCCTCGATGACCACGGCCGGGCTCTCCGGCGTCCCGGAGCAGCAGCACGCCGTCGCGGGCGCGGTGAACGTCGTGACGCAGCAGATCGGCGCCAGCGCGGGCGTGGCGGTGATGGTCCTGGTCGCGGGGACCAGCTCGGACCAGCTCGGCGGCTACCACCTCGCCTACGTCACCGCCGCCGTCGCCTGCGTGCTGGGCGCGGCCGTCATCGCCGTACGGCGGAAGGCCTGAGGGGTCCCGCCCGGTCGAGGGCCGGAGCGGCCCGCCGAGAGGCGGCCCCGGGGTGCGCGCCGCACACCGGGGCCGCCTCCCGCCCGCTCAGGCGTTCGCGTCCGTGGAGGAGCGCACCACCAGCTGCGGCGCGAAGCGCTCCACCCGCTCCGACCGTTCACGGGCCGGGGACTGAAGGAGGGTCAGGGCGCGCTCGGCCATGGCGGTCAGCGGGTGGCGGATCGAGGTGATGGGCGGGTCGAGGAGTTCGAGCATCTCGGTGTCGTCGAAGCCGGTGACGGCGATCCGGCCGGGGACGGGGATCGCCGAGCGCTGCAGGGTGCTGACCAGCCCCACCGCGAGGACGTCCGCCCCGCAGACCACGGCGTCGATCCCGGCGTGCCGCTCGGCGATCCGGCGGCCCGCGGTGCGCCCGGCGTCGGTGGTGAAGCTGGGCAGCAGGACGGTGGTGGCGTCGGCGCCGCGGGCCCCGGTGAAGGCGGCGAGGCGCTCCGCGCCGGAGGAGGACGCCTGGTCGGCGGCGACCAGGGCGATCCGGTGGCGGCCGAGGCCTTCGAGGTGGTCGAGGAGCAGCCGCATCGCGGCGGTGTTGTCGAGGGTGACGGCCACGGTGCCGGAGCCGGTGGCCCAGCGGTCGAACAGGACGACCGGGGTGCGCTGGGCGGCGGCCCGGACGGCGGGGCCGGACGCGCCGGCGGAGACCGGGACGACGAGCAGCCCGTCGACCCGGCCGCCGAGCAGGGTCTCGATCTGCTCGGCCTCGACGGCGGTGTCGTTGGCGGCGTCGGAGACCACCAACTGCCCGCCGGCGGCGCGGACTTGCTGGGCGAGGGCGTCGGCGAGCTGGACGAAGTACGGGTTGGCGAGCGAGGGGACGACCACGCCGATGGTGCCCGTGGTGCCGGTGCGCAGCGCCCGGGCGGAGTGGTTGGTGCGGTAGCCGAGGTGCCGGGCGGCCTCCTCGACGCGGCGGGCGAGTTCCGGGTCGACGTTGCGCTGGGTGCCGGCCAGGACGCGTGAGGCGGTCGCGCGGGAGACACCGGCGGCCGCGGCCACGTCGAGGAGTCGGGGCGCTGTCACGTGGGGCGGTCCTTCGCGGTCGGGAACGGGCTCGGCTGAGCTCGCGGAATACGCAGCACGAGGGTACTTGACGGTTCCGGGGGCCTGGTCCACAGTGTGGGAGATCGATCTCCCAAGGAGTGCGGATGCCGCCCATCACCGTCGTCGGTTCGATCAACCGCGACCTCGTCCTGACCGTCGAGGACCTGCCGCGACCCGGCGAGACCGTGCTCGCGCGGGGCTTCGTGGAGGGCGTCGGCGGCAAGGGCGCCAACCAGGCCGTCGCGGCGGCCCGGCTCGGCTCGCGGGTGCGGATGGTCGCCCGGGTCGGCCCGGACGCCGACGCCATCCTGCGGGCGCTCGCCGCCGAAGGGGTGGACGTCGGGGCGGTGCGCCCGGCACCGCAGAGCACCACCGGGATCGCCTCGGTGGTGGTCGACCGGGCCGGCGAGAACACCATCGTGGTCAACCCGGGCGCCAACGCCGAACTGTCCGTCGCGGACCTGCCGCATCGGCTGGCCCGGTCCGCGGGCGAGGTGGTCCTGGTGCAGCACGAGATCTCCGCCGAGGTGGTCGCCGCCGCCGTGCTGCGGGCCCGGGAGCAGGGCGGCACCGTCGTCCTCAACCCGGCCCCGGCCCGCCCGGTCGCCCCGGAGGTGCTCGCCGCCGTCGACGTCCTCGTCCCCAACCTCGGCGAACTCGCCACCCTGCTCGGCGCGGAGCCGCCCGCCGGCCCCGACGGGGCGCGCGAACTGCTGGAGCGGGCCGCCCTGCCCTGCCGGGCGGTCGTGGTGACGCTCGGCGCGGACGGGGCGCTGGTCAAACAGCCCGGCCGTCCCGCCGTACACCTGCCGGCCCCCGTCGTGGACGCCGTCGACACCGTCGGCGCCGGCGACACCTTCTGCGGAGCCCTCGCCGACTCCCTCGCCCGGGGCGCCGACCTGCTCGCCGCCGCCGAACGGGCCGTCCGCGCGGCCTCGTTGGCCGTCACCGGGCTCGGCGCCCAGTCCGCCATGCCCTCCGCGGCGCAGCTCGACGCGGCCGCCGGCCGTCCTGGCGCACCCGCCCCGCTCCCCGACGCGACCAGCGCGGTCCTCGACGCCCCCGCCGTTCCCGTAGCACCCTGACGGTCCCCGGCCCCCACGCCCGGTCCGCTCAGCACCCCGGTTCCCCCGCACCACCAGTTCAACGGAGAACACCCCATGCGCAACCTCAAGCTCGGACTGTTCGAGAACGCCCAGACCAACGCGAGCGGCACCGCCACCTGGCGCCACCCCGACAGCCGCCGGCACCTGTTCGACACCCTCGGGTACTGGCGCGACATCGCGCGGATCTGCGAGGACGCCAAGCTTGACTTCCTGTTCCTGGCCGACGCCTGGGGCTGGTCGGAGATCGGCGGGGTGCGCCCGCCGATCGCCACCGAGGAGACCCTCGACCTGCCGCGCCTGGACCCGTTCGTGATCGCCTCGGCCCTGCTCGCCAGCACCACCGACCTCGGCCTGGTGGTGACCGGCTCGGTGCTGGTCGAGCCGCCGTACGCCTTCGCCCGCCGACTGGCCACCCTGGACCAGCTCTCCGGCGGCCGGCTCGGCTGGAACATCGTCACCACCGGCACCGCCGACACCGCCGTCAAGGCCTTCGGGATGGACATGGTGGCGCACGACGACCGGTACCGGATGGCCGAGGACTTCCTCGACCTGGTCTACAAGTACTGGGAGGGCTCCTGGGAGCCCGACGCCCTGGAGAAGGACAAGGCCGGCCGCTTCGCCGACCCGGCCAAGGTCCACCTGGTCGAGCACGACGGCCCGTACTTCCGCTCGCAGGGCTACGGCAACACCGCCCGCTCCCCGCAGGGCACCCCGGTGCTGTTCCAGGCCGGCGCCTCCCCGGCCGGGCGCCGCGTCGGCGGGCGGCACGGCGAGTGCATGTTCGTCGGCAGCGGCACCGTCCAACAGCTCGCCGGGCACACCGCGGCGATCCGCGAGGAGGCCGTCCGGGCCGGCCGCGGCGCCGACGAGGTCAAGGTGATGTCGGCGTTCTCCTGCGTGATCGGTGCCACCACCGCGGACGCCGAACGCCGCTGGCAGCGCGTCCTGGACGCCCAGCGCCCGGAGGTCACCGTCGCCAGCTACGCCATGTTCACCGGCCTCGACCTGTCCTCGTACGCGCCGGACACCCCGATGGCTGAGCTGTCCACCGAGATGTCGCAGACCCAGGTCGCCCGGTTCGCCGACAAGACCGTCGGCGACGTGCTCGCCGACTGGCACACCCACGGCGTCGGCGCCCGCCCGGTGGTCGGCACCGCCGAGGAGATCGCCGACGAGATCTGCGCCCTGGCGGAGGGCGCCGACCTGGACGGCTTCCTGCTCTCGCCGACCGTCCAGCCCGCCTCCACCGTCGAGTTCGTCGAGTCGGTGCTGCCGATCCTGCGCGCCCGCGGCGTCTTCCGCGGCGAGTACGCGCAGGGCGAGTCGCTGCGCGAGCGGCTGACCGGCGCGTCCGACCGGGCCCTGCCGGCCAGCCACCCGGCCGCGCGGTACCGGCACTGACCCCCCGCACCGGCGACGAGAGGACGGCGACGACCATGGTCACTCCCGCCCACCACCCGACCGCGGTGGTACCGACCGCCGCGGAGCGGCCCGACCGGGCCGAGCTGGACGGCGCGGCGCTGCGCCAGGCGTTCGGGGCCTACCCCACCGGGGTGGTCGCGCTCGGCGCGCTGCGCGACGGCGAACCGGTCGGGCTCGCGGTCAGCTCCTTCGTGTCGATCTCGCTGGAGCCGCCGATGGTCGCGGTCAGCGTGGCCCGCACCTCCACCACCTGGCCCCGGCTGACGGAGGCTCCGGAGCTGGGGCTGAGCGTGCTCAGCCGCGGCCAGGGCGCGCTCTGCCGGCGGCTCGCCTCCCGCGCGGGCGACCGCTTCGACGGCACCGGCTGGCAGGCCACGCCGGGCGGCGCGGTGCTGATCCACGACGCGGCGCTCTGGCTGACCGCCCGGGTGCACGCGGTGTACGACGGCGGCGACCACGAGATCGTCCTGCTGGAACTGCTCACCGTCGAGCTGTTCCCCGGAGTGGAGCCGCTGGTCTTCCACACCAGCCAGTTCCGTGAGCTCACCCCCCATGGCTGACACCCCGACGGCCCCCCTGTCCGGCACCGTGGTGCACGGTGCCGGCCGGGGGAGGGGGCTGGGCTTCCCCACCGCCAACATCGCCCCCGACCCCGGCACCCCCGCCCCGCCGCCCGCGATCTACAGCGGCTGGCTGGCCCGCCGCGCGAGCGGCACCGTGCACCGCGCGACGATCAGTGTCGGCACCAACCCCACCTTCTGCGACACCTCCGAGATCCACACCGAGGTGTACTGCCACGACACCCCGGGCGACCTGTACGGCGAGCGCGTCGAGCTCTGGTTCGTCGCCCGGATCCGGGGCACCGAGCGGTTCGCCTCCGTCGACGAGCTGCTGCTCGCCGCCCGGGAGGACGTCCGCCGCTCCGAGGCCCTACTGGACTCCGAGCACGGACGGCACGTGCTCGCCGTCCTCTCCTGAACCGCCTCTCCTGAAGCGTCCTCTCCGGAACCGTTCTCTCCTGAACCGTTCTCTTCTGATCCGCCCGCACCACCTCTTCGCACCGTCCTTCACCTGCCCGGCGCGCGCCCCCGCTTCCCCCGCGACCCCGCGTCCCGCGCCACGAGCCCGGTCGGCCCCGCACCCCCCGCTTCGGCGGGGCCGACCGCCCCTTCCCCCACCTCGCTCCGCACGAACAAAGGTGTGAGTCATGAGCGCGTTCCACTGGTTGAACGAGCAGTTCGACTTCTTCGGCCTCCCCGTCTACTGGTCCGACTTCCTGGGCAACATCCTGGCGCTCGCCACCGTCTGGCTCGCCCTGCGGCGCTCGCTGGTGGCCTGGCCGGTGCAGATCCTCGGCTCGGTGCTGCTGCTGATCGCCAGCCTGAACGTGCACCTCGGCGGCAACGCCGCCCGGCAGATCGTCATCATCGTCTCGGCCTCCTGGGGCTGGGCGACCTGGAAGCGCAGCCGCGAGCAGGAAGGCACCATCAACGTCCGCTGGGCGTCGTGGCAGGAACGCGCCGTGCTGGCGGCCGCGATGGTGGCGGGGACGGCCGCGTTCGGCGCGGTGCTGAAGGGGACGGACGCCTCGTTCTACCCCGGGGCGCCGTGGTGGATGGTCCTCGCGGACGCCTGGATCTTCGTCGGCTCGATCCTCGCCATGTACAGCCAGGCCCGCCGCTACGTGGAGTTCTGGTTCGTCTGGCTGGCCGTCGACCTGGTGGGCGTGCCGCTCGCGGTCCACTCCGAGCTGTACTTCTCCGGCATCGTCTACGGGATCTTCTTCGTGATGGTGGTGCTCGGCATCCGCGACTGGGCGTCCCGCAGCAGGCCGCAGGAGATCGCCTCGCCGCTGGAGCCCGCCGTCCTGGTCGAGGGCCGGGACGAAGGCCGCGCGGGTGAAGGCGCCAACTCCCGGGTCACCAAGACCAACTGATGATTCGTCATGAACCTGTACGCGACTGCCCGGCCCGGGTCGCACCCCGCGAGGTGCGACCCGGGCCGGGCGGTCGACGGTCAGGCGCCGGCGGAGGCCAGGCGGGCGTGGCGGCGGGCGGTCGCCTCGGCCGGGTCCAGGACCGGGACGGCGGCCAACAGGCCCTTGGTGTAGGCGTGCTGGGGGGAGTCGTACACCGTGTCGGCGTCGCCCTGTTCCACGATCCGCCCGGCCCGCATCACCGCGACCCGGTCGCTCACCTGCCGGACCACGGCGAGGTCGTGGGCGATGAAGACCAGCGCGAGGCCGAGGTCGCGCTGCAACTCGCCCAGCAGCTCGACCACCTGGGCCTGGGTGGTGACGTCCAGCGCGGAGACCGGTTCGTCGCAGACGATCAGCCGCGGTCGGGGCGCCAGCGCGCGGGCGATGCCGACCCGCTGCCGCTGCCCGCCGGAGAACTCGTGCGGATAGCGGTGGTACCAGTCGGCGTCGAGCCCCACGCGTTCGAGGAGTTCGCCGACCCGGCTGCGGATGCGGCGCTCGTCGCTCTCCCCGGCGATGCGCAGCGGGTCGGCGATGGACTCGCCGATGCTGCGACGCGGGTTGAGCGAGGACACCGGGTCCTGGAAGACCATCTGCAACTCCCGCCGGATCGGGCGCAGTTCCTTCTCTCCGAGCGCTCCGATGTCCCGGCCGCGGTAGTGCAGCCGGCCGCCGGTCGGCTCCAGCAGCCGGACGAGCATCCGCCCGAGCGTGGTCTTCCCGGAGCCGGACTCGCCGACCACGCCCAGCGTCTCGCCGGCCCGTACGGTGAGCGAGACGCCGTCCACGGCGGTCACCGGGCCGGTGCGCCGGGTGAGGCCGCCGCGGGTGGCGAACTCCCGGCGCAGGTCGACGGCTTCGAGCAGGACCTCGTCCCCGGCGCCCCCGGTCGACCCGACCGACCTGGCCGCCTCGGCCGGCTCGGCGGGCGCGTCGACCCGGGGCACCGCCGACAGCAGCGCGCGGGTGTACGGCTCGCGCGGAGCGCCCAGCACCTCGGCGACCGGCCCGTGCTCCACGGCCCGGCCGTCCTTCATCACCAGCACCCGGTCGACGCTCCCGGCGACCACGCCCAGGTCGTGGGTGACCAGGACCAGCCCGGCGCCGGTCTCGGCCCGCAACTCGTGCAGCAGGTCGAGGATCTGGGCCTGGACGGTGACGTCCAGCGCGGTCGTCGGCTCGTCGGCGACCAGCAGCCGCGGCTCGCAGGCCAGGGCCATCGCGATCAGCACCCGCTGGCGCATGCCGCCGCTGAACTCGTGCGGACGCGACCGCGAGCGCCGCGCGGCGTCGGCGATGCCCACGCGGTCGAGCACCTCGACGGCCCGGGCCCGGGCGTCCCGTCGGGAGACGTCCCGGTGCACCCGCACGACCTCGGCGATCTGGTCGCCCACCGCGTAGTACGGGTCGAGGGCGGAGAGCGGGTCCTGGAACACCATGGCGGCCAACCCGCCGCGCAGGCGCCGGAGTTCGTCGCCCTCGGCGGTGACGGCGTCGACGCCGGCGACCCGCACCGAGCCGCCGATCCGGGCGCCGGTGCCGCGGTGCAGGCCGAGCAGCCCGTAGGCGACGGTGCTCTTGCCGGAGCCGGACTCGCCGACGATGCCGAGCGCCTGCCCGGCCTCCAGGGTGAAGCCCACGCCGTCGACGGCGCGGACGTGGCCGTCGCCGACCGGGAAGTCGACGACCAGGTCCCGGACGTCGACCAGGGGTTCGGAGCCCCGGGGCTCCGGGCTCAGGGTTCCGGCGCTCACGTCAGGACCACCCTTCGGTCGGTCACCGCGTAGAGCACGTCCGCGATGACGTTGGCGAGGACCACGAAGAACCCGGTGACGAGGGTGAGGCCGACGACGGTCGGCAGGTCGATCAGGCCCACCGAGGTGACCAGCAGCTTGCCGAGCCCCGGGAGGCCGAAGAGCGACTCGGTCAGCACGGCGGACCCGAACATCGTCCCGAGGTCGATGGCGGTCAGCGCGATCACCGGGGTGAGCGCGCCGCGCAGCGCGTGCCTGGTCACCAGGTGCCGTTCGCTGACGCCGTACGCCCGGAAGGTCCGGATGTGGTCGTCGGCGAGGGTCTCCAGCATGGAGGAGCGGGTCAGCCGGGCGTACTTCGCGGACTCGATGAGCGCGAGCGAGACCCAGGGCAGCAGCAGTCCCCAGAACCACTGCTGCGGGTCCTCGGTGAGGGGCACGTAGCTCGGGAACGGCAGCCACTGGAGCTGGGCGCACAGGACGATGAGCAGCACCAGGCCGATGACGAAGACCGGGATGGAGCTGCCGGCCAGCGTCAGCGCGGTCAGCAGCCGCTCGCTGAGCCGGCCCCGGCGCAGCGCGGAGACCAGCCCGGTGCCGACCCCGAGGACCAGCCAGAGCACCATCGCGCCGAGCGCCAGCGAGGCCGTCACCGGGAGCCGGGCGGTGATCATGTCGGTGACCTGCTCGCCGCTGCGGTAGGAGATGCCCAGGCAGGGCGCCTGGCAGTGCAGCAGGCCCGTCCCGGCGCTGAAGTCGCGGCCGGCGACGACGCCCTGGAGGAAGTGGGCGTACTGGAGGTAGACGGGCGCGTCGAGGCCGAGCCGTTCGCGCACCTGGGCGACCTGGGCGGGGCTGCACTTCTCGCCGCAGGCGAGCTGGGCCGGGTCGCCGGGGGCGATGTAGAAGACCGCGTAGACGACCAGGGAGAGGACGAGCAGGACGCCGAGCATGCCGACGGCCTTGCGGAGCAGGAAGCGGGTCATGCGGTGGCCTCCTCGGAGGGGCCCCGGCCCGTGCTCGACGGACCGGCGCTCGACGGACCGGCACCCGAGGGGCCGGCCTTCGACGGACCGGAGCCGCCGCGCGCCGTACCGACCCGCAGCCGGGAGGCCGCGCGGGGGTCGAGCTCGGTGCGGACGGCGTCGCCGAGCACGGTGAAGGCGAGCACGGTGGTGAACAGCAGCGCGGAGGGGAGCAGCACGTACATCGGGTCCGCGCGGAACCAGGTGGTCGCCCCGGAGAGCATCTGGCCCCACGAGGAGGTCGGCGGCTTGACGCCCACCCCGAGGAAGGACAGCCCGGCCTCGGCGACCACGTTGGACGGCAGCAGCACCGCCGCGTAGGTGATGACCGGCGCGGCCAGGGACGGCAGCAGCTCCCGGCGGGCGATCCGCCACCGGGTGGCGCCGGCGAGCCTGGCCGCGGCCACGTAGTCGAGCTGCCGGAGGCTGAGCGTCTGCGCCCGGACCACCCGTGCGGTGCCGGCCCAGCCCAGCAGCCCGATGACCAGGGTCAGCAGCAGCGGGCGGGGGAAGCCGGGGGGCACGACCGCCATCAGCGAGATGGCGAAGACCAGCGTGGGCAGCGCGAGCATCACCTCGGTGGTGTTGCCGATCAGCTGGTCGAGCCACCGGTTGCCGAGGCCCGCGGCGAGGCCGAGCAGGACGCCGATCGCGACCTGGACGAGGGTGGCGCCGACGGCGACGAGCAGCGAGATCCGGGCGCCGTGCACCAGTCGGGCGAACACGTCCCGTCCGGTGCCGGGTTCGACGCCGAGCCAGTGCTCGGCGCTGACGCCGCCGAAGGAGCCGGTGGGCACCCCGCCGGCCGCCGAGTCGAGCAGGTCATTGTGGTAGCCGGTGGGGTCCTGGCCCTCGATCGCGCTGAGCAGCGGTGCCGCCGCGGCGATCAGGACGAGCAGGACGATGACGAGGCCGGCGGTGAGGGCGGCGCGCCGCGCGAGCAGCCGCCGCCACACCTGTGGTCCCCCGGCGGCCGGGGAGGCCGCGGGGGCCTCCCCGGCTCGGGGTTGCTGTGGAGCCATGGTTGTCCGATCGATCCGTCCGGTCCCGTCCGCTACTTGACCGCGACCTGGGAGATGTCGAGGACGCCGGTCCAGTCGCTGATGACGATGTTGCGGACGTCCTTGCCGGACAGCCGCTTGTAGACGGGGTGGAACAGCGGGACGGTGAGGGCCTGGTCGCCGATCCGCTTGTCCAGGGCGCCCCAGCGCTTGGCGGCCTCGGCGTGGTCGGTGATCTTGTTGATCTGGTCGATCTCGTCGTTCACCGAAGGGTCGTCCAGCTGCGCGGAGTTGAAGTTGTAGCCGTCGGTGACGATCTGCCGGCCGTCGAAGATCGGGGCCAGGAACGGGCCGCCGGACGGCCAGTCGGCGCCCCAGCCGGAGAGGAAGAGGCCGGGCTCGGTGCCGACGGTGTGGATCGTCTTGGAGTACCGGGTGGAGTCCAGGGCCTCCAGCTGGACGGTGATCCCGGCGGCCTTCAGGCCGTCCTGGACGGCGGCGGCCAGGTCCGGGCCGTAGCCCTTGCCGGTGGCGCTGGAGTGGGTGAGCGTGATGGTCAGGCCGTCCGGGTAACCGGCCTCCTTCAGCAGCTCCCTGGCCTTCGCCGGGTTGCCCGTGGCACCGGCCGGGAACGGGTCGTACGGCGTGTACCCGAAGGTCTCCTGGGCGGGCAGGTAGGTGGTGGCGGCCTCGGCGAGCGAGGAGCCGCCGGCCGCGTTGACGACCGAGGTGCGGTTGATCGCGTAGGCGACGGCCTGCCGGACCTTGGGGTCGTCGAAGGGCTTGACCTTCGGGTTGAACGCCAGGTAGTTGACGTAGCCGAAGTGGCCGGTGCCGACGCGCGCGGCGAGCGACTTGTCGTCCTTCACCTGGGCGAGCTCGGAGGGGCCGAGGTTGGTGTCGGTGGTGACGGCGGCCGCGTCGGCGCCGGTGCCGGCGGAGAGCCGCTGGTTGATCACCGCCGGGTCGAGCCCGGACTGCACGTCGATGGTGTCCGGGTACGCCTTGCGCTGGTCGTCCGTCGCCGCCGACCAGTTGGGGTTGCGCTTGAGGACGAGGTGGGCGCCGTCGTTCTCGTTCTTGACGACCTGGTAGGGGCCGGAGGAGACGGGGTGCTCCTGGTACTTCGTCCCGGTGTCCTTGGCCTTCGGGACGGGGGCGAACTGCGTCTGGGTGGCGAGGTACGGGAAGTCGCCCTCGGGCTTGTTGAGGCGGAAGACGATGGTCTTCTCGTCCGGCGTCTCGATGGCGTCCAGACCGCGCGCGTCCTTGTACGGGCCCTGGTAGTCCGCGGCGCCGACCAGCCAGTCCCTCAGGAACGGTGCACCGCCCGAGAGTTCGGGGGCGAATGACCTTTCGATGCCGTACTTGATATCGGCCGTGGTGATCGGCGAACCGTCCTCGAACGTCAGGCCGTCCTTGAGGTGGTACGTCCACACCGTCGCGCCCTCCGACGGGGTGCCGGTGTCGGTGGCGAGGTCCGGGACGACCTTGGTGCCGGCCGCGCCGTCGGCCCGGTTGCGGGTGGTGAGGGTGCGGAAGACCAGGGAGGGGACGTTGCCGCCGCCGGAGGTGTAGAGCCGCGCGGGGTCGAACTGGTCCTGCGGGTTCTGGTTGAGGACGGTGAGGGTGCCGCCCTGCTGCGGCGCGGCGTCCTTGCCGGAGCCTCCACCGCCGTCGGCCTTCGGTCCGCACGCCGCCAGCCCGACGACCAGTGCGACGGTGACGGTCGCCGTGGCGAGGCGGCGAGGGGTGAAGGTGGTGGTTCGAGACATCGGAAAGGGGGCCTTTCGCTACCGATGGTGTACGGAGGAAGGCGGGCGACAGTGAGGCCTGGGGAAAGTGAGCGGCACCGCGCCCGCAGCAGGGGGCGACGCCCCGACGCGGCGATCACCGCTAAACGCGTCGGGACAGGGCGGATTCAGCGACAGAGATTGTCGGAAACGCAGTGCGCGGCCACGCCGATCAGCGCCAGCTCGATGGCGGCGCACGTGATCGGGTGACGGTCAGACATGCCGAGAAGAATGTATGACGATAAGGAGGATGTCAAAAAGCCCGACCACCATTCGGACAACACGTGAACACCGCGAACACCGGGGGTACCGGAAGCACCACGAACACCGCGAACACCGGGAATGTCCGCGACGTATCGGTGGGATGGCCGATGTGCGCGGGTGGGGGGCGTGGCCGGTTCCCCTTTCGCCGTCGACGCCCCCACCCGGGCCCGCTGCCGTCGGCTCGAGGATGCCGACGGCCCCGCCGCGCCCGCTGTCGCGCCCCGGCCGATCAGATCTCGGAGCGGGCGGTGGCCGTCAGCGGGGCGAAGGTCTGGCGGAGGTCGACGACGGTGGTCGGGCCCTTCACCCAGGCGAGCGGGGCGTGGTGCACCCGCACCCCGGCCGGCTCCTGGAGCAGCGCCTCCCCGGCCGCGTTCCGCGGCCACTCCACCGACCCGGTGGCGGTGCGGGCGGGGACCAGCCAGTAGTCCCCCCGGGTGTAGGCGCCGCCCGGCCGGAAGTACACCTGGACGCCGTCCTCCAGGTCGAGCCAGGCGCCCTCCGCGAGCTGCAGGGCGCCGCCGGCCAGGGGCAGGGCGTCCCGGCCGCGGGCCTCCCGGTGGTCCCAGCGGCGCAGGAAGGGGTGGAGCTCGGCCAGCCGCCCGACCCCCGGGACCGGCTCGGCGGACAGCCGCACCCGGCGGCCCGGCAGGTCGATCTCCTCCACCTGGAGCAGGTTCGCCGCCTCGTCCCGGCTGACGTACGCGCTGTCCGCGACCTCGACCCGGTCGCCCACCGAGAGGCCGAGCTTGTCGTCGTCGCCCAGCGTGTCCAGGGCGACCCAGACGCCCTCGACCGAGGCGATCGGGAGGACGACCGAGCCGTTCTCCCGGGACCACTTGAAGGTGGCGCCGCCCTCCGCCGATCCGCCGTGGTGGACCTCCACCCGGTACAGCTGGTTCTCCGGGCCCCGGTAGCCGGCCTCGGGGTGCGCCAGGCACGGGTCCTCGCCGGCCCGCTCCGGCCGCCGGGCCCGCGCGGCCAGCCAGGAGGAGGGCCGCTCGCGGGGCGCGGCCCAGGCGTCGAAGGCCTCCAGCACCCGGGACGGACCGCCGTCCGGCACGTTCAACTCCGAGGCGGGAAGGGCCAGTACCTGCCAGACGACCTTGGCCCGGGCCGCGGTGTCGGGCATCGCCGCGCCGAGCGCGACCTCGCGGATCTCCGGGTCCTCCACGGCGGTGACACTGCGCTCCCAGACCTTCAGGTAGACCAGGAACGGGAACGCGTCGGGCAGCCGGTCGCCGGGGCGCTCCTGGTCCCGGTAGGCGTCCGGCTGGTCCCAGTACGTCCAGCCGGCGGGCGCCTCCCGGGCCTCGGCGCCCCAGACGCCGTCGTCGGGCACGGCGGTGCCTGGCCCCGGCCGGTCGGCCTCGCACAGGACGCCGTCCACGTAGTACCGGCCGCCGCCGATGGTGAGGTCGTCCAGGTCGTGGTTGCCCGGCAGGTAGCCGATCGCGAACCCGGCCGCGCCGGCGGGCCCGCCGCGCCGGCCGATCAGGTCGGTGGCGAGCGTGCGCAGCTGGTAGCGCTCGATCGCGGCCTGCTCGTTGGCGTCGGCGTCGAGCTGGACCCGGCCCTGCTGGGTCAGCACCGCGGAGTAGTGCCTGCCGGGCCGGAAGGTCAGGCGCGAGAAGTCTGCGTGCACGGGGTCCCTCTCACAGTCAACGGTATTTAGCTGGTTGGGAGTTGCTCAGGGTCGGTCAGGTGGCGAAGAAGAGGCCGGCGTCGGTGCCGGCCGGGGTGTACTCGGCCAGCCGCGCCCGCAGGTTGTCCTCGCGCTGGGGCTGGAACAGGTCGTGGAAGGCGCCCAGTTCGGAGCGGTCCTCGGCGCCGCGGGTGATCTCCGGCGCGCAACCGGCGGCCGGCCGGCCGTAGCCGGGCGTGCCGTACCGGAGGCTGGTGAAGAGCGGGCGCACCCGCTGCGCCTCGGTCTCGCGCAGCCGCTCGGCCCGCGCCGGGTCCAGCTCGCCGCGCTCGACCAGCTCGGTCACCGCCGAGCGCACCCGGTCGGGCTGGCACTCGTACCGGCGGGGGGTGCGCGAGCCCGGGGGCACGTAGCAGAACCGCAGGCAGCCGAGCGAGCGGCGGGCCACCCGCATCCGGCCGGTGAAGACGCTGTCCTCGGCGATCCGCACCGCGTGGGTGTGCACCTCGCCGACCACCGTGGAGCGGTGCGCGTGCAGCACCGCGTAGGCGTGCTCGCAGTCGGGCCCGGAGAGCGCCGGGCGGTCCGGGCCGGTGGCGTCCAGGATGCTGTCGGCCAGGTGGATCTCCAGCGGGTCGTCGTCCACCTCGTCGCCGACGACCTGGATCGTGCCCAGGATGCTGCGCTCGATCCGCACGCAGGCCGTGGTGTGGTCCAGCACCAGGCTGGGCTCCTGCGGCGCGTGCGGCTCGCAGTGCGGCTCCAGGGACCAGCCCGGCACCAGGGTGCAGTGCCGCAGCGTGACGGAGGCGAGCGGCCCGGTGACGTTGACCCCGCGACCGGTGACCAGCAGGCCGTCCAGGACGAGCCGCCCGCCCGCGCAGGTGCCCCGGACGTTGAGTGCGTCCGGCCGGTTGCTGTACCAGTCGAGCAGCCGGATCACCGGCCGGGTGCCCTCGGCGGCGCGCAGTTCGAGCCGGTCGTCGGCCTCCAGGTCGAAGTCCAACTGCTCCTGGTAGGCGCCGCTGTGGGTGATCTCGATGACGGCGGAGCCGCCCGCGGTGCCGTCCCGCTGGTCGGCGCGCCACTGCTCGTACGCGTCGTTGATCCGCTCGAACGGCCGGCCGGGGCCGACCTGGTAGAGCGTCCGGTGCCGGGACTCCGGGCGGTCGCGCGGGTACTCGCCGCCGCCGGTGTCGTCGCCGAACGCGTAGTGGTAGTCGACCCAGACGCCGCGGCGCGGGGCGGAGCGGGCGCCGAAGGCGATCCGGCCGAGCAGCGGGTCGACGGCGACCTGGCCGCGCTTGGGCCGGTACGTCCAGTCGGTCAGGTCGGCCACCACGATCTCGGCGGGCGGGACGGGCTCCTGGGAGCCGTCGCGCCAGATGGCGAAGCTCTTGCCGGGCCCGTAGTAGTCGGCCGTGCGCTCGGCCAGCTGCCGGCGCCGGATCGGGGCCGGCACGGTGTCGGCCGTCGAGGGGTGCGCGCCGGCCGGCCCCGGCTCGGGCCGGGTGACCAGCGGGGCGTCGTTGCCGAGGACGGAGAAGGTGAAGAGGTTCCTGGCCCGGTCGACGCAGTAGGCCGGCGCCCGGGTCACCGGGTACGGCTTCAGCCGCCACACGGACAGGGCGACACCGGCCGGGGTGTAGCCGCCCTGGCGGCGCGGGGAGGCGGCCCGGCGGACGTCGACGGTGTGCGCCTGGCCGTCGAAGGGCCCGCCGAGCAGGTCCAGCGCCGCGCCGCGCCGGACGTCGACCAGCCGGCCCCGGCCCAGCCGCTGCCGGTCGGCCGGCTCCTCGTCCGGGCGCAGCAGCCGCACCGGCTGGGTGCCGGCGAGCAACCGGGACAGCTCCACGGCGCGGGCCGGCCAGTCGGCGACCGAGGCGGACAGCTCCTCCAGCAGGGCGAGGGTGCCCTTGCGGCGGCGGTTGGCGACCGTGTTCGCGACGTCCTGGCGGGGCGCCAGCCGGGCGGCGAGCCGGTCGCGGGCCGCGATCCGCTCGGCGGAGGCCTCGCCGTGCAGGCCGGTGGCGAGCACCTCCTCGTAGCCGGGCAGGATCCGGTAGCCGACCAGGTCGCCGAGGTAGGCGACGGCCCAGTCGGCGGCGGTCTCCACGAACCAGTCCTGGTAGCCCTGGTCGACGCCGCCGCGGACGACGTCGACCTGTTCGGCGATGACGGCCAGCAGGGCGCGCAGCGGCTCGCCCGCGTCGGCGTCCCGCAGCCGGTGCCACTGGGGCAGCAGCTCCAGCAGCCCGTCCGGGTCCCTGGTCATGCCCACCTCCGATGGATGCGCTGGTTCATCCGCGGATCTCCTTGAGGATCAACGTGTCGGGCAGGTCCGGTGCCAGTACGGCGAGTTGGGCCGGGCGGATGCCGCGGAACACCGTCACCACGCGGCCGGCCGGCAGCGGGCGGGTGTCGGTGACGGCCGGGTTGAGGCGCAGCAGCTCCGCGAGCGGGACGCCGTTGCGGGCGGCGATGTCGGTGAGCGTCTCGCCGGCGGGGTCCCGCACCCGGTAGCGCTGCTCCTCGTAGCGGGCGAGCCGGGCCGGGACCGTCGGCTGCGGCCGCGCGAGCTGGGCGGCGAGGTTCTCCAGGCCGTCCGGGGTGAGGCTGCCGGGCACGCCGGTGAAGGCGTCGACGTCCACCCGGTCCACGCCGGGGACGGCCTGGGCGGCGGCGAGCACCTCGGACAGGTGGGCGGGCTGGCCGAGTTGGCGTCCGGCGTAGCCGAGCCGGTCGAGCAGGGCGCGGCGCACGGCCGGTTCGACGAGGTCCCAGGAGTGGTCCGGGGCGACCTTGACGCCCGCGGCGACGACCAGCAGGACGAGTTCGCGCACGGCGACCCGGACGGGCAGCCGCGGGTCGCCGTAGGCGGTGAGCGAGGACCGCAGGGTGCGGAGCAGGTCGGAGTCGGCGGCGAGCGGGATGTCGTCCACCCCGGCGACCGTGACGTGGACGAGCTCGCGCCGGCCGTCCGAGAGCCGGGTGGCACTGGCGCGCCCGATGCCGGCCCGGGCGCGGGTGAAGTCCTCGTAGTCGGGCACCGAGACCAGCCGGTCCAGGGCGGTGACGGCGAGCGGGATGGTGCGCCTGGCCAGGCCCGGTCCGTCCGGTCCGGCGCCGCCGGTGGCGGGCAGCGGGTTGACGACGGCGGAGACGCCGAGCGGGCGGGTGGTGAGCTGGGTGATCCGGCCGGCGCCGACGTTGCCGCTCTCGCCGATGCCGATCCGGTAGCGGGCGCGGACGTTCTCCCGGCCGGTGGCCAGGCGCGAGCCGTGCACGCCGTCGCCGAAGGTGATGGTGGTGCGGCCGTCGGCGGCGGTCGCGGTGACGTAGACCCGTTCGTCCGGGCCGCGTCCGGTGAGGCTGTCGACCTCGTGCCAGAGCACTCCGTCGACCCGGACCTCCAGGGTGCTGCGCGCGCCCCCGGGGGTGTCGGCGGCCAGCCAGGTGAGCGGCGACTGCCAGAGGGTGAAGCGCTGGCCGGGGACGCCCGCGTCGCCGCTGCCGATCGCCTCGTCGCGGGTGGCGCCCTGGGTGGCGCGGACGACGTTGCCGAGGACCTGGACGGTGTCGCGCCGGTAGCGGAAGGCGAGCGGGGCGCTGAGCGTGACGGTGGTGCGGACGGTGTCCCCGGGCAGGAGCGGGTCGACGCCCTGCTCGACGCCGGCGATCATGGCCAGTTCGGTGCCGCGGACGCCGGTGGTGTGCGGGAGGTCGGTCCGCTCGCCGCTGACCGCGATCCACCGGCCGGGGGTCAACCCGTCGTAGAGCCGGGCGAGTTCGATCCGGTCGCCGCGGACGTCCTCGGTGACGGGCTCGTCGGCGAGCCGCAGCGCCTCGCCGCGGGCGTAGACGGTGGCGTCCCGCAGGTGCGAGAGCTGGGTGTCCTGGTCGTCCAACCAGGGCTGTTGGAGGGAGAGTTCGGTGACCTTGCCGGTGATGCCGAAGTCGGCGCGGGAGACCACGCGCACGTCGGTGACCCGGGTGATGACCTCGGCGAGGTCGCGGCTGCCCGGGATGCCGCCGTCGAGGCCCTTGCGGGGGCGCTGGATCACCACCCAACTGCCGGGCGCGATCTGGTCGTACACGGCGTCGAGGGTGAGCACCGTGCCGGAGACCGGCTGCAGCTTGGTGGTGAGGGCCACCTCGACGGCCGGCGCCGACTGGTCGGTGCCGGCGTAGCGGTGCACCCGGACGTTCAGCTCGCCGGACTCGCCGGTCCGCTCCTGGCCCGGGTCGAGCTGGTAGTCGAGCGCGGGGCCGGGCCCGCCCTCGACCTTCACGTGGACGCGGCCGTCGGCCTGGGGGCGGGACACGAAGACCGTGCGCTCCGGCAGTTCGGCCAGCAGCTGGGCGCTGACGCCGGGCTCCGGGGCGGGCGCGGGTACGGCGGTCCGCAGGGCGGACGGCGGCGGTACGGGCGGTGCCGTCGGCTCGGTGGTGACGATCTTGACCTGGCCCGGCCCGAACGGGAAGGTGTGGTCCCACGGCAGCGAGAAGCCGCTGTGCACCAGGCTGCCCGCCTCGACGTACGTGAAGTCGGCGGTCTTCGGGACGGTGCCGGCGTCGTCGAAGGCGATCCGGACGCTGACCAGCGTGCTGCCGGAGAGCGGCCAGTCCACGTAGCGGTCGATCCGGCCGTCGGTGCCGTAGACGGGCTTGAGCGGCGCGGTGGCGCCGAACGGGGTGGCGACCACCCGCATCGCCTGGATCTCGTGCACGGCGAGCGGCGCCGTCAGGTCGACCTGCCGCCAGGCGGGGTAGAGGCCGTCGCGCAGCCGGGGGTCGAGCGCGGACAGCAGCTGCGCGCCGAGGTCCGAGCCGGGCGCGAACAGGCGCTGCGGGTCGCGGGCGAGGTCCCGCGCGCTGAGCGGGGGCCGGGCGGGGGCGGTGCGCAGCGCGGCCAGCAGCGAGCCGAGTCCGCGGACGGCCGGGTCGGCGGTGCCGGGGCCGGGGGGCCCGGGCTTGTCGGGGGCCTGCGGCGGCTCCAGCTGGTGGGCGCGGTCCCGCAGGCCGGTCAGCTCCTCGCCGAGATGCCCGAACCAGTCGGCCACCGGCTGCTGGGCGTGGGCCAGTTCGGCGGCCTCGGCGGCCCGGTCGACCACCGGGGCGAGCCGGTCGGCGAACTCGGCCGGAGTGCCCAGCGGGCCGGACGGCCGGTCGAGGTCGGCGCGCAGCGGGGCGAGCACCTGCTCGTCGAAGTCCCGGATGATCCGGCTGTGCCCGGGCCTGGGGTTCGGGGCGGACTCGGAGACGGTGATCCAGTCGGCGAGTTCGGCGCGCAGGTCCTTGAGGGTGCGCAGGTCCCGGGGCAGCCCGATCACCGTGACGTCGTTGTCGCGGTCGAGCCGCACCTCGGGCACCAGCCGCAGCATCCGGTGGACCGGGTCGGCGGCCTTGTCGGCGCTGAAGACGAACAGCAGCCGGTCGCCGGGCCGGAGGTTGTTCGCGGTGCCGGCGGCGAACAGCTCGGCGCGTCCGCCGGGGTTCAGCTGGCCGGGCGTCAGCTGGTACGGGCGGCGGCGCAGCACGGCCAGTTCGTTCCAGGCCGAGCGGGCGGGGAGGTCCTCGGCGGTCTCGAAGGACTGCGGGTCCTCGCCGGGGCCGGGGACGCTCTGGCTGCGGGCGCCGCGCGGGATCACCACGGTCGGGTCCTCGGCCGCCCGCGGGTCGTGGTCGAGGGAGTAGGCGAGGTAGGTGTCGGCGGCCACGCCGGGCCGGGGCCGGTGCCCGACCAGCCGGCCGAGCAGGGCGAGCGAGTCCTCCTCGGTGGCGGTGCGCAGGTAGCCCTCGTTGGCGATCCGCTCCGAGTAGAAGGTGAGCAGGTCGGCGAGCACGGCCCAGGCGTCCAGCAGCGCGATCGCCGGGTCGTCCGGGGTGCGGACGGTCAGGTCGCGCAGCGCCGGGTAGGCGGGGCCGGACAGCCGGGCGAGCAGGCTGTCGAGGAACTCCCCGTAGCGGCCGACCCGGTAGCCGATGGCGTCCAGTCCGGGCGGGTTGAACACCGGGACCGGGGTCGCGGTGGCGGTGCCCGCGCAGCCGCAGGTGCACTGGCCGCTCATCGGCCACCTCCGAGGACGATCGAGAGCCGGCCGTTCTCCGGCCGGTCGGGGTCGTTGTCGCACGCGGCGATCTCCAGCGCGCCGAGCCGCAGCAGCCCGTCGTCCAGCTCGCCGTCGTCCCGTCCGAACTGCCGCCGCAGCATGGTCACTTCAGCACTGACGACGCCCGGCACGGCGGCCGCCGCGGCCACCAGTCTGGAGACCCGCACCGGTTCGCCGAAGCCCAGCGCGTCCGGGTGGAAGAAGCCGAGCCGGCCGTCCGGCAGGGCGCGGTTGCCGAGCACCCGGCGCAACTCGGCCAGGACGTGGCCGCGTTGGTAGCCGGCGGCGGCGCAGACCCGCAGTTCGAGGTCGATCGGCACCAGCAGGGCGGGCCGGACGACCAGGTCGTGGCCGATCCGGCGGTACGCCTCCAGACCGTGCCCGACCGCCTCCAGCAGGGCCGGGCCGGCCACCGCCTGCCCGAACGGCTCGACGGCGACGTGCACCTCCTGCACACTGCCCGTCCAGCGGAGCGCGGCCGCGGCCCGCCGGACGCCCGGCAGGGCGGCGGCCAGCTCCGCGTAGTCGGCGGCCGTGACGGCGCGCAGCCGGGTGCGGCCCAGGGCCAGCGGGGCGAGCCGGCGGACCTGGTCGAGCGGTTCGGGCTCGACCCCGCCGGTCGCGGGCAGCGGGTTGCGGACCAGCCGCACCGCGTCCTGCGGCCGGGTGGCGGCGCCGCGCCGGTTCGCCTGGGGCGGCCGGTCCCGGCAGACCACCAGGTGGTTGACGGCCTCCGCGCCCACGTTCCCGGCCGTGCCGTTGCCGATCCGGTACGCGACCTCCAGCGTGCCGCCGGGTGCGGGCGGCAGGCCGTGGCGGCCGTCGCCGAAGCGCAGCGCGAGGCGCCCGTCGTCCTCCAGCTCGCCCACGAAGTGCCGGTCCCGGCGGCCGTCGGCGAGCAGGTCCCGGCGCGGCGTCCACTCCTGGCCCGCCGAGGTGGCCCGGACCTCGGGCAGGGCGGCGCGCGGGTCCTGGACGGCGATCCCGGCCGCGGGGCCGGCCAGCGCGGGGGAGTCGGGGTCGAGCCCGGCGGCGTACCGGGCGCCCCAACTCTGGGCCACCTCCCAGACGGTGGGCCGCCCGAGCACCCCGCCGGAGCGGGCGCGCGCGGTGAGCACCTCCAGGCGGCGCAGCTTGGCGGCGAGCAGGCGGGTGCGGCGGGCCAGCAGCTCGCGCAGCCCGGCGGCGGGCCGCTCCGCGAGCCGCAGCTCCTGCACCACCCGGGCGCCGAACAGCACGGTCAGTTCGGCGAGTTCGGCCCGGGAGAGGTGGTGGCCGTCGCACGCCCGGTGCCACAGCCCCTCCAGCCGCAGCCGGACCCGCTCCGGAACGCCGGCGAGCAGGGCGGCCTGCCCGGCGCAGACGTGCGCCCGGTCGGGGTAGGCGGCCGCCTGGGTGACCGGCGCGTAGCGCAGCAGCGGACGGAAGGGCTGCGGCAGCACGGGGTAGCGGGTCTGGTCGAGCAGGGTCTCCAGCGCCGCCGCCTGGGCGTCGGCCGTGGGCGGCTCCACCACCGCGCCCTCGCCGTCCTCGCCCTCCGCGGTCGCGCCGGGCGCGAGCAGCACACTCAGCCCGGCCCGCCGCACCGCCGCCTCGCCGAGCAGCGCGTCCAGGGCGCGGACCTGCTCCGGGCCGAGCTGGCGGCCGTCGCGGGCCTGGTCGAGCAGTTCCCGGATCGCCTCCGCCGCCGGGCTGCCCTCGGCGCGGTCCTCGCAATTGCACCCGCCCGGCCCGCAGGGCGCCGTACGGACCGGCTCCGGCGGCACCGGGAAGGACTCCGGGGCGCCGCCGCAGAAGGTGAGCGAGCGGCCGTGATCGACCAGGGCGACGTTGCCGCGGGCGACGCTCACGTCGGCGATCGGGCCGCAGTCGCTGCCGCCGTGGGAGGACAGGCAGACCGGGAAGGCGAGCGCGTCCTCCGGCGCCCAGGTGACCTCCAGCACGGGCTGGTCGTACAGCTCGTCGACCAGCGGGGTGACGGAGGTGAGCCGGACGGCCTGGCGGTGCGCGGGGTCGGCGTCGGTGGGCGCGCCGGTGCGCGGGCCGAGGACCTCCTCGATGACCAGCAGGTCGCCGGGGCGCAGCGCCAGGTGGCGGGTGCGGGGCTCGGGCTTGTCGGTGCCGGGCCGGTCGCCGGGCGGGGCGGTGTCCTCGCGCGGGGCCGCCCCGGGCCGGTCCTCGCGCGGGCACGGGTCGGTGTCGGGCCGGTCGTCGCGGAGGGTGGCGGAGGTCGCGCCCCGGGGCAGGACGCAGTCCTGGTCGCCCCAGGTCCAGAACCGGATGGTGTTGTGCGCGGGGTGCAGCACCAGGTCCGCCCCGCCGAGCGGCTCGAACACCTCCACCGCGGCGGTGCGGGCGAGCACGTCCAGGTCCTCGTCCGGGATCACCGTGGACAGCTCCGGGCGCTCCTGCGGGCCCAGCCGGCCGACGTCGACGGCGGCGAACCGGAAGGTGCCGGACCGCAGGGTGACGGAGCGGTCCACCTCCAGCGCGACGAACGCCCGGGCGTTGCAGCCGTCGTGCACCGCGTAGTCGACCAGCCGGACGTGCCGGCGCACCGACACCCGGCGGCGGGCCGTGTCGAGGTACGCCTCGGTGGCCACCGCGTCCTGCTGGTAGGAGAGCTGGTCGGCGGTGTAGGCGAGCAGCTCGACCAGGGTGACGCCGAGGTCGGGCAGGTGCCGCTCGGTCCAGCCGGGGACGGTCAGGCTCATCCGGTCCAGCACGAGCCGGCGCAGGCTCTCGTAGTCGCGCGCGGTGTAGTCGATCACCGGGGCCGGCCGGACGGCGGGCGGGCAGCCCTCGTCGGTGCGGCAGTCGTACGGGGACGGGCAGTCGGCGCCGAAGGAGAACCCGGTGTGCGCGTACCGCGGGTCGAAGCCCGGGAACGGGCGGGTGCCCGGCCGGCCGTACGCGTCCGCCAGGACCACGCTCAGCCGGTAGCGGGAGGTGTCGCCCGCCCGGTCGAGGGTGACGAGCATCCGGTCGTCCAGCTCCGGGTCGTCCGCGCGCTCGATGTCGACCGCGAGGGCGCGCAGACCGGTGATCCGGCGGCCGCCGTCGACCCGGATGTTCTCCGGTCCCAGCTCGTCCGGCGCCCGGCCGAGGAAGGTCACCGTCAGCGTGCGCCCGTCGTCGCTCGGCTCGGCGCCGTCCAGGCCCAGCAACCGCGCCGCGCGCACGTCGGCCCGGCGAAGTTCCGTGCCGCACTGAGAGGTCGGGAATTCCGCCTGGCCGGTCATGCCGCCACCCCGCCCTCGAACACGTCCTGCCGCCGGGTGCCCGTCCGGCGGACGATGTACGCCAGCTCGACCCGCACCACGTTGTCCTCGCTCTCCACGTCGAGCGCGACGACCTCGATCACATCGCCGAGCCACCGCTGCAGCGCCGCCTGGACGGACAGCTGCAGGGTGGCCGCCAGCTCCGGGCTGTTCGGCGCGAAGACCAGGTCGAGCAGCCCGCAGCCGAAGTCCGGGTGCATGACCCGCTCACCCGGGCTGGTGAACAGCAACTGCTCGATCAGGTCGCGCACATGGTCGTCGTACGCCGCCCCGGCGGTGCGCCCGCGGCTGTCGATCCGGAACGGGAAGGCGAGGTCCGTCCGGGCGGGCCCTGGCGTTGGTGCCATCAACTCGGTGCCGCTGACGGGCTGTTGGGTGGATCGCGTGGTGCTCATACCCCCTCCGCCCGCTGTTGGACGACGGTGACGACCGGCGGCCCCTGCGGGATCTGCTCGGCGCTCTGGCACAGCCCGGTGGCGGACTGCGGCAGCGCGGGCGAGCCGTTCACCCGGATCCGGGCGGACGGCAGCACCCAGCGGATCGTGACGCAGGGCTGCGGCTTCCCGGCCACGGTGAACGGGCAGCCGGTCACGGTGTACAGGTCGGCCGTGCTGGTGACGGCCTGCCCGGCGACCAGCACCCGGCCCTGGGCGGGCACCGCCGTCGCCTGGGCGCCGTGCGGGCAGATCACCGTCGCATTGACGTGCAGCAGTTTTCCGGACAAGACAATCTCCCCCCGTCAGGTCACGCTCAGGGCGTCCTGGTTGATGGTCACGGTGGCGCCGACCAGCGCGATCGAGGCGCCCTGGCCGTTGCTGATCCGGATGCCCGAGTCGTTGATCACGATCGAGGCCCCGCTCGGGATGCGCAGCGTGATCCCCGTGGTCGGGTCGTCGGACAGCACGATCACCCGCCGCCCCGAGGTCTCCAGCACCATGTTCGGCACGCCCGGCGGCCCCGTCGTCGCCTCCACCGGGACCTCCGAGGCGGAGCCGTACCAGCAGCCCGTCCAGATCGGGTAGCTCTGGTCGCCCTGCTCGAACTCCAGCCACACGCCCGCCCCGACCGGCGGCACGGCGTAGTGCCCCATGCCCGGGCCGGCCACCGGGAAGCACGGCATCGCCCAGGTCGACACGGCGTCGCCCAGGACGTCGGGCACCTGCGCCTGGATGCGGCCGATCCCGAGCGGGTCGGTGTTGGTCACCACCGTTCCCCGGTACTTGCCGAGGTAGCGGGTCGGTTCGGCCATGCTGGCAACTCCTGCTGGTCGGGGCGGCCTTGCGGGACTTCGACGCTCTGCGGTGCTGCGGTGCCTTGGTGGTGTGGTGTTACGGGACGACGGTCGGCTGGAGGGCGATCAGGCCCTCGCGGGCCAGCGTGAAGTTCTGGGTGTACGAGCCGCGCTTGAGGTTGTGGGTGACGCTCTTGACGAAGTACAGGCCGTCGTAGGTGATCCCGGCCCCTCGGACGCCGACCAGTTCGCGCGGCCGCAGCACGTGCCCGTACCGGACGACGTCGAGCTGGCCCGAGCCGGAGACGGCGTCCGCCGACTGCATCGCCTTCGCGATCGTCTCGGCGACGGCCTGCGAGGTGTCCTTCTTGGCGGTGTCGGCGATGACCTTCTTCTTCAGCGCCGGCGCCGGCCTGAGCGCGAGCGGCGGCCGCAGGATGCTGACCTCCGGCACCGGCAGGATCGTCGACACCTTGGTCGCCGGCAGCTGGATGCGCGCCTCCGGCTCCTCGCGGGCGGTGCCGTCGAAGGCGAAGGTGAGCTGGTCGACGTTGGACAGCGCGTCCATGTTCACGTTCAGCGCGTGCTGCGGGACGCCCAGCCGGACCTCCGGCCCCCAGTAGGCGCGGCTCATCCCCGGGACCGGCCCGGGGTCCAGGTAGAACACGTAACCGTTCGCCTTCGCCAGCTCGTTGACGTAGCCGAGGTCGGTGCCCTTCTGGAAGTCGATCCGCCGGGTCGGCATCGGCGTCTGCGGCACCAGCTCCGGGACGACCAGCGGCACCATGCCGTACTGCCCGTACTTGCCGATGATCGCGGCGACCCGGGCCGCCGGGGACATCGCGGGGAAGGGCACACCGGCCTGCTCCTCCAGGTCCATCAGCACCGTCAGGTCCTCACCGGTGACGGTCAGCGTGGACTGGCCGGGCTGGTTGCTGATCCCGACCTCCTGGCGGATGATCACCCCGTCCATCAGCACGGCCGGCGTCCCCGTGACCACCGCCATCAGCACGACCCTGATCTTCGGATCGAAGAAACCGCCCGGCAGCAGCGCGGTGTTGATCAGCCCGTTCTTCGACAGGTCGAAGGCCAACTGGAACCCGCTGCGCTGCCCCGACGCCACCGTCACCTGCGCCGACAGCAGCGCGTCGGTCACCGGCTGCGGCACCGGCACCGGAATCTGCGGCCCCATCAACAGGCTCAGGTGGATCGACCCGATCGCCCCGCCCCCCGTCACCGCCGAGGCGTCAACCACTCCCCACCCCCGGGCCCGCCCCCGGCACCGCGCCGGGCAGCGCGATCGTGATCCGCCGCCCCGGCGTCGCCGTCAACTCCCGTGGATCGAGCACCGGGTTGGCGTCGGCGATCCGCCACCACTGATCGGCGCTGCCGAGGTAGCGGTAGGCGAGCAGATCGGGACGGTCGCCTGCACTGACGGTGTGCTCGGCGAGCGGGGTCAACCCCTCCGCACTCGGCAGCAACCGCCGCCGCAGGTACGGGACCTGGCGCCCGTCCGGCTCCGTGTGCAACGCGACCGGGACACCGTGGTACCGGCTGGTCAACGGGTACGGCGAAGGCGCCGGCAGCGCGCTCAGCGGGTCGACGGTCACTGGAACCCCCCTCCCACCCCGAGCGCGCCCAACCGGCCGTCGGCCGCGGCACCGCCCAGCCGCTCCTTCTGCGCCAGGTGCGCGAGATACAGCTCCGCCCCGCGGTGCCCGGTCGGCAGATCACTGACGGTCAGGACGCGCAGCCCGATCGCGACGGCCGCTCTGATCGGGTTCAGATCGATGTCGAACGCCTCCTCGGTGATGGTCAGTTCGGTCAGCCGCACTGGCAGGATCCGCTTCCCACCCCAGGTGAAGAGCGTCAGCGGCGCCTCGATCGGCGTGACCTCCAAGGTCCCGAGCGAGGCCAACGCCTGGTTCGCCCGCACCTGGTCACTGGTCGGCTGCACCAGCAGCTCGAGCGTCGCCAACTGCGGATGAATCCCGTTCGGCGCCGGCACGTCCAGCTGGTCGGTCGCGTCCAACTCCGCCGTGAACTTCCAGCTCTCCACGGCCGGCCCCTTCAACCGCAACGCCTCCGTCCGGTCCCCACTGCCGTCCGCTCCTGCCACCTGCGGCGCCAACGACCGTTCGAGGCTGTCCGGATTGAACTGCAGCACCACGACCCGCTGCGGAGTGCCGCGCAGCGGATCGACGACGACCAGCCCGGCCCTGATCGGCTTCGGCGCGTCCGTGTACCCGGTCATTGACCACCTCCCTCCCGCCGCATGAGATCGGCTACGGAAGCCGCCTGGTCGCGCAGCGACTCCTCGGGATCAGATGTGCCCATCTCGGCGATGAGCGGCAGGAGTTCGGGCCAGAACGCGTAAACGGCTGCCCACAGGCCGCCCTCGCGGATCTCGCCGGTGCGATCGCACATCGCGTCCGTGATACGCCGGAAGAACGGCTCGTCCAAGGTGAGCGGGGCTCCGACCCCGGCCCGTACCAGGGAGGCACGGCGATCCTCGATCGAGTCGGCCTCGTCCACGGCGCGCAGGAGGTCGTCGGCGGAGACCGGCTGGAGGAACCGCGCCAGCAGGTCCGTCGCACCGTCGACATCACTCCGGTCCTCACCGGTGACCATGACGAATCGCACCCCGTACGGATGCTCCTCCGCGTAGTGGATGTGGAACGGACCCAGCTCCCAGGCCACTTCCCGGGTCAAGCCGAAGTGGAGAGTCGCGTTGACCTCCTTGACCTTCGTCGCCTGTGAACCCTCGACGAAGTCCGTCACCTCGGCCTCTCCGATGCCCTCGGGCAGCACCAGACGTCGTCCCCTGTGCGGTCCCCAGCTCATTCTTCGACACCGTCCTTTCGATCTGCTGTCACGGCGTCCACAACCTTGGCACGCGTTGTGTCAGGCCCTTGTCCAGCTCGAGGATCTCGTCCACGAGGTCCTTCAACCGTTGAAGGTAGGCTTCGAGACCGGGCGGGGAGATATACACGTTGTCCGTCAGCAGGCGGTCCGTCCACAGAGTCACCCGGTCGAGGCGCCCGGCAGGCGTCTCCACACCCAGATCCGACTCGGCTTTCTCGGGCTTCCTGACCCCGACCTTCTCCGCCCACTTGGTCTCCTGCCGGTGGACCGCCGTGTAGACGCTCGGCGTATGGGCCTTGAGCAGCTTCTGAACGTCCGGATCGTCCACACCCCTGGCCGGATCTCCGTTGACGGGAGCGACGAGGTCCGCGGCCTGCTGGACCCGCTTCGCCACGCCGACCGAACGGTTCAGCGTCATGTTTCCCCGGGACAGGATCTCGTCCAGCCGCCTCCGTGCCTCCGCTTCCGTGGTGGCCTGGTTGGCCCAGCGGGTCTCGGCCGGGCCCATCATCCGCATGATGGGGTCGCGCTGGCTCTCGACCAGGGTGCGCAGGTAGGAGAGCCCGATGACCGCTTCCAGGGGCGCTTTCCGCCCTGACGCGGCCTGCGTGTGACCCGACTGGAGCTCTTCGAGGGCGGCGAGGAATTCGAGGGGATCCGCGAGCTCCTGCGCCCGGCGACGCTCGTCCTGGTACCGGCCCCGGCCCGAGCCCAGTACCAGTCGGCCGCCGGGATCGTGGCGGTATCCCTTGTTCCACCGTGTGACCACACCGGTGTCGCCGTGCTTGAGGTCGACCGCACCGCCCTTGACCTTGCGGGCGCTCGCGAGTGCGCTGTCGACGGCGAGTGTCTGGGAGGTGAGCGATGCGGCCGGGTCCACCCGGAAGGTGCTGACCGAGGCACTGGGGGACCCGCCGACCGGCGGTGGCTGGGTCGGCTGCACGGCAAGCCGCTTGGAAGCTGCCAGGGCGTGTTGGTGGAGCTCCTGCTGAAGCCGCAGCTTCAGCTCCAAGGCGGCTTTTTCGCTTGCCTCCTTCTCGGGGTTCAGCCGTGCCATGACGACTGCCGCTGACTCCCCGCCGGCCACGTCCAGCGACGTCAGCCGGTACCAGCGGCGCAGCCCGGACAGGAGTACGCGGAGCACTCCCGCACGGATTCCCTTGCCGAGCAGTCGCCCGATCTTGGGTCGGATGCGGGCCACGATCAGGTCCAGGCGCTGCTGCTTCGCCTCGGGCGAGTTCTCGTGGGCGCGGCGTTGGGCGCGTTGCTGCTGGCGCTTCTGGTGCCAGGTGCGGAGGCGGTCGCGTTGCTTGCGGTAGGCGTCGCGGATCCTGTGGGCGCCGTTGGTGAGGGCGCGGCCCAGCTTGCTGTTGAGGACCTTGCGGCCGAGGGTGCGGGCGGCCGTCCGTACCCGGTTGAGGGCGGCTTTGACGGTCTGGCGGGAGGAGTTGAGGGCGCGGCCGACGGGGGAGGTGGGGCGGCGCGGGGTGGTGGGCTTAGGGCGGGTGGCGGTCGGGCGGTGCTGGGCGGGGCGCTCCGCGTGCTGCACGGTGTGCCGCGCGGGTCCGGTCCGGGCGGGACGGCCGGGGCCGGGTCGGCGCCGCAGGGACTGGGTGGCCCGGCGCAGGCTCGCGCGGGCCTTGTTGACGGCCCGGCCCGCCGCCTTGCGGGCACCGCGACCCGCCCTGGCCAGGCCCTTGAGGATCCGCTGGGCGATCCCCTTGAGCTTGGTGCCGACCGCCTTGCCGGCTCCCTTGAGCTTGCTGAGCAGGAAGTTGGAGATGAAGTCGAGCAGCGCGACCACGCCCGCCGCGACGGCGTCGGCGAAGAGGCAGGCGGCCGACCCGGATTTGACGGCCTTGAGGAAGGCGACGAACTTCCCGATCGCCGCGATGATCTTGCTGATGGTGTTCCAGGCCGCCATCAGCCCCTGGATGATCGTCATGATCGCACCGGCCGCCGGCACGATCATCGAGACCAGTTTCTCGACGACGATCGACACGATCATCCCGGGCAGTGCCGCGACGATCGCCTGCCAGGCCATCCGGCCGATCTGGGCCATCGAGATGCAGCCCTTGACCAGGACGTTGACGATCGTGGACGTCAGCCCGACGACCGTTTCGACCTTCTCGTTGAACCAGGTCCGTACCGCGCTCTTGATCGCGCCCCACAGGTAGTGCTGGATGCCGTCGACCGCGGCGGTGCCGAGCTTCTTCAGCCAGCCGCCCGGGTCGGGGGCGATGTCGCCGATCAGGGCCGCGAACTCGCCGAAGACGGCGATCGCCTTCTGGACGAAGTCGATCGCGTCCATGACGGCCTTGCGGACGGCCTCGATGGCGGCCTTGAGTCCTGCCTCCAGCGCGTCCAGCAGTGCGTTCAGCCCGGCGGCGAGCGCGTCGAGGAGCTTGTTGACGGCGTTCTTGAGCCGGTCCGCCCACTCGTTGACCTTGGCGATGGCCTTGTCGCGCCACTCCTCGATCTTCTTGCGGAACTTGTCCCGCAGTTCGGGGAAGGCCGCCAGCAGGACGTCGCAGATCTTGATGAGCGCGTCCGCGAGCTTGTCGATCAGCTCGACGGCGAACTTCCGCGCCTGGTCGATCGCCCAGTTCGCGAACTTCCGGAAGCCGTCGATGATGTCGTTGATCAGGCCGCGGAAGAAGTCGAAGACCTTGGTGACGGCCTCGACCAGTGCGTCGAAGGCCGCCTTGACCTTGGACTTGACCCAGCCCCACCAGCCTTCGGACTCCTCCTTCTTGCGGTCCTTCTCCTTCTGGGCCTTCTCCTCGGCCTCCTTCCGCTTGTCCTGGATCTTCTGGTTGTCCTGCTGCTGACGGTCCTGGACGTCCTTGTCGGCCCCGGCGCGCTTCTTGTCGATCTGGCCGGTCTTGTCGGTGTGCTCGGCCCCGGCGTCCTGGTCCGCGGTGGTGATCTTCCCGTCCTGCTCGGTGCGCCACTGCTCGCGTTCGGCCTTGACCTTCTCGGCGGCGTCGCCCCGTTCCCCGGCCTGGGCCTGGGCGTTGTCGGCGACCGCCTGGTCGACCTCGGCCTGGTTCTGCCGCCGGGCGTCGGCCTCGCCCTGCTTCTGCTGGGCCTGTTCGGAGCCCAGCCGGCCCTGGCCCTCGCCGACCGCGGCCTGGATCTGCGGGCCGCGCTCCTGCTGGGTGACGATGCCGATGCCCGGCTTGGTGTCGACGGCGCCGCCTGCCCTGGCACCCCCGCGCTTGCCGCCGCCGCCGGGGACGGAGGCGGTGAGGGTCTCCTTCGGGACGTCCGGGTAGATCCGGTCCTCGCCCATCGGCTTGGCGGTGTCCTCCCGGCCGACGCCGAGGATCCTGCCGGAGCTCTCCTTGAGCTTGGCGGCCTGCCGGTCGGTGCGTGCCGGGTCGCTCTCCCCGGTCAGTTCGACCTTGGGCGCGGCGCCGACGGTGGTGTTCAGCGCCGGGTCGGTCGAGGGGACGCCGTCGACGGCGACCTGGGCCTGCTGCACCTCCTGCGCCGAGACCTGGTTGCCCGCGTCGTCGGCGACATTGGGCGGGGCGACCCGGTCGCCGGGGTTCCGGCCCTCGACCTTCTTCTGGTCGGCCGTCCGCTGCCCGCCGTCCGCGCCCTCCGGGCCGACCCGTTCCAGCCGCTCCGTCACGGCTTCGGCGGGCGGCGCGGCCTCGGGCGCGCCGGACTGGGTCTGCGGCGCGCCGGAGGGCCGCTGGGTGGTCGGCGGGGCGGCCTGCAGCCGGGCGTGCTGCTCGCCGACCGTACGGTCCACCGAGCCGTCAACGCCGTCCAGGGTGGTGGCCATCTGATCGGGCGGCAGGCTCGCGGCGGTGGCCAGCGCGCTCTGCGGGTCCTGGCCGGAGACGTCGGGCGCGGCCGGTTTCTGCTGCTGCTCCTGCCCGCCCTGGGCGCCACCGGGGGCGGCCCCGCCTCCGCCCCCGGCCGTACAGCCGCCGCCGGCGCCGCCGGTGCCGTCCTGCTCCGCCTCGGTGGTGGGCTGCTGGGGGCCCGCGCAGGCGCCGCCGCCCGCCTCCAGCGAGGCGTCGGGGGCGGCCTGGGCGGTGAGTCCGCCTGGCGCGTCGGCCTGCTCGGCGGCCGGGCCGGGGGCGGCGTCCAGGGCGGTGTCGGGGGTGGCACCGGGCGCTGCCCCGGGAGCGCTGTCGAGGACGGCGCCGTCCCCGCCGACCGGCCTGCTGCCGCCGACCGGCCCCGGCGCCGCGGGGGCGGTACGGTCCGGGCCGCTCGGCTCGGGCGACGCGGCCGCTTCGGGGGCCGCCTCGGGTGCGGGTTCGGCCTCGCGCGCCGCCTCGGCGGGGGCTTCGGGCTGCGGCGCCTCCGGCTGCGTGGGCTCGGCAGGGGCCGGCGCCGGGGCCGCGGCCGGGTTCGCGGTGGGTTCGGGGCCGATCTCCTGCTCGACCGGCTGCTCCGGCTGGAGGTCGCGGGCGCTCCGGTCCTCGGCCTCGGTGGCGGGGGTCGGCTCGGGGGCGGGCTGCGGTGCCGCCCCGGGCTCCGCCTGCTCGGGCGGAGCCGGGGCCGCCTCCGCGTCGTCCTCCGGCCGGCTGTCCCGCTCGGCCTGCACCTGCTCGGCCTTGGTCGCGGGCGGCTCGGGGAACTCCGGCGCCTCGGCCTGCGCGGGGGGCGCGCCGTCCGCCGACAGGGTGAGCTGATCGGCCGTCGGGACGGCCGACACGTCGAGGTCGGCGGAGGGCAGGAAGTCCCCGGGCTTGAGCTCGGGCCCGAGGACGGCCGACGACTGCCGCTCCTCGCCCGCGGCGGGCGCGTCGTGGACCTCGGAGTCGGCGCCGGGCTCCATGCCCAACGGCCGTTCCTCGTCCGGGGTTTCGTCCTGTCGGTGGTCGCCCTCCAGTAGCCCGTGCCGGGCCAGCGGGCTGTCCTCGGCCCGCGCGATCGCGTCCAGGCGCTCGGGCCTGACCGGCGTGGTCTGCGGCAGCAGTCCGGCGGCGGGCTCCTGCGGCTTCGTGCCGGCCGAGGGCCGGGTGCCGATGCCCTGCTGCTCGGCCTCGGGCGAGCCGGGTACGGCGGCGACCGGCTGGGCGGCGCCCTCCTCGGCCGGTGCGGGCGCCTGTTCCGGGCCTGCCGCAGGCGCCTCCTCGACTGCCGACGGCTGCGCCTCCGTGGGGAGTTGAGCCTGACCGGCCTCCGGCTGCGCGGCCGGTGGGCTCTGCGCGGCCTCGCCCTCCGCGGGTGGCGCCTGCTGCCCGTCCTGCTGGTCCGGGCGTTCCTCGCCGCCGTCCTTGTCGTCCTTGTCGTCCCTGCCCTCCTTGTCGCCCTGGCCCTTGCGGTGCTTCCGCTGCTTGCGGCGAGCCTTCGGGTCGTCCGACTGCCCTGCCTCGTCGTCGAGTTGTTGCTTCCGGTCCCGCTCCTCGCGGTCCTCCTGGTCCGTCCGGTCGCGGTCGTCGGAGGTCCGGTCGGCGGCATCGGTCACCGGCTCGGGGGTCTGGGCGGCGTCCACGTCGGCCGGGCGGTGCTCGGCGGCCTCGACCAGTTCCAGCACCCGGGTGTAGTCGGAGGAGGGCAGCAGGACCGCCAGCCGGTCCAGGACGGAGGACTGCAACTCAGGTGCGAATCTGGCGAGTTGGAGGCGCACCCGACCGGAGGAGTCGGTCGGGTCGCCGCGCAGCGAGCGCAGGATGCCGGACGCCAGCCGGTCGACCAGGGTGGCCGGGTCGAGCCGTTCGGTGCGGAAGCGGTCGGCGTCGACGGTCGCGTAGCGGAGCCAGCCCGGTGTGGCGCTGGGCGTCGCCGTCGTCGGCCGGTCCCCGCTCGCGCCCTGCTCCGCCTCGCGTTCGACGGTGTCCTGCGGCAGGCTCACCGCGCCCAGGTCGCGGCCGGCCCGCAGCGCGCCGAGCGGGTTCGGGGCCTGGATGGTGTGCAGCAGCTCGTGGGTGAGCAGCCGGCGGCCGTCCTCGGCGGCCGGCCGGTACTTGCCCTCGCCGAAGAAGAGGTCCGGGCCGACCGCGACGGCGTCCGCGCCGATCAGCTCGGTCAGCGCGGCGGAGTCCCGGTCGGTGTGCACCCGGACCCGGCTGAGGTCGTGCCCGAGCCGCGCCTCCAACTCCCGGCGCACGCCCGGGTCGAGCGGTTGGCCCGCGCCGGAGACGATCTCCTTCGGCTCGGGGGTACGGGCCTTCGGCGCCCGGGTCTTGCGCCGGGCCTGGCCGCCCTGCTTGGCGTCCTGCGCGGAGTCCCGTGCGGGGGCCTTGAGTTGGGTCACGTCCGCCCCCGTTCCACGTGCCGCCCGGTACCCGGGAGCCGCCCGGTACCCGGGAGCTGACCAGTACCCGACAGCCCGGCGTGCACGGCGCGGGCGAGCGCCTCGCCGAGCCGCTGCGGTGAGGCGCCCGCCGGCAGCGGCGGCAGCCCGGAGAGCAGGTCCAGCGTGCGGTCGCCGCCCGCCGCGAGCGGTACGCCGCGCGTCTCGACCAGGCGGGCCAGCTCGCCGCGGAACGCCGTCGTCAGCCGCTCGTGGTCGATCCGGTCGAAGCCGTCGAGGACCAGCTCGCCGATCTCGACCTCGATCCGTCCGGCACCCGGGTGTTCGGGGGTGCCCGGCCTGCCTTCGTCCCGCGCGTTCACACCCATCCGCCGACCTCCGAGGGCGACAGCGAGCGCTCCAGCTTCAGGTACTCGGTGCGCGCGGCGGCCAGCATGTGCCGCATCTGCACCGGGCAGCCCTCGTCGGCGGCCAGGAAGGCCGCGGACAGCGCGATGTTGCGGATCGAGCCGCCGGCCACGGTCAGTTGGGCGAGCCGATCGGGGTCGAGGCCCTCGCTGGGGGTCCGCCCGGGGATGACCCGCCGCCAGATCTCGGCGCGTTCCGGCACCCCGGGGAACGGGAAGTCGACCACGAACCTGATCCGCCGCATGAACGCCGGGTCCAGCGCCTTCTTCATGTTGGTGGTGAGCACGGCCAGGCCCCGGTAGGCCTCCATGCGCATCAGCAGGTAGCTGACCTCCAGGTTGGCGTAGCGGTCGTGGCTGTCCTTGATCTCGCTGCGCTTGCCGAACAGCGCGTCGGCCTCGTCGAACAGCAGCAGCGCGCCGCCGCGTTCGGCGGCGTCGAAGACCCGCCGGAGGTTCTTCTCGGTCTCGCCGATGTACTTGCTGACGACCTGGGAGAGGTCGATGACGAACAGGTCCACCCCGAGCCGCCCGGCGACGACCTCGGCCGCCAGCGTCTTTCCGGTGCCCGATCCGCCGGCGAACAGCGCGGTCACCCCCAGGCCGCGCCGCAGCACCGACTCGAAGCCCCACTCCTGGTAGACCGTGCCGCGTCGGCGGACGTGGGCGACGATCTCGCGCAGCGTCGCGCGCTGGCGCTCCTCCAGGACCAGGTCCTCCCAGTCGGCGCGCGGCTCGACCCGCCGGCCCAGCTCGTCCAGGGACATCCGGGCCTCCACCAGCCCGGCGTGCCAGGCCAGTTCGCCGACGTCCTGGTCCTTCTCGGCCGCCCGTCGGGCCGTTGCGGCGGCCGACCGGATCACATGGCCGGGCAGGGAGAACTGCGCGGCCAGCGCCCGGAGTTCGGCCTCGGCGATGCCCGGCGCGCCGTCCAGCGCCTCGGTCCAGATGCCCAGCTGCTCCTCGGGGCCGAGCGTGGGCACCGTCAGCCGGGCGCGGTCGGAGGCCCCGGCCGGCCGGGGCTCGTCGCCGGACACCACCAGCGGCACCGCCAGGCTGGCGAGGAAGGCCTCCGCGCCGTTCGGGGACCGCGGCTGCTCCCGGGCCGGCTCCCCGTCCTCGACCAGCAGCGCGGCCGGGATCAGGATCGCCTCCCGCTGCCACAGCCGGGCGAGCTGCTCGCGTTCGGCGGGCTCGGTGGGCAGGTCCTCGCGGTGCGCGACGTAGAGGCCGAGCCCGGAGCGGTGGGCGGCCGCCGAGGCGATCTCCCAGCGGGTGCGGCGGTCGGCGCCGCTCAGCTCGGCGTGCGGCGGGCCGGTCAGCCCGGCCGCGGACCACCCCTGGGCCAGCTCGGCCGCGCACCGCTCGTGGGGTTCGGGCAGTTCGCCGGGCGGCCCGACCCGGGTGAGCAGGCCGTGCAGCCGTACGTCCAGGTAGGGCACGCCGACCAGGAAGTGCAGCACCCGCTCGTCGATCCGCAGCCGGGAGGCGGTGAGCGCCGTCTCGTCGTCCAGCTCGACCAGCCGGAAGCGGCGCAGCGGGCCCACCGGGGTGAGCGCGCTCCAGTGCGGCCGGTCCAGGGCGGCGAGGGCGAGCGAGAAGGTCGGGTACCCGCGCCCGGGGTCGCCGCCGGCCGCGGCGCACCGGGCGGCGGCGGTGGGGTCGATCTCGGGGGCGGCGGCCAGTACGAGGACGTCCCGCTCGAAGGGGGTGAGCCCGAAGGAGGCGGCGAGCGCGTCCAGGGCGGTGGCGGGCTGCCGCCGCCCGGTGCGGCGGGTGCCGGGGGCGGGCGGCTCGGCGGTACGGGTCGTCTCCGGGGTCGACGGCGGGGCCGGCTCGGCGGTACGGCCGGCCGCGTGCGCGTCGACCCGTGCGAGCACGGCGGCGACCGCGGCCGACAGCGACTGCCGGTGCGACTCGTCCGCCAGGCCTTCGCGGTCCTGCCTGCGGCGCGTTGCCATCTCTCCCCCCGTCCCGTCCGTTGTGTCGGTGCATCCTGTGGTCAGTGCGTCAGGTCCACCACGGGGCCGCTGAAGGCCCCGTCGCCGGACACCGTCAACTCGCTCGGCACGCCGTCCACTTGGACCCGGGCCAGGTACACCGTCGGCCGGACGCCGGTGACCGGCACCCGGACCGCGTACGGGTCGCTGCGCGGCTGCGACGGCACGGGTGCGCGGAACTGGTAGCTCGCCCCGGCGCGCCCGGTCGGCGGGCTCAACTCGTCCAGCAGCAGCAGGACCTGCTGGTCGTCCCGGAGCGGGAGGTCCAGCCGGACGTCCACCTGGGCCGAGACCCCGGCCGGTCCGTCGGTACGGTCCGCCGTACCGATCGGCGCGGCGATCCGCGGCTGCCGGGCGAAGGTCTGCGCGTTGGACTCCACGGCGAGGTGCTCCGCGGCGGGCCGGCCGTCCAGCGCCAGGCCGTGCAGCACCTGCAGCTGGTACACGCCGGGCGGCAGGTCCGCCGGGACGGCGACCACCAGCCGGTCGTCCCGCACACCGCCCGGGGCGACCGGCACCCGGCGCCCGCCCAGCCGGGCCACGACCAGCTCCGCGCGCAGACCGGAGCCGACCACGACCAGCTCCCGGTCCCTGGTCACCGGCCCCTCCTCGGGCGCGCCGGTGGACCCGGCCGGGCGGGACAGCACCCGCTCGACGACCGGCCCGCGGGACGGCACGGCCCGGACGGTGCGGCGCAGCACCGGCTTGCCCGCGACCGGATCGACCTTGCCCTCCACGAACACGGCGGTGGCCTGGTAGGTCACGGACAGCGCGTAGGGGGTCTGGAGCAGCGTGCTCCACAGCTTGGACATCTCGTCGACGTCCATCGTGGTGGGGGTGAAGCGCACCCGCTGCGGCGAGGCGGCGAGGTCCGTCCCCACGAGGTACGGCTGGGCGGCCGCCTCCTCGATCAACTGCCGCGACAGCGCTGGCTGTTCGGTCAGCGTCCGGACCACGCAGCCGAGCAGCCGCTGGCCCACCAGCTGGGACTCCTCGCCGTAGCAGCTGATCAGGTAGTGCAGGTCGAGGGCGGCGGCCGGCCGGGTCAGCACGGTGCCGTCCGTCGCGCGGGTGGGCGCGTCGTGGTTGCGCAGCGAGGCGTTGGGCGTGACCTGGTAGAGGAACACGGTGATGGTCGGGTCGGCCGGCGGCTCGGTCGGCGGCTTGCGGGTGCCGACCTCGACCGCGAACGGGATGTCGGGTGAGAGCGCGCGGGAGACGAGCAGCCGCAGCGCCTCGGTCACCGTGGCGATCGCGAGGTGGTTGCTCATGCGCCCGCCTCGCTTCGCTCGGCGGTGGCATCTGCCCGTGCGCGACGTGTGACGGCCCGCAGGCCCACTCGCCTGGTCATGGCCGCTCCCGGTCGAGGTACGCGCCCAGGTCGAGCGCGGGGGAGGGGCGGGCGGCCGCCGCCCGGCGCGGGCCGGCCGGGGCGCGCTCCGCGGCCCTGACCTCCACGCGCCCGATCTGGACCCGGACCACCCGCTCGGCCGGCCGCTGCCGGCCACGCGCCGCCTGAGCGGCGGCCCGAGCGCCCGCAGCGGCCGGGCGCCGGGCGGCGGGCGCGACGCCGAGCCGTCCCGTGGCCGGCGGCGGGGTCGCCGCCTGTTCCGGGCCCGGCGGCCGGACGGGTGCGGTGACCGCCGGTACGGCCGCCGGGCGGGCGGCCGTACCCTCCGTCCCGGGCCCGGCGGCCGCGGCCGGCGCGACGCGAGCGGGCGCGAGCGGGGGCGTGACCAGCAGCGGCGTGCGCGGCAGCGGGAGCGCGGCCGGAGGAGTCGGCGGCGCCTCGCGGAGCGCCGGCCGGAGCGGCCCCTCGGACGGCAGCGGACGCGGTGCCGCCGACGGCCGGGGGAGTGGCGCGGGCCCGGGCTGTCCGACCTCCCGGCCCGGCGCGGCGGCCTCCCCGACGGGCGGCGGCGCCGCCCCGAGCGTCTCGATCCGTTCGAACGGCCCCGGCAGGCGCGGCCGGACGCGGACGGTGTCCCCGCCGGGGCCGCCCTTCGCGACCAGGCGGTCGAAGTAGTCAGGCATCTGCGCACAGCTCCAGGTAGTAGCGGCGCCGCAGCGGGCTGAGCGCCAGGACCTCCGGCTCGCTCCAGCCGTAGGCGGTGGCCAGCAGGTGGACGTCGAGCAGGGTCGCGCGGGCCCAGGCGTCCAGCTCCTCCCAGAGGTAGGAGGCGATGTCCAGTTCGGCGAGGGCCTGCCGGCCGCAGTCGGGGCAGCCGAGGTTGAGCCGGACGTCCGCGCAGGGGTCGGCCGCGGCGGCGGCCTCGGCCACCTGCCGCTGGACCGGCTCGGGGAGCCGCCGGGCGGGCACCGGCTCCCCGTCGTGCTCGGCGCTCAGGACGCACCGCTCCAGCAGGACGGTCCTGGCCTCGCCCGCGGGGGCCCGTTCGGCGGCTGCCAGGTCGCCGGTGGTGGGCAGCCGGAAGCCGACCCGCCAGCCGTCCGACTCCACCCGCAGCGGCCCGGCGGCCGGTCGACCGGCACCGACCACCTGTCCGGCGTCGAAGTCGAACTCCATCTCCTCGGCGCACCCCGGGCAGCCCACCCGCACGGTGAGCTGTTCACCGAACAACTCGCCGCGCAGGCCGAACAGTTCGGCGTCCCGCTCGCCGACCGGTACGGCCAGCAGCTCCTCCGGCCCGGCGGCGGGCCGGGCGACGGCGTGCAGCAGCAGGGCCCGCCCGCTGCGGCCGGCCGCCACCCCGGCCTCCCAGGTGGCCAACAGGGCCGCCTCCCCCGCGAGTTCCATCGCGCTCAGGCCCCTCAGGCCGGCTGCTGGAACGAGGGCTCTTCCGGCTCGGGCGTCTCCTCGTCCCGTTCCCAGCCCTCGACCTCCAGCTTGAGGCTCTGGATGGCCACCGCGTTGGCGTTGGCGTCCAGTTCGCCCAGCACCTGGTACTCGCTCGGCCAGGCGCGGTACAGCTTGTGGGCGACCGCCACCTGGCCGGCCTCGTTGAGCACCTGGATCACCAGGTCCTTGCGGAAGTCCCGGAGCGAGACCTCCGCCCCGCGGCCCGCGCCGACCATCCAGACCTTGTTGGCCCAGCGGTCGAACTCCGGGTCGTGGGTGACCCCGCGCTCCAGGGTGACCGCCTCGAAGTCGGTGCGGCCCGGCGACTTGCGCGGCGCGCTCGGATCGCCCCCGCTGCGGTGCTTCACCACCTCGGTGGTGCGCTTGAGCGGGCTGATCTTGCTGATTCCGGCGACGACCCGTCCGTCCCAGACGACCAGGAACTTGAAGTTCTTGTACGGATCGAACCGGTGCGGATTGACGGTGAACTCGACCATGGAGATCCTAAACCTCGAACTGTCCGGCGAGTTGCTCGATTTTGACGATCACGAATTCCGCGGGCTTGAGCGGCGCGAACCCGACCACGACGTTGACCACGCCGCGGTTGACGTCGTCCTGGGTGGTGGTGTCCCGGTCGCACTTGACGAAGTAGGCCGAGCGCGCGGACGTGCCCTGGAACGCGCCCTGCTGGAACAGCGAGTGCAGGAACGTGCCCACGTTCAGCCGGATCTGCGCCCACAGCCGCTCGTCGTTGGGCTCGAACACGACCCACTTCGTGCCGCGGTAGAGGCTCTCCTCCAGCATCAGCGCGAGGCGCCGCACCGGCACGTACTTCCACTGCGAGCCGAGTACGTCGGCGCCGGCCAGGGTCCTGGCCCCCCACACCACGGGGCCCACCACGGGGAACGTCCGCAGGCAGTTCACCGCGAGCGGGTTCAGCAGGCCGTTCTCCCGGTCCGTCATCGGGACGGTCAGGGCGCGCACCCCGGGCAGGCCGGCCTCCGTCCCCGCCGGGGCCTTCCACACGCCCCGCTGGCCGTCGGTGCGCGCGATCACCCCGGCGACGGTGCCGGACGGCGGGAAGGCGCGCAGCCGCCCGGTGAGCGGGTCGACCAGCTCCAGGTGCGGGAAGTACAGCGCCGCGTGGTCGCCGCGCACCGAGTCGAAGGCGGACAGGCCGGCCCGGGCGGCGTCCAGCGTCGTCCACGCCTGCGGCGAGTCGACGATCAGGAACATCCGCTTCTCCACGCAGAGCGCCTGAGCGGCCGAGACCACCGTGACGGCGTCGTCCACGTCGGCGTAGCCGGCCAGTTCGGGCAGCACCAGCAGGTTGACGTCCTGCACGTCGCGCAGCGCCTGGATGCCGGTCTTGCCCGCCTCGCTGCCGATCAGGTCGGTCAGCCCGGGGGCCCCGCCGTCCTGGCCGCCGGCGAGGGCGAAGACCGGCGGGCTGACCGAGCCCTCCAGGCCGAGGTTGTTGGCCGCCTCGCCGAGGAAGCGGACCACGTCGGCCGGGTCGGTGGAGCCGGCGACGGCCTGGAGCTGCCGGCCGAACGCCGTCACCCGGGTGCCCGCGAAGACGCGTTTGCCCGGGGCGTCGGGCAGCGCGCGGAGCTTGCGTTCGAGCAGCAGGGCGAGCTCGGTGACGGTGGTCGGCGCGGCGCCGTCCACGGCCGGGTCGTAGATCCTGACCGTCCGCGTCACGTCGCCGATCTTCACCTGGACCTCGTGGGTGAGGTCGGGCAGGGCGGCCGCGAACGGCTTGGACACGGTGCCCACCGGGTCCGGCCGGCTCGCCGCCCGGACCTTCACCCGGACCACCGCCGAGCCGCTGTTCACCACCGTCTCGGCGAACCGCGGGCTGCCGTCCTGGACCGACAGGTCCGCGAAGGACTCCCGGACCGCGCCCGAGGTGTCGAACACCTGGAGGTTGAACGTGTCGCCGGGCGTGGGCGTCCGGTAGTCCACGGCGACCCGCAGCGTCCCGCCCCAGAGCCCCGGCTCGACGGCCGTGACGTCCAGGACCGGGGTCGCGGTGGAGGTCTGCGTCGAAGTGAGCGTGGCACCCGCGGCGGCGCCGGTGCCGGCCGCCGCGACCCGGACGACGACCGCGACCGAGCCCCCGTTCAGGAAGAACTGCTGGACGGCGTAGCTGACCGGGCTCTGCGCCGCGAGCCCGCCGAAACGGCGCTCGAAGTCCGCGAAGCTGGTGAGGGTGACCGGCTGGTCGAGCGGGCCGCGCCGGGTGGCCCCGACGAAGGCGGTCACCGAGGTGCTCACCGCGGTGATGGTACGGACGCTGCTGGGAAGTTCTTCGATGTAGACGCCGGGGTAGGTCGGTATCGTCGGCAAATTCCCCCTCCGTTCACTTCGTGCATCAAGGGACCGATGGTGCCCGATGCAGTGGTGGCAGGCTCAGTTTCATAGTCGGGTGACTATTCGTCAAGACCTGAACTGAGAAACTTAATTGTATTACTGCGCCTATTTCGTGGGGTTGCGGAGCAGGGAATTCCGCAACCCCGGGTCGGTCTCCCGTCCGGCCGGTCAGCCGCCTTCGGGCAGGTTCCGGTAGTCGGGGCGGGTGGTCGTCGGCGGCGTGGGCGGCTCCGCCGCCGCCGGTGCGGCTGGTGCGGTGGCCGCCGTGGTCGGCGTGGCCGCTATCGGCTTGGCGGCCGCCGGCGGGGTGGCCGCCGGCGGCTGGTAGGACGGCGGCCTGGCGGCCCCCAGGAACCATCCCCAGGTCGCGCCGAACCGGTGCTCCAGGAAGCGGAACACCGCGTAGTAGGCCGTACCGAAGCCGGTGACCAGGGCGGAGGTGACGGAGGCGTTGTCCAGGTGGAGGCCGAGCCGCGCCGCCTGCACCGCCAGGAACGCCACGATGTAGGGCACACAGGTGCGCCACAGGGACAGGGCGATTTGGTACATCGATCCTCCTCGGACGACGTCGGCCGGTGACTGCGGAACAGCCGGCGACCGCGGATCGGCCGGTGGCCGTGGATCAGCCAGTGACTGTGGATCGGCCGGTGGCCGTCGATCAGCCGGTGACCGTGAAGCCGTGCGCCTGGCCGAGCCGCGTCAGCGAGTCGATGCCGGGGATGCCGTCCGCCTGCTGCCCGCTGTACCCGTACCGGCGCTGCAGGGCGGCGTAGGCGTCGATGGTGCTGGTGCCGAACGAGCCGTCGACCCACTGCCCGTCGAGCAGCCCCTCGGCGCGGAGCGCCTGCTCCACCGTGTACACGTCGTCCGGGTACGTGGTGGCGCCCTGGGCCGCGTCCGGGTCCTGGCGGGCGGCCGCGACCACCCGGGACTTCGACACCTCGGCCAGCGGGACGGCCCCGCCCAGCAGCCGGCGCAGCGAGGCCTCGCCGGGCACGCCGTCCGCGTCCCCGCCCGAGTACCCCAGACTGCGCTGGTAGTCGGCGTAGTTGAGGGTGTCCGCGTCGGTCCAGTCCGGGCCGGGGCCCTGGGTGTAGTGCGAGCCGAAGTTCGCCGCCACCAGCGCCTCGCCGACGATGGTGACCTGCGGTCCGTGCGCGCCGTAGCCGTACGACAGGCCGCCGACGCTGCTCTGGTAGCGGGCCGGCGTCGGGTCGGGCTGCGGCGCGGGCTGGGACGGCGGGGTGACCACCGTCCCGGACGGGCGCGGCGCACCGGACCGCACCCAGGCGTACAGCGCCGGGCCGGGGCAGTCGGTCGAGTAGCCGTCCTGGTGCCCCTTGATCTCCGGGCCCGCCGGGCCCTGCTGCTCGCAGTACTCGATCGCGTCCCGCAGCCCGTTGAGCTGCTCCGGCGTCGGCTCCGTCGACCCGGAGGAGCCGACCAGCCCGCACACCGCGTAGTGGGCCTCGTTGAGCGGGACGTCGCCGTTGGCGCTGTTGCGCCGGTTCAGGCCGCGGCCCTCGTACACGAAGCCGTGCTCGCAGACCACGAAGCTGTAGCCGATGTCCGACCAGCCGTCGTCGTTCATGTGCGAGGCCTGGAGGCGCCGCACGTAGGCCGGGCAGGTGTCGTGGGTGTCGAAGGCGTACCGGGTGCCCAGGTAGTGCACCTTCACCCCGGCGCGCGCACCGGCGTACGGGATCGAACCGTTGGGCTCGCGCCATGCCCGCGCGCCCCACTGGTCCCGGCTCACCAGCTGCAGCCCCGGCCAGTCGGGCACCGAGGGCGTGGGGTTCGGTGTCGGCGTCGGCGCGGGCGTGTCGGGGGCCGGGGCCTGGCCGCTGCCGGCCCACGCCCTCAACTCGTCCAGCGAGCCGTTGAAGACGTCCGCGTCGAGCGGGTCGTCGCTGTACTGGTGGAAGCGCCAGGATGCCTGGACGCGCGGCGAACCCGGGGACACGTAGTCCGCGATCCACAGGAAGTCGCCCGCGTTGTCGTCCGTCCGGAACCAGTAGTCCCGGTTGGTGTAGAGCCCGACCAGGTGGTCCGGGTAGCGCTGTTTGACCGCCGCCAGCCACTGGTTCTTCGCCGCGGTCGCGTCGCCGTCGGCGACGGACTGCCCGTACGGCTCGAAGTCCAGCACCAGCAGTTCGCCCGCGGGCACCTGCCCGACGACCCGGCAGAAGTGCTCGATCTCGCCGTCGACCGGGTTCTCCGCGTGCAGGAAGTGGTAGTGCCCGACCACCAGTCCCCGCCCCCGGGCGTCCGCCAGCTTGTCGGTGTACCCCGACTGACCGGTGCGGCCGCCCTCGGTGGCCTTGATGAAGACGAACTCCGCGTCCCCCGGAATGCCCGACTGGAAGTCGGAGACGTCATAACCCTTCGCGTATGCCATCAGGAAGCTCCCCCTTCGCGCCGATGGCAGCTACGGCCGACCCGCCCGGGCCCGAGCCCGGGACGTGACGCCGACCGGAGCGTCATGCCCACCTCACCGTACCCCCCGGTATGCGTCAACTCCCTTGAAATACAAGGGATCTACGCACTTTCGCCGCATCCGGGAGTGGGCCGTTCCGGGCAATATGCCACTGGCACTGGAGGGTCGTACGCCCTGTCCTGCCCCGGTGTGCCGCCGAGGCCGCCGGATCCGTCGGCCGGCTCCGATCGGGGTGCGCGGGGAGGGTGCGCGAGGAGTGCGCGCGCCCTCCTGAGGTCGTACAGGAATCAACGATTCCGGAAATGCTCGATCGCTCACCAAGCACCGGTCACCCCTTGTTGTGACCTTTACCACAGCTTGATGCGGCGGGGCGGATTCCCCTATCGGATTCCCGTGGCCGGATCGTTCCATGATGGCCTGATGTGACATGACCATTCGTCAAACATTGAAATCGAATGGCAATGTGGGCGCCGTCGTACCGACCCTTCTGCACCAGGTGTACTGATCGTGTACACGACGAAGAATGGCTGAACTGTGCGCATGACCCGTTCGGATCGCAACGACGCGACCACGCGGCCCCGCCTCGCCGGCGAAAAGCTCACTCTGGAGGAGTTCTCCGAGCTCGCCGGCCAGGTCGGGGGCTATCCCTATGTGAAAGTCGTGCTCGACAGCGACGAGTCGGTGCTCCACTTCATCGACAGCGCCGACGGCACCCTCCACGTCCGCTACATCGCGTGCGAGATCCTCGGCATGTCGATCGACGAACTGGCGCGCGGACTCGATTCGTTCAATGACGACGTGTACCGGAATCCCGACCGTCGCTTCTATCTCGGCACCCTCGCCCGCCACACCCGCCGCGCCGCGGAAAACGGCCACGAGGCCGACACCTTCCTGTCCCTGGAAACCGTCGACGTCGACACCATGTCCCAGGACATGCTCCGGTTCTTCTACCACCGGGTGCGCGAGCACATCGACCCCTCGCTGCCGCTGGTCCTCAAGCCGGCCGGCCACGAGCAGGAGGGCTACCTCGCCCGCATACCGGAGACCGAGATACCGCGCGTCCTGTCCCACGAGCTCTACTCCGCGGCCTCCTACGTACCGCTGAACGCCGGGACCGCCCACGGACGGCTGCGCGTGTTCGGCTCGGAGGACGAGTACCGGGCCGACCCCGAGCCGCTGGAGTGGCACGACATCGTGGTGATGCCCCGGGTGCCCGAGGACATCCCCAGGGTCTCCGGCATCATCCACACCGAGCACACCACACCGCTCTCCCACATCAACGTGATGGCCGCCGGATGGCGCATCCCCAACGCCGTCGGCGTCGAAGCCGCCGAGCGGATCGACCGCGCCGGGCTGCGCGACCGATGTTGGGTGCACTACCGCGTCGAAGCCGACGGCGGGGAGCTCCTCCTCGAAGCCGCCCGGCCCGGCGACCGCGAGGAAGCCCCGCCGACCCCGCCGGCCGACCGCGTCACCGTGGACCTGCCCGACCTCACGCCCACGCCGGTCACCCCGCTGTCCGCACTGCGCGAAGGCGACCACGTCCGGTTCGGCACCAAGGCCGCCAACCTCGGCGAACTCACCCACCTGCTCCAGCACGGCTCACCGCGCTGGCTCGGCTTCTACAGCGTGCCCCGGCCGCCCCGGGACAACCTGCTCCGCTACCTCGCCCGGCAACTCGGCCTCCCAGAGGACGCGGACACGGCCGAACTGGACGCCGCCGCGCAGCTCCTGGTGAAGGAGTACGCCCACGTGCCGCGCGGCATCGTGCTGCCGTTCTCCCTCCAGCAGCGCTTCCTCGACTCCTCGGCGGAACTCCGCACCGCCGTCGACCGGCTGGACTCCGCCCTCCGGGACGGGACTTCGCTCCACGGGGGGACGCGGATCGAGGAACGAATCGAGGAACTCTGCCTCGAAGCCCAGCGGCTGATCCGTGACACCCCGCTGCCCGACCCGATCCGCACCGAGATCGACCGGGCGATCGACCGGCACCTGTACGGCGCCCGCGTCCAGGTCGTCCGCAGCTCCTCCAACGCCGAGGACCTGGCCGGCTTCTCCGCCGCCGGACTCTACGAATCGGTGGCCGACGCCAGCGGCACGGACGCCGTCCTCGACGCGGTCCGCGAGGTCTGGGCCTCGCTGTTCTCACCCCGCGCGGTCCTGCTGCGCCGCCAGGCGGGCATCCCCCTGGACCACTGCCGGATGGCCGTGATCGTCCAGGAACAGGTCGGAGCCACCGTCGGCGGCGTCCTGGTCACCTGCAACCCGCTGAGCCCGCAGGACTTCCGCAACGTCTACCTCAACATCTCGCCGCGCTCCGTGACCGACGTGGTCTCCGGCCGGGGCGCCCCGCTCCAGTACCTGTGCAACACCATGGAAGGCGGCAGCCGCACCGTCTCGCTCGGCACCGCCGCCACCGACCTGGACGCCGGGACCAAGGACCTCGTACGCCGACTGGCCCTGATCAGCAGGCTGTTGCAGTCGCACTTCTCGCCCGACGAGACGTACGCAACCCCGGTCGACATCGAGTGGGCGATCGAGGGCGACCAGATCAGCCTGCTGCAGCTGCGGCCCTTCCGCACCGCCGGCTGACACCGTCGGCTGATGTCGCCGGAACACCGCACGGGCCCGCGCACGAGCGCGCCCGTGTGTCCCTCCGCGCCCTTTCCCGCGGCCGCCCACGAGTGAACTTCCCTCAGGAGCAAGTACGTTGAACCGGATTCTGTACGTCTACGTCAAGGGCGGCGCCCCGCTGGAGTACGCCTTCCCGCGCATCGCCGCCTGCGGGGAGCTGCACGTCCTCGCACTGGCGCCGCTGCCCGCGTCCGGGGAGGACGTGTGGCGGCCCAGCTGCACCAGCATCGAGCTGGTGCCCGAGGCGCCGCGCGGGGACGACCTGGTCGAGCTGATCGTGGAGTACGCGAAGGCCATCGGGGCCGACGCGGTGCTGACCCTCTCCGAGTTCGCGGTCCTCGCCGTCGCCCAGGCCGCGATCCGCCTCAACCTGGCCGGCCCCGGCGAGGGGATCGTCCGCGCCAGGGACAAGCGGCTGATGCGCGAGGCCTGGGCCGCCGCCGGGGTCCCGATACCCGCGTTCCGCCGGGTCGACAGCCTCGCCGACCTGGACACCGCGCTGGCCGAGTTCACGCCCCCGCTGCTGCTCAAGCCGGCCTGGGGCGCCGGCTCGGTCGCCCAGATCGTGCTGGACAAGCCCGAGGAAGCCGCCCCGGCGTGGGCCGAGATCGAGCGCGGACTCCAGGCCGGCAGCCGGGTCGGCATGAACGAGCTCTACGCCGCCGACACCGACCACGACCGCCTCGTCGAGGAGATCGCCCAGGGCTCCACCGAGGGCTGGTACGAGGAGCCCGGCTACGGCGACTACGTCAGCGTGGAGGGGATCGTCGCGGACGGCGTCTACCGCCCCCTGGCCATCACCGCCAAGCTGCCGACCGTACCGTCCTTCGTCGAGGTCGCCAGCACCTCGCCCTCCGTCATGACGGTGCCGGTCCAGCGCCGGATCGAGGAGGTCTCCCGACAGGCCGTCGACGCGCTCGGGCTGGAGAACTGCGGCACCCACACCGAGCTGAAGCTGATGAAGGACGGCGAACTGGTCGTCATCGAGACCGCGGCCAGGTTCGGCGGCCTGCTCACCACCAGGCAGGTCCACGAGGTCTTCGGACTCGACCCGATCGGCATGCTGGTCCGCCAACTGCTCGGCGAGCGCGTCGACTACCCCGAGGCCATGCCCACCACCGGCACCCGGGCCGCCGCGTCGCTGGCCGTCGTCCCGGCCGACGCCTCGGGCGTGCCCTGGCAGAGCACCCCGCTCTGGAACCCGCAGGCCGTCGACTGGCAGAGCCTGCTCTCCCCGGGCAGCACCATCGAAGCCGTCCCCGCCTTCGCGATGCCCGCCGGCCGGCCCGTCCCCGCCTTCGACCCGTCCGCCGGCTCGCGCAACTGGCTCGGGGTCTACCTGCTCAGCGCCGTCGACGCCGCCACCCTGCAGCGCGACTGCAACGCCGTGCTGAACGGCATGGAAGCCGCCCTGCACCGGGCCGCCTCCTGACCCCCCGTCCTCCTCCCATCCCCTCCCTCTTTCTCCTTCTCCCCGAGGTTCCATCATGCGTGTACTGTTCGCCGGCGCACCCGGCCTGGGCCACCTCTTCCCGCTGGTCCCACTGGCCAGGGCGATGCGCGAGCTCGGCCACGAGGTCGCGGTGGCCTCGATGGACGGCGGCGAAGGGGTCGCCGCGTCCGGGCTGCCATACCTGCCCATCGCGCCCGGGGTCGACTGGCGCAAGGAGATCAGGGAGGCCGGCCGCACCCGGCGGCCCGACCTGATGCGGCGGGTGGTCGAAAGCAACTCGGCCGACCGCGAGGCCTTCGTCCCGCTGGCCGCCCACGTCAACAGCCGGGTCGCCGACGAGACGGTCGAACTCGCCGCACAGTGGCGGCCGGACCTGGTGGTGTACGAGTACCAGTTCCCGGTGGCCCTGCTCGCGGCGACCCACCTCGGCGTGCCCGCCGTCCAGCACGACCTCGGATTCGCCCGCACCCCGAAGCTGCGCGCGCTGATGCTCGCCGAAATGGCGGACACCTTCGCCCGGCACGGAATCGACCGGCTGCCCGACCCGGCGGACACCATCGACCTCGCGCCGCCCAGCATGGCCGGCGACGAGCGGTACGGCACCTCGATGCGGCCCGTCGCCTACAACGGCGAAGGCGAACTCCCCGCCCGGCTGGCCGCACCCGCCGACCGCCCGCGCATCGCGGTGACGCTGGGCACCGTCCCGCCCAAGACCGACGGCCTCACCAGGATCGAGCGCGTCATCGCGGCAGCCGCCGACATCGACGCCGAGTTCATCCTCGCCACCGGCGACCTCGACCTCGGTACGCTCGGCAGCCTGCCGGACAACGTCCGCCCGTACGGCTGGGTCCCCTGGCAGGCCCTGCTGTCGACCTGCGCCGCCGCCATCCACCACGGCGGCAGCAGCACGGCCCTCGGCGCCCTCGACGCGGGCATCCCCCAGCTGGTCCTGCCCGACGGCTCCGACCGCTTCATCACCGCGGCCGCCGTCCACCAGCGCGGAGCCGGCCTCAGTGCGACCGCCGAGGAGATCACCTCGGCCCTGCTCCACCGCCTCCTCACCGACGACGCCCTGACCCGCGCCGCCCGCGCGGTCAGCACCGAAATCGCGGCGATGCCCAGCCCGACCACCGTGGCGTCTCACCTCATCACCCTCGCCCGCCGCACCCCCTGAGCCACCCCACCCGGTGCCGGGCGGGGGGGCCCCCGGCCCCCCCCCCGCGGGCCCCCCCCCCCCCCCCCCCCGCGGGGGGGCCCGCCCCAAAACCAAACCAACG
>NZ_JBIAXP010000007.1:77098-343869 GCF_042896795.1 Kitasatospora sp. NPDC001261
CCCACACAGGTTGGAGAAAAACAAACACCCCCGCCCCCCCCCCCCCCCCCCCCCCCCCCCCCCCGGGGGGGGGGGGCGCCCCCCCCCCCCCCCCCGGGGGGCCCCCCCCCCGACGCCAACGCGCGTTCTGGCCCGGCAACTTCCGAGAGCCTGCGTCGCGATCCCTACGCCCGCCTGCCGACGTACGCCGAAGGCCCCCTTCTGCGAGTGCCTGTCAGGCAAGGGAGCAACCCCCGCGAGCGCGGGGCCGACATGCAGCAGGTGACGGGAGGGCAGGCCGAACTGGAGCAACTCCCGCGAGCGCGGGGCCGACCAGCAGCCCGAGCTGGCCCGCGCGAACACGATCGAGCAACCCCCGCGAGCGCGGGGCCGACCACGTCGGCGAACCTGGCGAGTAGGTCAGTCAGGAGTAACCCCCGCGAGTACGGGGCCGACTCGACCGAAGTGCACGACGTCGTCGCCGAGGCGGAGCAACCCCCGCGGGCGCGGGGCCGACTGAACAGTGAGCACATTGGCGCGCGCGTACGGAGAGCAACCCCCGCGAGCGCGGGGCCGACTCCAGCACGCCCCGGGAGTCGGGCAGGTCGTAGGAGCAACCCCCGCGAGCGCGGGGCCGACGTGCCGCGGCCACCCGTCGGCGCCGGGATGTCGGAGCAACCCCCGCGAGCGCGGGGCCGACTGCGACCTACGATGGGCCGGTGTCCGACACCGAGAGCAATCCCCGCGAGCGCGGGGCCGACTACACCACGTCCCCGCGCTCCGTGACCTCCGCGGAGCAATCCCCGCGAGCGTGGGGCCGACGCGAAGTGCGGGCCCGTGGCGACGGCGTTCTCGGAGCAACCCCCGCGAGCGCGGGGCCGACCTGGGCGCGCAGTTGGGCGATGGCCGACTCCAGAGAGCAACCCCCGCGAGCGCGGGGCCGACGAGGACTGCGGTGCCCGCGACGGTGGCGCACCGGAGCAACCCCCGCGAGCGCGGAGCCGACTCCCGGTAGGGGGTGCCATTCTCCAGCAGCCGGGAACAACCCCCGCGAGCGCGGGGCCGACAACGTCGTACTGCGCCAGCCGAACTCCGAGGATGAGCAACCCCCGCGAGCGCGGGGCCGACGGGACGGACAGCAGGTGGCCGCCGAGGTCGGGGGAGTGACCCCCGCGAGCGCGGGGCCGACACGATGTTGCTCGCCGGCCTCACCCCCGACCCGGAGCAATCCCCGCGAGCGCGGGGCCGACCCGTCGAGCAGGGCCCGGATGTCGCGGTAGGCCGAGCAATCCCGGTGAGCGAGGGGCCGACCGGTGGTCGGCCATCTCAGAGTCGTGGCACCGGGAGCAACCCCCGCGAGCGCGGGGCCGACTGCCAGATGCTGATCCGCAGCAGCACCTCGGCGGAGCAATCCCCGCGAGCGCGGGGCCGACCCGGCGTCGTCCATCAGGATCTGGACGCTGATGGAGCAACCCCTCGCGAGCGCGGGGCCGACGGCACCGTGTACGCCGGCGTCATCCCCACCACGGAGCAACCCCCGCGAGCGCGGGGCCGACCCCACCGTCCCCGAGGACGACCCCCGTCGCACGGAGCAACCCCCGCGAGCGCGGGGCCGACCGGAGCGCCTGGGCCTCTGTGAGGAGCTGGGCGGAGCAATCCCCGCGAGCGCGGGGCCGACTCGGCGAGCAGCACGGTGGTGCGCACCGGCCTGGAGCAACCCCCGCGAGCGCGGGGCCGACCCAGACCGTGCCGGTCGTCAACGCGTTCTCGCAGGAGCAACCGCCGCGAGCGCGGGGCCGACACCGGCAACCACCCGGTGCTCGGCGCGTAGAAGGAGCAACCCCCGCGAGCGCGGGGCCGACACTTCCTGACCTGCGGTGATCTGCGTCAGCAGGCGCCGGTTGATTCAGTTCGATTCGGTTGGCTTCCCAGAGCAGACCTCATGCGCCGATCGTTGTTTCTTTGTGAATCCAGGGTGGATTGTCAGTGCCTCGATCTACGCTCCGAAGCGTACTCGGACATGGAGCGTCGAGGCATGGTCGGTGACCGCTGGCAGTGGTACCCGGCAGCAGCACCGCCCTCGGCGCACCCGACGCGGGCATCCCCCAGCTGGTCCCGCCCGATGGCTCCGACCGCTTCATCACCGCGGCCGCCGTCCACCAGCGCGGAGCCGGCCTCAGCGCGACCGCCGAGGAGATCACCCCGGCCCTGCTCCACCGCCTCCCACCGACGACACCCTGACCCGCGCCGCCCGCGAGGTCAGCACCGAAATCGCGGCGATGCCCAGCCCGACCACCGTGGCGGAACACCTCACCACCCTCACCCACCCCACCACCTGAGCCACCCCGACCGGTGCCGGGCGGCGTCCGCACGGAACCCCCCTCCGTCCGGACGCCGCCCAGCGCCGACCGATCCGGGGCCCACCGTCCGTCGCCGGACGGTCCGTCAGACCCGCCCCAGGTGCAGCGGCAGGTGGTTCAGCTCCCAGCCGACCGGGCGGTCGCCGGGGATCAGGGTGCCGGGGGCGGCCGCGAGTGACAGTCCGGGGTAGCGGTCGAGGAGCCGCCCGAAGGCGATGGCCGCTTCCAGCCTGGCCAGCGCCGCGCCCAGGCAGAAGTGGATGCCGTACCCGAACGAGAGGTGGTGGTCGGCCTGGGCGGCCCGCTTCCGGGTCAGGTCGAGCCGCTCGGCGCGGTCGTGGTGCCGCAGGTCGAGGTTGGCGGCGTCGAGGTGGGGGTGGACGGCCTGGCCCCTGCGGATGTGCACGCCCCGCAGGACGAGGTCGCGGTCGGCGTACCGCAGGCGGGCGGAGGGTACCGGGCCGCACCAGCGCAGCAGTTCCTCGACGGCGTGTGGCAGCAGCGTGCGGTCCTGGCGCAGCAGGGCGAGCTGGTCGGGGTGGGTGAGCAGGGCCAGGGTGCCGTTGGCGATCAGGTGGGCGGTGGTCTCGTGGCCGGCCAGGACGAGGATGAGGGTCATGCTGACCATCTCGTCCTCGCTCATCGTCGCGTTGGAGGGGCCGCTGTCCGGGCCGCCGTCCGCGCTGTCGTCTCGCGCCTGGAGCATCCCGCTGATGAGGTCCTTGCCGGGCTCCGCGCGGCGGCGGTCGATCAGCTCCCGGACATGCCGGACCAGGGCGGGTGTTGCCGTCCGCAGCCGTTCGGTGTGGCCGGCCGTCAGGTTCCGGCTCCAGTCGGACCAGAGGTGCCGGTCGGGCTCCGGGACGCCTACCAGTTCGCAGATCACGGCGACCGGCAGCGGGTAGGCGAAGTGCTCGACGAGGTCGACGACGCCGAACTCGTCACGGTGGTCGGGCAGTTCGTCGAGCAGGCGGTCGGTGATCAGCTCGATCGACGGGGCGAGGAGCTGGATGCGGCGGGCGGTGAACTCGCGGGACACCAGCCGACGCAGGCGGGTGTGGCGCGGGGGGTCCAAGTCGACGATGGCGTTGAGGAAGTAGTGGTGCGTCTCCGGCGGCAGCCCGAGCGCGGTCAGGCCGGCGATGCGCGGGTCGGGGGAGCCGTCGGCGGCGAGGGCGGAGGGTGCGCTGGTCAGGCGGGGGTCGGTGAGGACATCGCGGACCTCGGCGAAGCCGGACGCCACCCAGCCCATGGACCCGTCGGGCATCCGGCTCTCGCGGACCGGACACTCGCCGGCGTGCTCGGCGAGTACGGGTGCGGGTGCAGGTACCGGCGCTGGTACGGGTGCCGGCGGTGCTACCGCCTGGTCGTTCGGCATCGTGCGTCGTCCCTTTCCGGGGCGGCCCGGTGCCTCGGGCACCGGTCGGGCCTCTCTGAGGCGGTCGGACATCTCTGCGGCGGAGGGTTCCCGGGAGACGAAGGACGTCCGGGGCCCGGGCCCGCCGGGCGCTCACAGGTGGAGCGGGAGGCGGGTGAGTCGGCGGCCCACGCCCGGCACGTGGACGCGTTCCAGCCGGTCCGGGGCGACGGCCAGCCGGAGGCCGGGGAACCGGGCGGTCAGCGCGCCGAGCAGGACCTGCGTCTCAAGGCGGACGAGGGCGGCACCGAGGCAGAAGTGGGCGCCGTGGCCGAGGGCGACGTGGTCGTCCTGCGCGTCCTGGTAGCGGGTGATGTCGAGCCGGTCGGCGTCGGGGTGGTACCGGCGGTCGCGGTTGGCACCGAGGAGGGAGAGGACGTCGGCCTCGCCGGCCCGGATGCGGGTGCCGTGCAGGTCGATGTCCTGAGCGGCGAAGCGCGGCCGGGTCGCCGGGACGGAGCCGCCCCAGCGCAGCAACTCCGTCACGGCCGAGGGGAGCAGGACGGGGTCGTCGCGCAGCAGGTCCAGCTGGTCGGGGTGGGCGAGCAGGGCGGCGAGGCCGTTGGCGAGGAAGTAGGCGGTGTTCTCGTAGCCGACGTTCGTCACCAGCATCGTCATCGTGACGATGTCCCGCTCCGGGAGGGGAGGTTCACCGTCCGGGGAGGGCGTCACCATCGCGCTGATGAGGTCGTCGCCGGGGGTGCGCCGACGCTCCTCGATCAGCGCGAGCACGTGGTCCACGAGGGCGGGCGCGGAGTCGCGGACGAGGTCGGTGTCCAGGCCGTTGAGGTCGTCCGCCCAGCGGCGCCACAGCGGGCGGTCCTGCTCGGGAATGCCCACCATCTCGCAGATCACCGTGATCGAGAGGGGAAGGCGACCTCCTCGATGAAGTCGACGCTGCCGTCGGCGGCCGCCCGTCCGGGCAGCTCGTCCAGAAGCCGGTCGGTGATCTGCTCCACCCGGGGTCGCAACGCGTGAATGCGGCGCGCGGTGAAGTGCGGTGCGACCGCCTTGCGCAGCCGGGTGTGGTCGGGCGCGTCGAGGTCCAGCAGGGCGCGCAGCAGGTACTGGTTCATCCGCTCCGGCAGGCCGAGCCACCGGATCTGCGCCATGCGGGGGTCCTCGCCGGTGAACCCCGGTACGGAGAGCGGGGATTGCACCAGCCGCGGGTCCCCGAGCCCGGCCCGGACGTCGTCGAACCGGGTGATCATCCACGCCGGCAGCCCGCCGGGCAGGGTGATCCGCACGACGGGCGCCTGCTCCCGCAGCCCGCCGAGCACGTCCTCGGGCAGCTCCGGGCACTGCGGATCGAAGATCAACGGGCAGGCAGAGAACTCCGGTTGGCCGGGCGCGGGGGAGTCACCGTCGGAAACCTCGCGCGGATTCGCCGGGCTGGTGGTCAAGACGCACCCCACTTTGTGAACGCACTGCTCATGCCCCTGCAACTCCGACCCGCCGGGATCGGTCACGGCCTCGGCCCCCGCAGGTGTGACGCCTGGACACCGCCTTGCCCGCGCTGGCCGAAGCCCGCCGCGGAGTCCGGACGAAGTCCCACAGCGCCACGGCGGACCGGGGCCGCCGGCCGCAACGCACACCAGCGCGGAGCCGGCCTCAGCACGAAACAGCGGCTACCCGGATCCAGGGCAGCCCCCGCGAGCGCGGGGCCGACTGCCGCCAGTCCGCCCTCTTGAGCGCGTACTTGGAGCAACCCCCGCGAGCGCGGGGCCGATCCTCGAGGTCTCCAGGTCCTCGCCTTCGGTGTGGAGCAACCCCCGCGAGCGCGTGGCCGATGTGCGGAACAGCCGGGCGGGGGCGGCCGGGTGGGAGCAACCCCCGCGAGCGCGGGGCCGACTCCACGGAGCGAGTTAGTGCCGACTGGGCCCAGGAGCAACCCCCGCGAGTGCGGGGCCGATGTACCACCTGAAGCGACACCCGGCGGGCCTAGGGAGCAACCCCCGCGAGCGCGGGGCCGACTCCACGGAGCGAGTTAGTGCCGACTGGGCCCAGGAGCAACCCCCGCGAGTGCGGGGCCGACGCACCACCTGAAGCGACACCCGGCGGGCCTAGGGAGCAACCCCCGCGAGCGCGGGGCCGACGCCCAAGGAGATCACCGCATGAGTGGAATGCCGGAGCAACCCCCGCGAGCGCGGGGCCGACGGTCGGGCGGGCGGCGCGTTCACGGGCGGCCTGGAGCAACCCCCGCGAGCGCGGGGCCGACAGGCTGGTCGGCATGCCAGCGGTGGGCGGCTCGGAGCAACCCCCGCGAGCGCGGGGCCGACAGAGCTTTCTCGGCGGAGCGGATCTGGTCCGGGGAGCAACCCCCGCGAGCGCGGGGCCGACTGCCCCCGCCCTGGCGAGCCAGAGGGGGGGCACTGATCAACCCCCGCGAGCGCGGGGCCGACATGGCCTGGCGCGTCCGGCTGTTGGTGCCGGCGGAGCAACCCCCGCGAGCGCGGGGCCGACCGAGCTGGTCGAGGGCGGAGCGCAGGAACGGGAGAGCAACCCCCGCGAGCGCGGGGCCGACCCGCTGAGCGCGATCGACAGGTGCACGCCCGCCGAGCAACCCCCGCGAGCGCGGGGCCGACTCGGCCATCAACTGCTGGAACGACACAACGCCGGAGCAACCCCCGCGAGCGCGGGGCCGACCTGACCACTTCCCTGCCGCGGTTGGCGCTGGAGGAGCAACCCCCGCGAGCGCGGGGCCGACCGGTGCCGTCGGCGTGGCGGCCGATGGCGGCGGGAGCAACCCCCGCGAGCGCGGGGCCGACTGGTCGCCGCCCGGGAAGGTGATCACCCGCCCGGAGCAACCCCCGCGAGCGCGGGGCCGACGCTTCCTGACCTGCGGTGATCTGCGTCAACTGGCGCCGGTTGATTCAGTTCGATTCGGTTGGCTTCCCATAGCAGACCTCATGCGCCGATCGTTGTCTCTTCGTGAATCCAGGGTGGATTGTCAGTGCCCCGACCTAGGCTCCGAAGCGTACTCGGACATGGAGGTCGAGGCGATGGTCGATGACCGCTGGCAGTGGTACCCGCCTGAGGTAGAGGGCTGGTTGGGTGCCCTGTGGGGCAAGTCTGCCGGGCGGGCCGGAGGGACGGCCAACCTCCTGCTGTCGCACATGCTGGACACCGCTGCCGTGGCGGAGATCGTCTGGGACCGATACCTGCCGCCGGTGACGCGGCGGCGTCTGGACGCCGTCGCGGGCGGGCCGGGCAAGGGGCGACGGCTGTTCGCCTGGCTGTGCGGGATCCATGACTGCGGCAAGGCCACCCCGGTGTTCCAGTGCCTCGACCCCGCTGGCGAGGCCGCGGTCCGCCAGGCGGGCCTGACTTGGGACAAGTACGCGGTGAAGGGGGTGTCCTGGCGGCACGACAAAGCCGGTGCCCGCGTGTTGAGGGCGCTGCTCACCGAAGCGACGTGGTCGAAGGAGCAGGTCGGTTGGGTCTGGCCGCTGGTCGCCGGCCACCACGGTCTGATCCCGACACTGGGGCAGCTGAGCCCGCCGAAGAGGAACGAGAGGCTGCAGGGAAACAGCCGGCCCTGGAAGCTCGCGCAGTCGGCGTTGGTGGAGGTCTTCTCTCGGGAGCTCGGCTACGAGGGCGAGGCGCCGCTTGTCGCCGTCGAACCTCTGGAGGTGCCGAGCCGAGCGATGCAGCTCCAACTGGCCGGCTTCGTGGTGATGGCGGACTGGATCGCCAGCGACGAGCGGCACTTCCAGGGAGTGCCGGACCTGGCGGCGGTGACGATGCCGCAGGTGCGGCAGCGGGCCGCGGCAGCGTGGGCGCGGCTCGGTCTGCGCGGTGGGTGGGGAGCGCTGCCGGTACCTGGTCCGGAGGCGTTCCGGGACCGCTTCGGCCACGGGCCCAGGCCTTCGTGATGACGCTCTCTGAATTTGGCTCTGACCGGAGTTCCGTGAAATCCCAGGTCAGCGGCATGCATGCAGGATCGTTTCCCTGCGGGATGACCTGCGCGTGGCTCTCCGCTCGATCGAAAATGTGCTGTTCCCCGGAGTCGATGTTGAACTGGAACGGCTGACCGCCGACCCAGGGGCCGTGCTGGTGGAGGTGGCCGCGTGCGGCCCGCCGGCCCGTTGCCCAAGCTGCGGAAGCCCGGGAAGACGGAGGCATTCCACCTACTGGCGAACTCTTGCCGAACGCCCGCTGGCAGGAAGAAAGTTGGCGATACGCCTTCGTGTGCGGCGCTACTTCTGCGATCGCGCCCGGTGTCGGCGAACGACCTTCGTCGAGCAGGTCCCCGGACTGAGCGAGCGCCACCTGCGTTCCAGCATCGGGCTGAAACAGTGGCTGCGGGACGTCGCCGTCGAGCTGGGCGGCCGGGCCGGCGAACGGCTGTGCCACAAGCTCAGCATCGCCGCCGGCCGGACCCGCCTCCTCGGGCTGCTGGAGGCGCCCGAGGTTCCGGAGCGGGCGCCGCGGGTGCTCGGCGTCGACGAGTTCGCCTTCCGCAAGGGCCGCACCTACGGGACCGTCCTCGTCGGCGTCGAGGCCGGCCGCGTCGTGGACGTGCTCCCGGACCGCACCTCGGAGACCTTCGCCGCCTGGCTGCGCGAGCATCCCGGCGCGGAGATCATCTGCCGCGACCGCGCCACCGCCTACACCCGGGCGATCAAGGAAGCCGCACCGGACGCGATCGAGGTCGCCGACCGCTGGCACCTGCTCCAGAACCTGTCCGCCGCAGTCGAGAAGACCTGCCACCAGCACCGCTCCTGCCTGCGCAAACACGTCGAACAGGAAGAGCCGCCGCCCGAACCGCCGACGATCGACCTGCCGCTGCTGCAGCTGCCCCGCACGCCGATCATCGAGCGAACCCGGGGCCGGTACGCGGACGTGCACCGGCTGCTGGACCAGAAGTGGACGATCAGCGCCATCGCCCGCCACCTCCGCCTCGACCGCAAGACCGTCCGGAGGTTCAAGACCACCCCACTGGACGAACTCCTCGCCTCCGCGCAGGACTTCGGAGCCGCCAGACGCGGCCTGATCGACCCGTTCAAGCCCTACCTAAACAGCCGCTTCACCGCAGGGTGCACCAGCGCCCAGCAGCTGTTCCGGGAGATCCGCGAGCGCGGCTACCAGGGCAGCGTCCAGGTGGTCCGCCGCCACGTCGCCTCCCTTCGCGAAGGAACCGCCGAACCCGTCCGCGCCGACATCCCCAGCCCCCGCCGGATCACCTCCTGGATCATGCGACCGACCGGAACGCTCACCGAGCACGAACAGGAGAAGCTGCTGGGCGTCCGGATCGCCTGCCCGGACATCGCCAGGGCCTACGACCTGGCCCGATGCTTCCACGACCTCATGACGAACCGACTCGGCAGCCTCCTTCCGGAGTGGATCCGCGAGGCCGAGCAGGACGCCCCCGCGCCCGTCCGGTCGTTCGCCGGCTTCCTCCGCCAGGACCTCAAGGCCGTCACCGCCGGCCTCACCCTCGAATGGAGCTCCGGCAAGGTCGAAGGCAACGTAAATCGGATCAAAACGCTCAAGAGAGCCATGTACGGCCGGGCCTCGTTCCGCCTCCTACGGACCCGGATCCTCACCCGACCATGAGCATCACGGAACTCCGGTCAGAGCCAATTTCGAAGATCCTCATCATTCGCAGGAGTTGGTCCTCGACGTGGTGTGCCGGATGGGCGGGCCGGGCCTGGTGATCGTCGAGGCGCCGATGGGGGAGGGGAAGACGAAGGCGGCGCTGGCGGCGGCCGAGCTGATGGCCGCCCGTCATGGCGCGGACGGAGTGTTCCTGGGTATGCCGACCCAGGCGACTGCGGACCCGATGTTCACCCAGGTCCGGTCGTGGCTGCGCGAGGTCGGCGACGGCCTGGAGGACCAGGTCACGCTGCTGCACGGCAAGCGGATGGTCAACGCGGAGTGGCGCCGTCTCCTGGAGGGCACCGGTGAGTGGGGTCAGGACGCCGACTCCTACAACGTCGGCCCCGCACATGCGGGGATGGCTCCGGCCTCGCCGACGGGCGGCACCACGTCTACTGGGTCGGCCCGCACACGCGGGGATGGCTCTCTCTACGAGACGCCGGTACGCGCGGCCAGTTCGCTCACGCCTGCCACTGTCATGGGCGCGTACAGGAGGTCTGCCGTCAGCGCTCGCAGGGCTGGCCGGCGGACCTCCTCGGGGGCGACCTGCTCGGTGAACGTCAGGGCTGCGAACGTGCGGCGGTGGTCGCCGAGGTGGTGCCACATGCGCGCGCAGTCCGTGCCGTACCGGGCCCGGCGCTCTGCTGTCGGCAGCCGTCCCGGGGTGATCCGTGCCGCGTACGGGACGCCCTCATCCGGGGTGCCCAGCGCTGTGTGCACGCCGATCCAGTACAGGTCGGCCTGCGCGGTGGTGGCGTCGACCGTGAACAGCTGGGATCGCGGCCGAGTGGTGGCGTCCGCCAAGCGGCCGACCGCGTCCTCGGCGCCCGCCATCAGATCGAGGGCGTCCGTGCGGCGGTGCCCGCACGCCGCCGTGTAGGCCGCTGTCATGAGCAGCGTCGCCGCCACCGCCCGGGAGGTGTCGCCCGGGCCCTGGCCAAGCGATCCGGCAGTGCGGCGCAGGAGGTCGACCGCGGCGGCCGGGCGGCCGGCGCGCCGCATCGTGATCGCCAGGACGCGGGCCGCCTCTCCCTGAACCACGGGGTCACCGCTGGCCTGGGCCGCAGCGAGAGCCCGGTCCGCCGCTGGCCAGGCGACGTCCGAATGGCCCTTCAACGCGAGTTCCGTCGCCAGCACCCAGGCACGGGCCACGTACGCATGCGCGTCCTCCCGGGCCCGGCCGGCCGACGCGTCCCGGGTCGCCTGGGCCGTGCTCAGCAGGCCAGGCAGAGCGGCACCGAGATCCTCGTACCGGGCCGCCGTGAACTGCGAGCGCGCTGCGGCCAGCGCTCGGCCGAGCTCCTGCAGCGACACAGGCACCGAAGCTGTCGGCTCGTAGAGCGCCCCGACGATCCGGGTCGACGCATCCGGCCGGGCCGCGGCCGTCGCCGTTGCCGGGAGTGCCGAGGCTCCGGCGGCTGCCATGCCGGCCACGAGCAGCTGCCTGCGGAGCATGACATCCTCCTGATCCGGGGTCACATCTCGCGCCAGAGTAGCCGCTCCACCCAGGCTAAGGGCGTCAAGCTGCAGACCCAACACCTGGACGATCACGGCGAGCGAGTGGTCGGCCGGCCGCAGCAGGCCCGCCTCCACCCGGCTGATCGCGGACGCCGAGTAGCCGCAGGCCTGGCCCAGTTGAGCCTGAGTCATCCGCTGTGCGCACCGGGCGGACCTGATGGCCGTCCCGAGCTGACGTTGGCGCTGACGCGACACGACGCCCCCTCCGACTACGCGGGGCCGCCACCGTATCGGCAGGACCGCGCCCACAGGCAGGGCGTGCACAGGGTGTGCGGAGCACGCACACGGCGTGCGGGAGCCGCCTCCATGCCTCCCTGAGCGGCTGACGGACGGGAAGCCTGGTGAGTGCCCCGGCCGGGCGCCTCCCCATCCACCTCTCACCCAGAGGAGAGTGCGTCATGAGTGCAGCCCTGCTCGACCGCCCCGAGGTGCAGAATCCGGCCCACGACACCTCGCAGCCCGGTAGCCTGCCGCACAGCGACCAGCCCGCGGCCGCCATGGCCTGCCCGATGTGCGGGTCGGGCGCCACCTACCAGACCATGGACGGCCGGTGGGGCTGCACCCAGTGCGGCTCGACCTGGGCCTGAGCAAGCAGGAGGACGGCAGCATGCCGATCTGCGCCGAGTGCTGCACGGCGGATGCAGTCATCGAGGACCTGGACGTGGACCCCCCTCGGCCGTGGTGCCTGGGGTGCGCCACCGCCCTGGTCGCCGCAGGTGACCCGGTGATCAACTACCGGGCCCTGACGGCCTCGGCAGCCGAGTACTCGCGTACCCTGACGGCCCGCAGCACCGCGACGTTGCCGTTCGGGTAGCTGCCGACCGACCACACGACGAACGCGCCCCCGCCCGGCCGAAGCCGAGCGGGGGCGCGGTAGTTCAGAGGCGGAGCCCAGCGAGGACAGCCACCAGCGCGGCCAGTAGCCCGAGATGATCCCGACGACCGAGGACACCGGCTGCACCTGTCGCCGGTCCGCCTACCGCACTTCGTCGGCCGCAGTCCGGGCCCGCTCACCCTCGACCGGGTGCCGCTCGTGGTCGGCGAGAGTCTGCCCGGTCTGGCGGTCGGACTGCTGGAGCAGGCGCAGCGTTCCGTTGATCTCAGCTCGCTACGGAGTTCTGCCAGGTTCGTTTCCATCGTCGTGAAGGAGTCCGCAGCCGGGGCCGGGCTCGTCACTGGCGGTTCGGGGTAAGCAGAGTCGCAGAGTTCGAGCCGCCGACGGTGGCCTCGAACGCCTCCCTTAAGGACGGTCAGCGAGGTCGGCAGCGCCGCCACCGCCGCCTTGACCGTGCCGATGGACCTCAGGTCGAACCTGTCCGCCAGCAGCAGGCCGAGGACCGCTAAGCCGGAGCAACCCCCGCGAGCGCTGGGCCGACACCCGCTGGATGGTTGAAGTCAACGCCGGCGTCGAGCAACCCCCGCGAGCGCGGGGCCGACCATGCGGTACATGGTCCGTGCGACGGCCAGGCGGAGCAACCCCCGCGAGCGCGGGGCCGACACTTCCTGACCTGCGGTGATTCGCTTCAGCGAGCGCTATTTGATTCAGTTCGATTCGGTTGGCTATCCATAGTAGAGCTCATGGGGTGTTGGTGGTGGAGTCGGCTGGCTTTGTGGTGATGGTGGACTGGATAGCAAGTGGCGAGCGGTACTTCGCTGGCGTGCCCCGTGCTGACCAGGGAACTGGCGGAGGTTCCTGGGGCAGAGGGGCTTCGGGACCGGCGGCAACATCGGGAACAAGCCTGCGAAACGTGAGGGAAACGGCCCGTCGGATGGGCGGTGCCGGGGGAGTGGGAGTGCCGCCCCGTGCGCTGTCGTGCCGCGCACCGGGGGCACTTCTAGCCTGTCCAAGTGGTGCTGCGTGTCGGTCAGTTGTCCACGTCGTAGGCCACGGTGACCGGGGCGTGGTCGGACCACCGCTCGGCGTGAGTGTCGGCGCGCTCGACACGCGCGTCGGTGGCGCAGGCGGCCAGCGTGGGGGTAGTGACCTGGAGGCCGATGCGCCAGCGGAACGACACCTTTCGAAATAGGTCCACCCATTCGAGCGCAGCCTGTTCGAGGGTGCCTGCTGGCCTGAGTGGCAGGGGATACCCTGTGAGCACTATGACGGCGTTGGCGCCGGTTCGGGCGGAGGCCGGCTCGCGTCCGCGACGCCGCACGCGCTGTTGAAGGAGTGGGAGATCGTCGATCCCTTTGAGGATCCGGACGTCTCCGCCGATCACTCCCCGGGAAGCGATCGGACCTGGGGCTGTGGCGCACCGAGCGGCAGGGCGAGTGAGACGCGATGGTGTGAGGCCACGGTCGATCGCGCGTTCCGGTCGGCCAAGGACGGCGCCGATGTCGCCTACCAGGGGGAGGAGAACCACAAGGTCCTGGTCTGGTCAAGGTCTTCCTGATGCTGGCGTCGGTCTTCGCGGGGATGGAGCTCAGGGGCCGACCGCGAGTATGCCCCCGGGCTGTTCGACGGGTCGGAGCAGCCCCCGCCACCGTGGGGGCGACGCCCTGGCCGAAGGCGCCGTACAAGCACGCCGGGAGCAACCTCCGCGAGCGCGGGGCCGACGCCAGCCGGTTCGGTCAGCGCGGTGACGGCGCGGAGCAACTCCCGCGTGTGCGAGGCTGGTGTTTCCTGACCCGGGGTACTTCGTCTCCGGGTAGACCAATCAAGTCAGTTCCAAGTTCCAGGTGCGCCGTCCCGCCGTGCGCGGGCGGCTTTCCACCCGAGCGTCCGGGACTATCGGCTGAGGCCCTCCTCCGGGGTGTAGGTGATGCCGAGGGGCCCGCTGATGCACCTGCCGGTTGTGGGGTCGAGGAGGGCTGTACGGCGATAGCGCAGGGCGGGGCGGTCGAGGGTGGGCCAGGTGCTGGGGCGCGGGACCCCGTTGCGGTCCGACACCCAGGTCATCGGGATAGAAAGGGTGTTGAGGAGGAAGTCCTTCTGCTGCCTCCGGCGCTCGCCGCTGTCCGCCGGGTGATAACGAGTGTCTGCGAACAGCAGGCCGACGCGGTCGTAGGTGAGTGCCCCGTTGGACTGCTGGTAGAGGGCGAGGCAGTCAATCGAGGGTGTGCCGAGGCGGGACAGCGCAGCGATGCCCGGGGCGCCGATGTTCCGGCCGCAGCCGTGGGCCCTGCCCGACGCGAGATCGTAGGCGGTGGCTGGCGTCCGGCCCCGCCGGCCGTAGGGGCGGATCGGGCGGGCGGTGACCTCTCCGTACTCGTTGGTGATCGCGGCTTGCCAGTCCTGCGCGGTTCGGGCCAGGAGTTGCCCGAGCGCACCGGGTTGCGGGGAGGCGGGGCCGTAGACCTCCTGGATGAGGGCGCTGTGCTCGCGGGCGTTCAGGGCGAACCGGCCGGCCTTTCCCGCTCGCAGGTCGAGGGCGTGCCAGGTGGCGGCGAGCGTGTACGGCGCGTAGACACTCCCATCGGGGTTTCCGTGCGGCCTCCCGTTGTCCGGCTCCGGAGGGTCGACGACGGGCAGCCCAGCGCCGTCGGGCTGCCACAGCACGGTGAGCATGGGCTCGGTGAACCACGGGGGCCGGGCGTTCCGGTGGTGCCGGTGGAGGCGTCCGTAGCGCTGGATGAGCAGGTCGATCGGGGCGAGGTCGGTGTAGAGCCGGTCGAAGTCGATATCGAGGGACTGTTCGATGACCTGAGTGGCGATGACGAGGAGTCGGCGCGGGCGCCCGGGGTTGGGCTCGCCGGTGTCCGGGCCGGGGCCGAGAGCGTCGACCAGACGCGTTTCGAGAGAGAGGCGGTCGCGGCCCATCAGCCGACCGTGCAGCAGGATGATCTCGTCCTTCCGCCACCCGTTCCGCAGTCCCAAATCGCGCGCGGTGCGGTGCAGTTCGACCGCAGATGCGACCCGGTTGCGGACCACCGCGGTGATGCCTCCGTCCGCGGTCTCGCGCAGCAGCTGGGTGGCGAGGCCGACCGGTCCAGGCAGCGGCTGGAGTTGCACGTCAGTGCCGACCTGACGAGATAGGACAGTCGCCACACCGCCGTCCCCGGCGTGGCGAACCGCGCCGTCCTCGGCTTCCCCGGCACGGCGTACGGTGCCGGTCCGGTCGACGACGGTGACGGGGCCGGTCTCCCCGGTGTCCCGGGCGACGGCCTGCTGCCCCGTGCACCAGGCTTGGACGAGCGTCTCCCGCACCGGAACGGGGAGCGTCGCGGAGAGCACGACCACGGACGCCCCGGCATCCGCGAGCCATTCGACTGCCGCGTTGAGCATCCCCTGTTGGAAGAGTTGGTAGGCGTGGGCCTCGTCGATGACGACCGTCTTCCCCGCGAGTCCGAGGAGGCGCAGCATCCAGTGGCGGTTCCGCTGAGGGAACAGGACGACCTGGTCCACGGTGCCGATCCCGAACGTCGAGACCAGGCCGAGGCAGCTTCGCAGGTACCAGGGGTTGAGGATGACCTCGTCGGCCTTGCCGTCGCGGGGCTCGCCGCTGTCGTGCGAGGCTGCGGCGACGGAGTCGGGTAGGGAGCGCAGGGCGTTCTGCTGCCGGGTGGCTGCGGCGTCGATCAACCGGTGGACCAGGTCGGTGGCCTCGGCGGCGGAGTGGACGACGGTGAGGTTGCTGGTCGTGGCGCCGTCGGTCGAGTTCCTGACGAACTTCTCCAGCTCGCCTGCCGCCTGGTTGGTGGCGGCTCGGGTCGGCATGGCCATGAACAGGCCCTGGTGACCATTGGTCATGGCGAGGTGGTGGGCGATGGCGAACGCCAACCGGGTCTTCCCGGATCCGGTGTCGGACTCGATGACGACCAGTGCCGGGCCGGCGTCGGGGAGGGCGGCGAGTGCGGCGCTCTGGAACGGGCGGGGTGTGGTGCCGGGGAACAGTTCGGGCCAGGTCCGGGGTACCGGACGCCACCGGTCGAGTGCGAGGTCGGAGATCGCGTCCCGGGCCTGGCACTGGGATGCGGACCACCAGTCGGCCACAGGGGTGCCGAGCCGGCGGTAGGCGAAGTGGTCGTTACTGGAGGCGATCCAGTCGGCCAGGATCACGAGACCGGTGAACATCGGTAGGACGGAGGGGCGTTCGGGCCTGACGAGGGCCGGCAGGGTAGCGAGGGCGACGCCGATGAGTTCGGCGGCCTCCGTGACGAGGCTGCGATAGACGGGCTCCCATACCTCGATCGGGGCGGCGCCGGAGGCCCGCTCGACCGTGTCCAGGTCGGGGATGTGGCCGTGGTGGCCGCCCAGCAGCAGGGCGACGGTGTGCAGGCCGGGGGACTCGGCCCCGTCTCCTCCGCAGCGTTCGCAGTCGCAGCCGAGGATCCGGGGCAGGTGCGCTGCCGTGATGTGCTCGTGCCGGGCGTCGGCCTGACCGTCGGGATGAGCGTCACTGGGGAGTCCAGCCGTGGACGCCTGGTCCCGCCAGGCTCCCAACTCGCGGCCTCTGAGCATCACGTCGTCATTGCGGCCCGTTCCGAAGGTGCGGAGGAAGCAGCCGGCCCCCTTGCCCAGGTCGTGCAATCCGGCCAGCAGCATCGTGGTCTTGCGAGCGGTCTCCTCGTCGCCGGCCCCGAAGGACTCCGTGAGCCGCAGTCGCATCCCGGGCGTGAGGTATCGGTCCCACAACTGTCCGGCGCACGCGGCCGTGTCGAGGACGTGTGCCGTGAGCGGGTTCCATGCCGGACCGCCGGTTCCGCGGGATCGGCGCGACTGGTCGGTCTTTCCCCAAATCGTTTGGTGTGCCGGAATGTTGATGGACTGTCGATGTGTCAAGACGTGCCTCCGGGAGCTGTTACTGTCGTGCCGCGAAGACAGACCCAACGGAGTTTGTGATTGCAGTGATGTCTCGCGCACGCCGGCTCGCCGGTGCGGCGCGACCCCGTGGTGGGAAGGAGCGGACATGCGATGGGATCCACGCCACCAAGCATGTATCCCGGTACTGACAATCGACGAAGTCCCGCTTCGGGCCGGCTCTGCGGGCGAGGGCGAACCGCAGCGGTCCACCCCGGCGAACGGGGATGAGTCGGGCCGGGCCGGCCTCGCGAAGGTCTCCGTCGTCCAGGCACTGCGGTACGCCGACCGGATCGCCGCCGTGTACGGGCGGACCCCGGGGGAGACCACCGCGGTGGTCGAGTGGCTGCTCGGTGTGCTGTACGCCGCCGGGTGCTACCCGGAGACGTACGGCGAATGGCTGGCCTGGGTGGAGAAGCGGGAACCGCTCACCAATGCTGCGGACTGGCTCGTCCGCCACGAGGGCGTGTGGGACCTGTTCGACGCGGAACGTCCGCTGGGCCAGAACGCCGCTCTGCTGAAGCACCTGGACGCCTTCGGTGTTGGGCCGGCCCAACTGGTGATCGAGCACGCCGGCGACTACAACCAGCACTTCGACCGCCGCCACCTGCACCACCCCGAACCGCTCCCGGCCGATGAAGCCTGGCGCGCCATGCTGACCCAGCATGCCTTCGGCCAGGGCCGTCGAGCCCGGATCCAGGCCAAGGAGATGGGCCTGCCGGCTCCGTTCACCAACCTGTCTACCTGCCGCCTGGGTTCGCGCATCCGGGTCCTCGCGCTCGGCCCCACGCTCGGCGACACACTGCGGCTCAACCTCGCCCCCTGGGACGGGGAGCCGGACGCCCTCAACCTGACGTGGGGCGACCGTCCCCGCCGGCCGTTCCGTCGCACCGGTGCCCATGAGACTCGCCGGCCCGATGGCCCCGCTGACCTCCACACCGTTCTCGGCCGCTCGGTCGTACTCCGCGCCGTGGTGATGGCGAACGGTGAGCCGGGGGTCGATCGGGTCCTCGTCGGACCGGGGGAGACGCTCGCGGCACTCCCCGACGTCTACCGTCAGGACGAGGTGATGGTCATCCGCGCAGGCAAGCCGGTGACGCTCAAGCCGCAGGCCTCGCGGGAGCTGTGGCGCGAGTCGCACGCGCTGTACGCCGCGATCGCCGAACGCGTCAAGGGCAACGACCTGTACGGGCGCCTCGCCATGCTGCGCAGCGACCGTCCGGAGCTGTGGGCCGTCGGCCTGCTGGCAGACCAGGGCCAGCCGGTCGCCTGGGTGGACGACCGCTTCCCGTTCGTCCCCGGACGCGAGGCCGGCCTCCGGCAGGCGAGCGAACAGGGATCGGCGATCGCCGAGTACGCGGCAACCGCGCTTCGAGCCGCCGCCGCCACCACCTGCGAGTACGTCTACCCGAGCGCCAAACCCGCCGACCGGACCGCTCAGTTGGCCCGCTTCAACGGCGAGCCCGAGATGTGGGCGGGAGCCGGTGCCGAGTTCCACGCCCTGCTCAACGCAGTCGCCGAGGGCCACCCGGTCGCGGACGCGCTGTCCCGGTTCGGGACCGAGATCAGGAGGCTCGCCACGGACGCCCTGAAGGCCAAGCTGGACAGCCTCCGCTTCGCCGGCCGGGAGCTGAAGGCGCACACGCTGGCCCTGAAGCGGCTCCAGGACGTCCTGGACCACCCCGATGCGCCGAACGCGCTGAAGGAGACCACCCCGTGATCGACCCCGCACCGGTGCTCCCGGAACCACCCGCAGAGGTGGCAGGCCCTTCTGACTCGCCCGTCGGGAAACAGGCACTCCCCGAGCCGTCTCCCGGGAAGCAGCTCACGGCCTGGCTCTGCGGCCTCGTCCGCGCCCGGCAGTACGGGCAGTTGGCCGACCTGCGCCGTCCGGTCGCCGTGACGCAGGCCCGTCTCATCGCTGCGAACTTCGCGCCGTCCGAGGAGACCCGGCCGGCCTTCGAGCACGTCGCGTTCCTCTTCGCCCGCTACCACGCCGGGCGGCTGGACCCGTCGCCGGGTCGGGGCGACATCGGGGCCGCCCTCGGTCGCATCGGCACGGGGGTGGGACGGGGCCAGGCAAACCCTGGCGCGGTGCGGCTGCTGGACCGCGTCGTGGCCTCGCGCAGGGTCCCCTGGCGCCACCTCCAGCACGTGGTCGAGCGCGCCAGGTCCTGCGACACCGTCCCCCCGTCCTGGGAGGTCCTCACCGAGGACCTCGCCGGATGGTCCGCCCGGGGGCGGCCGGTCCAGTACCGGTGGGCCCGTTCCTTCTACACCCCGACCTACACTCCCGAGACCCCGACCAGTACGCCCCGGCCGCGCGGGGCAGCGCCCGCCGCCGATCCGATCGGAGACAGCAAGTGACCAGCACCGTAGAGCCCTCGACCGCCGAAGCCACCCCCTCGACCGCTGAAGCCGCGTCGCCGACCGCCGAAGTTGCCGACTTCACCGGCGGGCAGTACCTCTCCCTGCACCTCCTGGAGACGATGGTCGCGGTCCTGCCGGTACGCGACGAGAACGGCATGCCCAAGTCGATCAGCCTCGGCGGCGACCTCCGGACGATGATCACCTCGCAGGCCCGCCGACGCGCGGAACGCACCTACTCCCGAAACCGTGCCAACACCGGCGACGGGCCCCTGGCCGGCTACACGATGGGGCTGCGGACCCGTGAGTGGGCGAAGATCACCGCCGCTGAGCTGGAAGCCGGGGGCTGGGAGCCGGGGACAGCCCTGGCCACGGCCAAGGCCCTACTGAGCGGCATCGGCCTGAAGTTCGGTGACAAGCCCAACACCGCCGACCTCACCAAGGTGCTGCTGTTCGCCCCCGAGAACGCCGGAAAGGTCCTCGCCGACAAGCTCCTCGAACACCGCGACGCCGTCGCCGAGTGGAGCAGCGCGTACCTGGCGGCCCAGGACGCCGCCGCAGAGAGGAAGGCGAAGGTCGCGGCCAAACGCCGCGCCCAGGCCAAGGACCGCAAGGAGGGGCGGGTGCCCGCGGACGAGCCCGAGGAGAGCGGTGGCGAGAAGCTGCCCGCTCTGCCGAAGGACCTGCGCTCCGCCGTCCTCACCGCCCTGGCCCCTGGTGACGCGATCGACATCGCCCTCTACGGCCGTTTCCTCGCCGGAATCGCCGACTCGCCCGACGTCGACGGCGCCGTCCAGACCGCTCACGCCTTCACCGTCCAGCCCGCCGAGCACATCGACGACTTCTACTCGGCCGCCGACGACGCCAAGCTCGACCGCAGGAACCGATCCCGCGCCAACGCCCTGGACTACCTGGACGCTGCCGAGGACTCCGGCGCGGGCATGACCGGGTACCAGTCGCTGATCTCCGGCACCTTCTACCGTCATGCGGTCCTGGACCGCCACAGGCTGCGCGCCAACCTGAAGGCCGCCGGAATGACAGCCGAGCGGATCGAAGCGGCCGCGGCCGCGGCCGAGCTGGAGGTGGTCGACGCCTTCGTCAACTCCCAGCCGAGGGCCAAGGCCAACACCACCGCCTCGACCGGCTCCCTGCCGAAGCTCGTCATGGCCTTCGACGGCAAGCGCCCGTTCAACTACGGCCTGGCGTTCGAGAACGCCGTCTTCGAGGAGGCCGACGGCCCGGCTTCCCTGGAGGCCACCCGCCGCCTCCTCGCCCAGCACGCCCTCGTCCTGCGCAAGCGCGACGACATCAGTCCGGCCCGCCTCCTCACCTACGACCTCGCGGTCGAGCGGCTGCTCGGTGAAGAGGCGGAGAAGGACAACCTGCCCGGCGTGGCGGTCGACACCATCGAGGAGCTGACCCGACCGTGACGGAGTCCGTCCTCCTCGCACGGCTCGCGGCGCCCCTCCAGTCCTGGGGGATCGGCTCGCACTTCGACCGGCGCGACACCCAACTGCGCCCCACCAAGTCGGGGTGCGTCGGAATGGTCGCCGCCGCCCTCGGCCTCAACCACGCTGACGACATCGGCCACTTGGCCGCGCTGCGGTTCGGCGTCCGAGCGGACCGCCCGGGTACGCCCGTCCACGACTACCAGGTCGTCGGCGGCGGACCGATGCCGCTCCGGCCGCGCGACCTGATCACGGACCACCGGCGCGCCGAGGCCGCCGCCGCGTGGCTCGACAGAGAGCGCGGTCCGACCTTCGGCCGGTCCGCCGACACGGCGCTCGCCTCCTGGTACGGCGCGCCCAAGGAGATCGCACCCGACGAGCGGACCGGGGTCCTCATCGCCGGGAACCTCCGCCGTGAACCGATGCAGACCTACCGCTGGTACCTGGCGGACGCCGCCTTCGTCGCGGCCTTCGAGAGCCGTGACCGCGAACTGCTCGAGCGGATCGCCAGCGCGCTGGAGCAACCGAAGAGGCTGCTCTGGCTCGGGCGGAAGTCCTGCCCGCCGTCCGGAACCATCGCCGGCGGGGTGCACCCGGGCACGCTGGAGACGGTCCTGCGGTCCACGGCCCCACTGCCCAACGCCACGGCGAAGCCGCCGTGGTTCTGGTGCGAGGTCCCGCCGGGCACCAGGGGCGCGAGCCGGGCCACCGATCAGCCCGTCACCTTCGACCCCGAGCGGCGCATGCACGCCGTCCGCTGGGAGACCCGCTCCCGCCTCACACCCGACCCGGACCCCGCCATCCGCTGGGAGGACCTGATCCCATGACGATCCGACTGATCACCTGCCACAGCATCATCGCCCTGGACGCCCGGCATCCCGTCGCGGCGCGGAGCCTGCTCGATGCCCAGGACATGCACCGCCTGGTGATGAGCGGCTTCTACGGCTGGTTGGAGGAGGGCCAGTCGGACCCGCGCGCGCAGATGGGGATCCTGTCGACGTGGAGCGTGGACCTCAAGACCGACACCCTGCTCCTGGTCGTTCAGTCCAAGGTTCCCCCGGACTGGTCGCTTATCCCCCGGGAGGCGCTCACCAGAAGGATCGAGACCCTCAGCGTCGACCAACCCTTGTTCAAGGGCGACCAGTTCACGTTCCGAACGGTCCTGAGTGCACTGACTGCCCGCTCCGACGGCAAGCCCGGGACGGGCCGCTCCCGCAAGGTCCCGGCGGTCAGGCCGGACCAGGTCCGCGCCTGGCTGACGAAGCGGTCGCAGCCGACTGTCGAGGGGCCGGGCAGTACGGCGGACAGCGGCGTGCGGTTCATCGGGGCGGAGATCGACCGGCGCTCGCTCGCCATCCGGATGCTGCCGCCGGTGACGAGCCACCACCACGCGGGGCTGAAGATCACCCGCTCCGAGGTGCGGGGGCAACTGGTGGTGGCCGACCCCGAGGCCTTCCATCGCACTCTGACGGACGGCCTCGGATCCGGCCGGGCGTACGGCTGCGGGCTGGTACTGGTACGACAGGGCGGCCCCCGCCCCTGAACGGACGTGACGGGCAGAGGTAGCATCACCTCTGCCCCGCCATGCGCGAGGATGACTCTGGAGTATGTGACACCAATGCTCCAAGCCTGGCCTCAGCCGGGACACCCCCGACACCGCTCGACCCAAGCCAGCCTGTCGCCCAGCCAGGCGCGGTGTGAGAGAGGTGCCCCGCGCGGTATGGCCGCGCACCGGGGCGCCTCTGGGCTGCTCAAATGGTCTTGCAGGCCGGTTAGTTGTCCACGTCGTAGGCCAGGGTGACCGGGCCCGGCGGCGGCAAGTCCGCCCTGCTGCAACTGCTCGGCGGGCTGGACCGCGCCGGCAGCGGCGAGATCACGATCGCCGGTACGCGGGTGGACCGGCGGAGCGAGCGTGTGCTGGCCACGGTTCCGCTGCGAGACCGTCGGGTTCGTCTTCCAGGCGTTCCAGCTGATGGACGAGCTGAGCGCGGTGGAGAACGTGGAGCTGCCCGCCCTGCTCGCGGGCCGCTCGCCCGGCAAGGCCCGCAAGCGCGTGGGCGGACTGTTGGAGCGGGTCGGGCTCGCCGACCGGGCCGGACATGTGCCCTCGGCCCTGTCCGGAGGGCAGCGGCAGCGCGTCGCGGTCGCCAGGGCGCTGATGAACGAAGCGGTCCTGGTCCTGGCCGACGAGCCCACCGACAACCTGGACAGCCAGGCCACCGGTGACGTGCTCCGCCTCTTCGACAGCCTGCGCGAAGCCGGACAGACACTGGTGATGGTCACTCAGGACCGGCAGATCGCGGCGACCGCTGACCGGGCCGTCGGCCTGCGTGGCGGCCGGATCGTGCAGGAGACCCGGGCCGCGGCCGTGGGCGCCAACCGGTTCGCGGCGGTCGTCCGTTAGGAGGGCTGAGGCGTGGGACGGCTCCGACTCATCCTGCGGCTGGCCTTCCGGGACCTTCACCGCCGTCGCGCCGAGGCGGCCCTGCTGCTGTTGGTCATCACCGCCGCGAGCACGACCCTGGCCCTGGGACTGTCACTGCGCGACGTCACCAGCCGGCCCTTCGAACGGACGAGGGCCGCCACCGCCGGACCGGACGTGGTGCTCCGGTTGTCGGCAAGGTCGCGCAGCGCCCCGGCGTCACCGCCCACAGCGGCCCGTATCCCTCGACCTGGGGTGTCGTCCGGGCCAACGGCCACTCGACCGGCGCCCAGGTGTTGGCCCGGGACGCCGACCCGGCGGTCGTGGACCAGCCGCGGCTGACCGCCGGCCGCTGGGTCGGACCGGACGGCTCGGTGGTCATGGAGGCCGCGCTCGCCCAGGCACTCGGCGTCGGCGACCGGATCACCGTCTCCGACAGGGAATTCACTGTCTCCGGGCTCGCGGTGAGCGCCGCCATCGCTCCGTTCCCGGCGGCCTGCCTGACCGGCTGCGAACTGACCGCGGGTAAGTCCGAGCATGACAACGGCGGCCTGATCTGGGCAACCCGGGCGCTTTCGAGCCCCGGACACCCGCTGTACTACCTGATGAACCTCAAACTCGCGGACCCCAGCGCCGCGGCGGCGTTCGCCGACCAGGTGAGGTTCGACGACCCGATGAAGGCCGACTCCGTGCTCGGCGCCGACGCCTGGCCGGACGTCCAGCGCCGGTTCGCCCGGACGACCGACACCGTGCTCGCGGACCTGCTCGTCGGCAGCTCGCTGCTCGGCCTGCTCGCCGTCGCCGGCGTGGCTGTCCTGGTCGGCGGCCGGATGGCCGACCGGACCCGTCGGGTCGGACTGCTCAAGGCGGTCGGCGGGACGCCGCGGCTGGTCGCGATGGTGCTGTCGGCCGAGTACGTGGTCGTGGCGCTGGTCGCGGCCGGGGCCGGTATCGGCGTCGGCGCGCTTCTGGCACCCGAACTCACCGGGGGCATGGCCGGCCTGCTCGGCACCTCCGGCGCGCCGCCGGTGACCGTGGCCGAGGCGGCGGTCGTGGTCTCCGAGACCCTGGCTGTGGCGGTCGTCGCGACCTTCGTCCCGACCGTGCGGGCGGTCAGGGCCAGCACCGTACAGGCGCTGGCGAAAACGGCACGGGCGCCGAAGCCGCGGCGGGCTGATAGCGCTGTTCACGCGACTGCCGGTGCCGGTGCTGCTCGCCCTGCGGCCCTGCGGCCCCGACGGGCGGTACTAGCCGCGGCGAGCACCGCCATCACTGTCAGTGGCATCGTCGCGGTGCTGACGGCCCGTCTGCGCGTCGCCTCCCAGGAGTTCTCCGGGCCCGACGCGCTGGCCGACCCGCTGTCCGAACGACTCGGACAGACCATGCTGGTGATCACGGTCGTGATCGGTGTGCTGGCCTCGATCAACGCGGTCTTCATCGTCTGGGCGACGGTCCTCGATGCGCGCCGCTCCTCGGCGGTGGCCCGCGCACTCGGCGCCAACGCGGGCCAGGTGAGCGCCAGTCTGGTCTAGGCGCAGGCGATCCCGGTGACGGTCGGCGCCCTGCTGGGCACGCCGGCGGCATCGCGCTCCTCAGCGGTGCGGGCAAGGGCGGGCCGGCGCACCCGCCGAGCCCGGTCGTCCTGCTGGCCGTGGTCGTCGGGACGATCGCGCTGATCTCACTGCTGACCTCGTTCCCGGCCCGTGCCGGGGCCCGCCGTCCGGTGGCCGAGGTCCTCCAGGCGGAGGCCGCTTGAGCGGCGCGAAGGGGCCGCGGGGCCGCGGGGGACGCAACGCCCCCCACGGCTCAATGGCCTTCGTGCGTCCGGAGTCAGGCCCTGGCGGCCCCTGCGGCGGTGGCTGCCACTATCGGGAAGTCGCCGACTGCGGGCACCTGGGATTCCTGGAGAACCCGGTGCAGGTCAACGCGGCGATCACCGAGTTCATGGAGCAACCCCGCGAGCGCGGGGCCGACAAGGGCATGGCCGCCTACGCGGGCGCCCGCCCAGAGCAACCCCCGCGAGCGCGGGGCCGACCGGGTGGTGAGGCTGGCGATGCCGGGGCAGCCCGAGCAACCCCCGCGAGCGCGGGGCCGACGAAGTGGGCGGGTCGAGCCGGGGGTTGGCCGGGAGTAACCCCCCACGAGCGCGGGGCCGACGCGGCCGTCCTGTCCCAGCTACAAGGGCCGCTGGGAGTAACCCCCGCGAGCGCGGGGCCGACCGGCCGAGGCAACGCGCGTCCGCAACGAGGCCGGAGCAACCCCCGCGAGCGCAGGGCCGACGCGGGCGAGGACGGACTGTGGCCGGGCGCCGACGAGCAACCCCCGCGAACGCGGGGCCGGCCCCAACTCGGTGGCTAGTCCCGCAAAGCGGCGGGAGCAACCCCCGCGAACGCGGGGCCGACACCTCGACCGAGTCGCTGGCGGTCATGACCGCCGAGCAACCCCCGCGAGCGCAGGGCCGACCGTGGTGCTCCCGTAGGTGAAGGACCCGGAGGGGAGCAACCCCCGCGAGCGCGGGGCCGACGCGGCGCGGAGCTCGGCGCGCACGTACACCAGGGAGCAACCCCCGCGAGCGCGGGGCCGACTACGGCGCCTCGGCGCGCAGGGCCCAGGGCTCGGAGCAACCCCCGCGAGCGCGGGGCCGACCTGGCGGGGGGCATCGCGCAGACCAGGTAGAGGGAGCAACCCCCGCGAGCGCGGGGCCGACGCCTCGCGCAGCAGGACGTCGGCGGTGTCGGAGGAGCAACCCCCGCGAGCGCGGGGCCGACCGCGAGCAGGTGGTGGGCTACATCCGGATGCCGGAGCAACCCCCGCGAGCGCGGGGCCGACCGAAGCGCCTGGGCCTCTGTGAGGAGGCGCGAGGAGCAACCCCGCGAGCGCGGGGCCGACAGCACCGGCCGGTGGTCGGGGATCGGCTCGACCGAGCAACCCCCGCGAGCGCGGGGCCGACCAGTCGCACAGCTCGCACGCGACGCGGACCGGGGAGCAACCCCCGCGAGCGCGGGGCCGACCCTCGGCGAGCGACCGCCTGCGGCGCCAGAAGAGAGCAACCCCCGCGAGCGCGGGGCCGACCCTGCTGGTCGCTCATCTCAGATTCCCTTCTGGGAGCAACCCCCGCGAGCGCGGGGCCGACAACCCGGCCACGATCCGTACGGTCGTCGCCTCGGAGCAACCCCCGCGAGCGCGGGGCCGACGGTAAGGGTGGCATCGGGAAGTCCACGCTGGCGGAGCAACCCCCGCGAGCGCGGGGCCGACGCGGTGGGCCAAGCGGTAGGAGCGGTGGTGGAGGAGCAACCCCCGCGAGCGCGGGGCCGACGCTTGCTGACCTGCGGTGATTCGCTTCAGCGAGCGCTATTTGATTCAGTGCGATTCGGTTGGCTATCCATAGTGGAGCTCATGGGGTGTTGGTGGTGGAGTTGGCTGGCCTTGTGGTGATGGTGGACTGGATGGCAAGTGGCGAGCGGGACTTCGCAGGCGGGCTGACGCTGACCAGGGGCACGGTGGAGGTTCCCGGGTCGAAGACGCTTGGGGACGGCGGGGTGAGGAGGTGCCCCGGTGTGCGGTACAACCGCGCGCCGGGGCACCTCTGGGCTGTCCAAGTGGTGTGACAAGCCGGTTAGTTGTCCACGTCGTAGGCCACGGTGACCGGGGCGTGGTCGCTCCACCGCTCGGCGTGGGTGTCGGCGCGCTCGACGCGGGCGTCGGTGGCGCGGGTGGCCAGTGTGGGGGTGGTGACCTGGAGGTCGATGCGCCAGCCGGAGTCGTTGTCGAAGGCGCGGCCGCGGTAGGACCACCAGGAGTAGGGGCCGGTGCGGTCGGGGTGGAGGGCGCGGACGACGTCGACGTAGCCGGCCTCGTCGTAGATGCGGGAGAGCCAGGCGCGTTCTTCGGGGAGGAAGCCGGCGGACTTCTGGTTGGCCTTCCAGTTCTTGAGGTCCTCGGGGCGGTGGGCGATGTTCCAGTCGCCGCAGACGACGACCTCGCGGCCGTCGGCGGCGGCGCGGGCGCGCAGGGCGGTGAGGTGGAGGAGGAATTCCGCCATGAAGCGTTCCTTCTCCTCCTGGCGCTCGGTGCCGACTTCGCCGGAGGGGAGGTAGAGGCTGGCGATGGTCAGGCCGGGCAGGTCGATTTCGACGTACCTGCCCGAATTGTCGAATTCGTCCGAGCCGAATCCGATCGCCGTTCGCTGCGGTTCCGCGCGGGAGAGGACGGCGACGCCGGCCCGGCCCTTGGTGGCGGCGGGGGCCCAGATGGCGTGCCAGCCGTCCAGGTCGCGCAGTTCGACGGGTAGCTGCTCGGGTTCGGAGCGCACCTCCTGGAGGCAGACTACGTCCGCCTCGGTGCCGGCCAGCCATTCGACGAAGCCCTTCCTGGCCGCCGCCCGGATTCCGTTCACGTTCACACTCGTCACCACGATCACCCGAGCAGCCTACCGACTGGGCGTTCCCGGCCCGAACCGTGACGCGCGGGGTCGGGCGGGTCCCGTCGGAGGGTGTCGATGGTGGTGGCAGCGGCTGACGGGAGCTGTCGTGAACGCGGCATGAAGATGTGCGGGAGTCCCATCGAGCCCCGCCATTGGTCTTGACCATCTCCGGACGGAGCACCTAGGGTCACTTACTGCAAGGACCTTTAATAAAGAAGGACGGATAAAGGCCCGCTCTCCCACCTGCCGCGACTGCGGACAGTGGGCTCGGGATCCGCCCTCCTTGTCGCAGGGCGGACAAACTCACGGGTGGAGGACGCGGTGGGGACGACAGGACAGCTTTCGGCGGTGCCGGAGCCGAAGTACTGGCACCTGCGCACGGTGCTGCTGCGGGCCATCGACTCGGAGTTCTCCACCGGTCAGGTGCTGCCCAACGAGCGCGAGCTCTCGGCCCGCTTCGGCGTCGCCCGGGCCACGCTGCGTCAGGCGCTCGACCAGCTGGAGCTGGAGGGCCGCCTGGTGCGCCGCCGGGGGATCGGCACCCTGATCGCCGCCCCGCGGGTCGGCGTCCCGGTCAACCGGCAGGAGGAGGGCTGGCCCGGCACCGCGCGCAACCAGGCCTGGCGGACGGTCGACTGCACCACCGCCCCCGCCTCCGCGCAGCTGGCGAAGGGCCTCGGCATCGTTGAGGGCGCCACCGTGCACACCGTGCGCCGGGTCCGCCTGGTGGAGGGCCGCGCGGTGGCCAGCGAGTCGCTGCACGTCCCGGCCGCCGCGCTGCCGCACCTGCCGGGCTTCCGCGCCGAGAGCGACCGCGCCCGTTCGGTGCTGCGCCAGCTGGAGCGCCTGGAGGTGGACGGCGAGTCCCGCTCGGTCGAGCTGGGTGTCGCCGAGGCCGAGCAGGCCGCCCTGCTGGAGCGCCCGCCGGGCGCGCCCGTCCTGGTCATGACCACCCAGTACGCCTCGGCCGGCCGGCTGGTGGCCCTGGCGGTGGCCACCTATCGGGCGGACACCTGCAAGCTGACCTTCGGCGAGGCCGGACTCGTCGAGGTCACCCCGGTCGGTGCGACGGCCGAGGTCCGTACCGCCTCCTGACGCACCACCCGTGAATCCCTGAACCCCTGAAGCCCCTGAACCATTTTCCGGAAACCCTCAGGTCGAGGCCCGGGCGCCAACTGGCGTCCGGGCCTTTGCCGTTGGGGCCCTGCGGTAAACCGGGCCGGGTCGCCTGGTAGCGTCCGCGTGGCAGTGGCACAGCCACGCAACGGGTGAGGACGGGGGGTGACCGGTGAACGCGGTCCTCGCATCGTGGGCGAAGTCGGAGGTGCTGGCCTTCGACTGCCTGTTCCGGGCGCGGACGGCACGGCCCGGGAGGCGGATATCGACGGGCCGGAGCACCTCCGGCTGGAGCTGGGCGGGCCGGTGGACGTGGCAGCTCTGGTGGCCGATCCTCCGTGGGACGCGGGCAGCGTCGAGGTCATCGACGAGGTCGAACTGCCGGACGGGCTGGGCTACGTGGTCCACGGTGACAGCGGCCTCGGGCACCTTGGTTTCATCGGTCGGCTCGGACCGGACCGCGGACTGCGGTGGCTCCTGACCACGTCGACCGGCAACCCGTTCGTCGGGGCGTCCGTCGACTGGCCGTTGGCGCACTTCGTCAACGACTGGGGCAGCACGCTCACCCTCGACCTGACCGACCCGGACTTCGCGCCCTGAGGTGACCCCCGCTCCTTGAGCGCGGCGTCAGGCCCGGGGCGGGTCGACGGCGAAGAGCTGCTCCTCGACGTGGTCGAGGGCGACGCGCAGGGCGCCCATCGCCACGACCTCCGAGCCGAGGGCCGCCAGGGCGACCTCGGGGGCGCGCAGGGTGAACTGGGCCAGGCGTTCGCGCAGCGGGTCCAGGACGCCGTCGAGGCCGGCCGCCCAGCCGCCGATGACCACCAGCTGGGGGTCGATGGCCAGGACGAGTGCGGCGACGCCCTGGACGAGGCGGGTGAGGAAGCGGTCCATGGCGACCTTGGCGACCTCGTCGCCCTCCCGGGCCAGCCGCAGCACGCGGGCCACGGCGGCCTCGTCCAGCGGGTTGAGGGGCTTTCCGGTGGTGGACAGCAGGCGCTCGGGGGTGACCTCCTGGCCGAGCAGGTGCAGGGCGCCGATCTCGCCGGCCGCGCCGCCGAAGCCGCGGTGCAGCCTGCCGCCGATGAGGGAGCCGGCGCCCGGGCTGAGGCCGGCCATCACGAAGACGACGTCGTCGGCGCCGACCGCCGATCCCTGCCAGTGCTCGGCGATGGCGGCCAGGTTGGCGTCGTTCTCGATCAGGACCGGGCAGCGGAACGAGCGCCGCAGCTTGGCACCGAGGTCGAGGCCGGTCCAGCCGGGCATCGCGGTGCCCAGTTGGACGGTGCCCTCGCGGTCGACGATGCCGGGGGTGCCGATGCCGACCGCCCACAGGTTGTCGCGGGAGATGCCGGCCTTGCGCAGCACCTCGGCGACGGCGGTGCGGACGGCGGCGAGCCGGTCCTCGGCGTCGAGGGTCTCGTCCACCGGCTTGAAGTGACTGCCCACCACCTCGCCGGTGAGGTCGGCGAGGATGACCCGGATGTCGTGCACGCCGATCTCGATGCCGAGGATGTGCCCGGCCTCGGCGCGGAAGCGGAACCAGCGGGCGGGGCGGCCGCGGCGGCCGGTGCCCGGCTGGCCGTCCTCCCTCGGCTGCTCGACCTCGGCGACCAGTCCGGTCTCGACCAGGCCCTCGATCACGCCCTCGACCGTCGGGCGGGAGAGCCCGGTCTCGCCGACGAGCTGAGTGAGGGTCACGGAGTGGCCGTTCCGCAGCGCCCGAAGCGTGACCGCCGCGTTGATCCGCCGCAGCAGCGAGGAGTCTCCTCCGGTGAGCCGATCCGCCAATGCGATGCCCTTCGCCGTTCGCGCGACTGCCCTGGCGCGCGGTGTCGAGTGCGCGGTGCCCACCGAATGGCCCGCGGGGGTGCGCCCCCGGAGAACGCGGCAGGGCGGCAGGGGGCCGCCTGCGCGAGGGCCGGAGGACAAGCGGAGCCTACCCGGGGACGGGCCCGGGCGGCGAGGATCTCCGCAGCTCATCCAGGCTTCGGTATCGAAATGGTACGGATCGGGTGGCGGTGCGTGATCCGGACTTCACCGCCCGGCCACGGCGGGCCGGTAGGGGAGCCGCCGGGACAGCACCGGCCGGAGGGAACGTTCCGACAGCAGCGGGCCGAGACCGCGCCGGGAGCCGGCCGACAGGACGCCGAGGGTCGACCAGGCCGAGCCGATCGAGCCGAGGGAGAGGACGGAGCCGATCGAACCGATGGACAGCACCGACCCGATCGAGCCGATGGACAGCACCGAGCCGATCGAGCCGATGGAGAGGGCGGATCCGATCGAGCCGGTCGACAGCACCGACCCGATCGAGTCGATCGACCGGACGGACACGATCGAGCGGATCGAGCGGAGGGAACCGATGGAGCCGACGGACCCGCGGGCGGGCCGGACCGGACGCGCGGAAGTGGTCATGACTTTTGAGCGTAGCCAGCCACACCCCCGCCCGCCCGTCAGTCCACCCGGGCCGCGAACAGCCGCTGCCCCAGCAGCCCCATCGGGTGTCCGTCCTCCGGCAGGGTCAGCACCGTCGGGCAGCCCGCGGTGGTGAGCGCCGCCCGCCACTGCTCGGCCGGGCGGGCGGTGAGGCCGTGGGCGTCGCCGGTGATCAGCAGGTCGAGCTGTTCGGTGGTGGGGGCGAGCAGCAGGATCCGGCCGCCGGGGGCGAGCAGCCGGACCAGCGCCGGGACGTCCTGCACCGGTTCCACCGCCAGCCCGCCCGCGCCCGCCACCGCGCCCCCGCCCGCGCCCGCCACCGCCGCCCCGCCCGCGCTCGCGATGACGACGTCGTAGCGGCCGCCGTCGGGGGCCGAGTGGTGCTCGGTGTGCGGCCGGGGCCGGGTGGCGAGGGCGCGGGCGACGGCGGGCTCGCCGCCCTCCGCGTCCAGTTCGAGGACGCGCAGCGGCCCGGGGCCCTGGTGGGCCTCGGCGGTGCCGCGCACCAGCGCGCCGAGGGCGGCGCCGAGGAAGCCGCGGGAGGCGGCCCAGCGGACGGGGGAGGCGTCCGGCCGGGGGGCCTCCTGGCCGGTGATCAGCCGGGGCAGCCGCAGGGCGCCGCGCCGGACCCGGTCCAGGGCGGCGGCCGGGCCGAGCCCGTCGGCCCAGGTCTCGGCGGCGGGGCGCCAGGCCTCCCGGACCTCGGCGGCGTCCGGCCCGGGCCCGCCGCGGAAGACCGGGCCCTGGGCCCCGCCGTCCCGCCGGGTGAGCAGGCCGTGCCGGGCGAGTGCGTCCAGCCAGCGGACGACCCGGGGGCGCTGGGCGGGGGTGACCATGGCGGCGGCGAGGACCTCGGCCTCGGGGTAGCCGCGGGCGGGGTCGGTGAGCACGCCGTTCTGCTGGAGGGTGTGCAGGAGGGCGGCGAGTACGGCCCGGTCGAGCTGGGCGCCGAAGTCGTGGACCTGCTCGGCGGTGACGCCGATGCCGTACTTCCACGCGGCGGCCGAGGCGTTGGCGGCGTCGGCGCGCAGTCGGCGGTCGGCGGCCTCGGCGTTGCTGTCCGGGGCGCGGACGTGGGCGAGGACGGCGCCGAGCGCGTCGACGGCGGCGTACACGTCCTCCTGCCGGGGTTCGGGGCCGACGTGCAGGACCAGGCGCAGCGCGGCGAGGTCGTGGGCGGCGAGGCCGGGCTGTCCGCTGAGCCGCCAGAGCAAGGCGGAGGGCAGGCTGAGGTGGGTGGCCCGGGCGGTGGCGACGGCTTCGAGCTGCTGCTCGGGCCGCTGGTCGGGGTCGCCGCAGTGGACGGTGCCGCCGGCGAGCAGGGTGGCGAGGGCGAGGTCGACGGCGAGGTCGGTGACGGGGTGCAGCACGGTGTGCCGGATCGGGGGTGCGCCGAGGACGCCGGCCCAGTAGCGCAGCCGCTGTTCGGCGGCCCGCGCGGCGGAGGGCGGCAGGGCGGCGTGCTCGGCTATGCGGCGGGCGAGGGCCTGGGGGAGTCCGCCCGGCGGGGAGACGCCGAGCAGCAGGCCGATGCCGCTGATCGCGCGCCCGTCGGCGACGACGGCGGGTCGGTCGCCGAGTTCGCGCAGCGCGCTGACCAGGGCGGGAGTCGTGGGCACGGTGATCACTCCGGGGTGCGGGACAGAAACCGCACTACTGAACCATGGGGGCGGGGCGGTGAAGGGCGGAAGCAAGTCAAACTTCTGTAATGATTTTCATATCGGCTAGCCAAGCTCTCGACACGAAGTCGCCGCGAAGCGGTCGGAACCTCACATTCCGGAAGGTCCGCGCGATCCCTTGACAGGTGGTTCGGGTACTGGATCAATGGAGCGCAGGGGGGCTGACCGAACGATCGGTCGGCGATCTCGGCCTGGGCGTCCTCGACGCGGGCGAACCTCGGCAGAGCAGCGAGATCGGCAAAGCAGCGAAATCGGCACAGCAGCGAAGGAGCGACGATGACCGGCACCGCACCCGTCCCGCGCCGACACCTCGGGGAGCCGCTACCGCCCGAGCTCCTGGACGCCGGCGAGCGGATGGGTCCGGACGAGCTGCGCGCCCACCAGCTCACCCGGCTGCGGGCCACCCTGCGGCACGCGTACGACAACGTCGAGCTCTACCGTCGCAAGTTCGACGCGGCCGGCGTCCGCCCCGAGGACTGCCGCACCCTGGACGACCTCGCCCGCTTCCCCTTCACCACCAAGGCCGACCTGCGCGAGGGCTACCCCTTCGGCATGTTCGCCGTCCCGGTGGAGCGGGTCCGCCGGATCCACGCCTCCAGCGGCACCACCGGACTGCCGACCGTGGTCGGCTACACCGACGACGACCTCTCCATGTGGGCCGACGTGGTCGCCCGCTCGATCCGCGCGGCCGGCGGCCGACCTGGCCACAAGGCGCACATCGCGTACGGCTACGGCCTGTTCACCGGCGGCCTGGGCGCGCACTACGGCGCCGAGCGGGCCGGCTGCACCGTCATCCCGGCCTCCGGCGGCATGACGGCCCGCCAGGTGCGGCTGATCCTGGACTTCGAGCCCGAGATCATCATGATCACCCCGTCCTACCTGCTGACCCTGCTCGACGAGTTCGAGCGGCAGGGCGTCGACCCGCGGAGCACCTCGCTGCGGATCGGCATCTTCGGGGCCGAGCCGTGGACGGAGGAGATGCGGCGCGAGATCGAGGAGCGGCTCGACCTGCACGCCGTCGACATCTACGGCCTCTCCGAGGTGGTCGGCCCCGGCATCGCGCAGGAGTGCGTGGAGACCAAGGACGGGCTGCACATCTGGGAGGACCACTTCTACCCGGAGGTCGTCGACCCGTTCACCGACGAGGTGATGCCCGAGGGGGAGGGCGGCGAACTGGTCTTCACCTCGCTCACCAAGGAGGCGCTGCCGATCATCCGCTACCGCACCCGCGACCTCAGCCGGCTGCTGCCCGGCACCGCGCGGCCGGCGTTCCGGCGGATGGAGAAGGTCACCGGGCGCAGCGACGACATGATCATCCTGCGCGGGGTGAACGTCTTCCCGACCCAGATCGAGGAGATCCTGCTGCGCACCCCGGGCGTCGCGCCGCACTTCCAGCTGCGGCTCGGCCGGCAGGGGCGGCTGGACACCATGACCGTCCGGGTGGAGGCCCGGCCGGAGGCCCCCGCGGAGCTGCGGAAGGCGGCGCGGGCGGAGATCGTCCGGGCGGTGAAGGACGGGGTCGGGATCACCGTCGCGGCCGAGGTGGTGGACCCGTACACGCTGGAGCGCTCGGTCGGGAAGATCAAGCGGGTGGTGGACGAGCGGGGTTGAACGAGCGGAGGTGAACGAGCGGTGGTGAACCCGGCCGTCGGGCACACGCGCGGGGGCGTCCCGCCGGGCGGGTGGCGGGGAGCACCCCCGTGCGGGCCCTATGCTGCGGACATGCCGAGTGAGCTGCGCACTCTCCGATCCGCTCTCCCGCCCGCCCTTCAGCCCGATCCCCCATCCGATCCTCGGACCGCCGAGGACCTCGCCTTCATCCGGCGGGAGACCGAGCTGAAGCCCGTCCCCTTCGTGCCCGAGATCAGCCTCCACATGGCCGAGGACGCCATCGCCCTGTGGGAGACCACCGAACGGGCGCGCGGGCGGGCTGGGCTGCCGCCGCCGTTCTGGGCCTTCGCCTGGGCGGGCGGGGTGGCGGTCGCCCGCTACGTGCTGGACCACCCCGAACTGGTCGACGGCCGTACGGTGTTGGACGTCGCAGCCGGCTCCGGGCTGGTCGGGGTGGCCGCCGCGCTGCGCGGGGCGACGGAGGTGCGCGCCGCCGAGATCGACGCCTACGCGGTGGCCGCGATCGGGCTGAACGCCGAGGCCAACGGGGTTCGGGTGGACGGCGCCCTGGTGGACCTGGTGGACGGCGACGGCGGGCCCGCCGAGGTGGTGCTCGCGGGCGACGTCTTCTACGAACGGGCCATGGCCGCCCGCTTCCTGCCCTTCCTGGAGCGGGCCGTGGCGCGCGGCGCGACCGTCGTCGTCGGCGACCCGGGCCGGGCCTACCTGCCCCGGGACCGGTTCACCGCGGTGGCGGCGTACCAGGTGCCGGTGGTCGCGGACCTGGAGGACACCGCGGTCAAGACCACGACGGTGTGGCGACTGGGCTGACCGGCCAAGGGCACCGGCATCACGGGCGACGGGCTGAGGCGGGTCCCCGGTCCGGACGGCGGGCCGGGGCGCGCCCGCCGTCCGGACGGCCGCCGAGCGCTGGCGGCCGGGTCAGGGGCGTGGTCGGCTGGGGCCGATGCGTGTGCGAACGGCATCGTCCGGCCGTGTCCGGCGCCGTTCGGCACCCTTCCGGCACCCTTGCTGGCGCGCTGCCGGACCCGCCCACCCGACAGGGGACCCACCATGACCATCACCGAGAACGGACTCAGGATCGCCTCGCCCCAGGCGATCGCCGACCTGCACGCCGGCCTGCCCGACTTCGAGCAGGCCCTCGCCTTCTACCACCAGCACCTGGCGCCGGACACCGCCGTCGACCTGTCCGTCGCGGAGAACGTCCTGCTCTACCACGACTCGATGCAGCGGGACGTCTTCGAGAAGATCCGGCTGATCCCCGAGCTGAACATCAAGTACATGGCCCCGGTCGGCATCCCGTGGCTGCGTCAGCAGGCGGCGGACCTGCTCACCCGGGCGTTCGGCCGCACGGTCGTGATGGAGGACGTCTTCGGTTGCGCCGGGGTCTCCTCCGCGCTGGAGTGCATCGCCTACGGGCTCATGCGGCGGCAGGGGACGGGCGGTGTGCCGCTCAAGCCGGGGGACGAGGTGCTGATCCCGGCGCCGTACTGGCAGGGCTTCAACTGGTCGTTCCAGGAACGGCCCAAGCTGAAGTGCGTCCCGGTGCACCTGCCCACCCACGGGGAGGACCGCTACCGGCTCACCCTGAACCTGGTCGTGAACGCCTACGAGGCGCGGAAGGAGGCCGGGCACAACCCGCGGCTGCTCGTCCTCACCAATCCGCACAACCCGCTGGGCGTCAACTACCCGAAGGAACTGCTCGACGAGATCTACGGCTGGGCGCTCGCGCACACCGACCTCCACATCATCTCCGACGAGATCTACTGCCACTCCCAACTCGACACCGGGACGACGCCGTTCACCAGCGCGGTGGCCCTGGACGCGTACCAGGAGCACGCCGACCGGGTCCACGTGGTCTGGGGCTTCGCCAAGGACTTCGGGCTGTCCGGCTTCCGCACGGGGTTCGTCATCTCCAAGAACGAGGCCGTGCACCGCGCCATGCTCGGCAGTGACGACCCGGCCGAACAGACCCGCGCGCTGCCCTGGTTCACCCCGTTCGACTCGCTGAAGACCTACGTCATCGGGGAGCTGTTCAAGGCCACCGTCGACGGGGAGCCCTACCCGGTGTACGCGATGCGCGAGTACCGCACGCTGCTGAGTGCGAGCTTCCGCAGGACCAAGGACGCCCTGGACGCCGCCGGGATCGAGTACGTCCACCAGGACGGCGACAACGCCGCGATGTTCTTCTGGCTCGACCTCACCAGGTACCTCGGCAAGCGCGCGCCCGGCGAGCACGTGAACGGGCTGCCGGCCATCGGGCCGGACGGGCTCGACCCGAACGAGGAGTGGCTGTTCCGCTACCTCGCCGCCAAGCCCACCGAGGTCTCCCTGCTGCCCGGCGGGACCATGCACAACGCGGAGCCCGGCTTCTTCCGGCTCTGTTTCACCAGCCGGATGCCCGACGACGTCGAGGCCGCCGTGCGGCGGGTGGGCGTGGCGCTGCAGCAGCTGAAGTAGCCGGAGCGGCTCAGGTAGTCGTACGGCGCGAGCGGCACCGGGTACGCCCCGGTGCCGCTCTTCCGCTGCTCAGCCGCGCAGCCGGGCCAGCCAGGCCTCGACCTCGTCGGAGCGGCGCGGGAGGTCGGCGGAGAGGTTCTCGTTGCCGTCCTCGGTGACCAGGATGTCGTCCTCGATCCGCACCCCGATGCCCCGGTACTCCTCCGGCACCGTCAGGTCGTTCTCCTGGAAGTAGATGCCCGGCTCGACGGTGAGCACCATGCCCGGCTCCAGCGGGCCGTCGACGTGCTCCTCGGTGCGGGAGTGGGCGCAGTCGTGGACGTCGATGCCCAGCATGTGGCCGGTGCCCGCCAGGGTGAAGCGGCGGTGCAGGCCCAGCTCGTACACCTTGTCGGCGCTCAGGTCGCCGAACAGGCCCCAGGCGGTGAGGTGTTCGGCGAGCTCGCGCTGGGCGGCGTGGTGGAAGTCGCGGAACCGCCCGCCCGGCCGGACGGCCGCGATGCCGGCCTCCTGGGCCGCGTACACGGCGTCGTAGACCTTGCGCTGGAGCTCGGTGAAGCGGCCGCTGACCGGGAGGGTGCGGGTGACGTCGGCGGTGTAGAGGTGGTTGGTCTCCACGCCGGCGTCGAGCAGCAGGAGGTCGCCGGGGCGGGCGTGGCCGTTGTTGCGCACCCAGTGCAGGGTGGTGGCGTGCGGGCCGGCCGCGGCGATGGTGCTGTAGCCCACGCTGTTGCCCTCGACCCGGGCGCGGACGAAGAAGGTGCCCTCGATCAGCCGCTCGGCGGTCTCGGAGTCGGTGCCGAGGACGCGGACCACGTCCTCGAAGCCGCGGGCGGTGGCGGCGCAGGCGAAGCGCAGCTCCTCGATCTCGAACGCGTCCTTGACCAGGCGCAGTCCGGACAGGAAGACCTCGAACTCCTCGTCCCGCTCGGCGGTGATCCGGTCCGCGAGGGCCTCCTCGACGCCCGCGTCGTGGCGGCGCAGCACGCGCGCCGGGCCGGTGGCGGCGCGCAGGTCCGCGCGGGCGGTGCGCACGTCCCGGCAGGGCAGGCCGAACAGCCGCTCGCTCTCGGTCAGGCTGTTGCGGCGGCCGTCCCACAGCTCGCCGTGGCCGTCCAGCCAGAACTCGCCGTTGTCGGTGCGGGAGCGGTCGCGCAGGTAGAGCACGGCCTCGTGGCCGCTGTCCCCGGTCGGGGCGAGCACCAGGACGCCGTCCTCGGACTGGTCGCCGGTCAGGTAGGCGTAGTCGGAGGAGGGGCGGAACGGGTAGTCGGTGTCGTTGGCCCGCACCTTGGGGTTGCCGGCCGGGACGACCAGCAGCTCGCCGGGGAAGGCGGCGGACAGCGCGGCGCGGCGGCGGGCGGTGTGCGCGGCCTGGGGGACGGGCTCCAGGGCGGTGCGCTCGGTGTCGGCCCAGCCCTGCTTCATGCTCTCCGCGAGCTCGTCCGTGACCCCGCGGGTCAGGCCGTTCTTCCGGTACTTGATGGTCTCGGCGGGCTCGGTCACTGCGGTCTCCTGGTGAGGGTGAGGGCAGCGGGGTGTTTCGCTACGCTGCCCCGTCCGTCGGTGTGCGTCCCGTACGGTATATCGAACACTGCCGCAAGAGAAGAGGCCCAGCGTGAACGACGCCGAGGAATCCGTCCGGGGCGTCCTCGCCGCCAACCTGAAGCGGGTGCGGGCCCAGCGCGGACTGTCGCTGTCCGAGCTGTCCCGGCGGGCCGGGGTGGGCAAGGCGACGCTCTCCCAGCTGGAGTCCGGGGCCGGAAATCCCACCCTGGAGACGGTGCTCGGGCTGTCCAGGGTGCTCGGCGTGCCGATCTCCGACCTGGTCGAGGCCCGGCCGGCCGGCGAGGTGACGGTGGTGCGGGCGGCCGAGGCCGAGGTGCTCAGCGGGCGGGGCGTCGACCTGCGGCCGCTGCGCCGGATCGAGTCCGGGGACACCGTGTTCGAGCTCTACGACCAGATGGTGCGCACCGGCGCCGCGCAGGAGTCCGGCGGCCACACCGGCACCGAGCACACCGTCGTCCAGGCCGGCCGGCTGGGCGTGCGGGTGGACGGCCGCGAGATCGAGCTCGGCCCGGGCGACTACATCGGCTTCGACGCCGCGCTCCCGCACGCCTACACCGCGCTGGACGGCGAGCCGGTCCGCTCGGTGCTGGTGCTGCAGTACCGGGCTGAGCAGCACGGCCACCTCGCCGAGGCCTCGCCGGTCCGGCCGGCCGCGTGGGGGCTCTGGCACTGACGCTCCGGCGCTGGGGCTCCGGTATCGGACGGCCTGGCGGGCGGTTCGGTGGCCGGCTCGGCGGGCGGTTCGATGGACGGTCGGATCGTTCGGAATACCGAACGAGCGGATGGGTGCGGCAGGATGATCATCATGACGGACGCACTCACCTGGCTCGCCGAATCCGAATCGATCGCCTACGGAGGTTACAGCGTCGTGCTCGCCCGCGGCCTGGAGCCGGAGGAACTGGCGGCCCGGCTCGCCGAAGGGCTCCCGGAGCGCACGGCGCGGCCGCTCGACGAGCTCACCGCCGAGGACCTGGTGGAGGAGTACGAGCTGGAGTTCGCCGGCGGCATCGAGGACATCGCGCTGCACCACGGGCGCAGCGGCGACCTCGCCTTCGCGGTGGCGTACGGCTACTGGCAGGGGGAGCTGAGCGTCCGGCCGGAGGTCTCGCGCGGCGGCGCCGAGGTCTACCACCTGGAGTTCGAGGAGGAGAACGGCAAGCCGGTGCCGCCGTTCTTCAGCGCCCACCAGGACGGGCGGGAGATCTGCTCCCTCAACCTCCACCTGGACCCCTCCTGGGGCCCCGGCGACGTCCAGGGTGAGCCGGCCACCGCCGCCGCCCTGACGGCCGAGCTGGCCGCCGTCGGCCTGCCCGACCACGACCGCGCGGGCGACGACCTCCACCGCACCTGCCTGGAGGTGCTCGGCCGCCACTTCGGCCTCACCCTGCCGCGCGACCTGGTGCGGGAGGAAGCCCTCCCGGCCCTCCTGCTGGAGACCGACTGACGGGGGCGGCCGGCCGGGACTCCGGCCGGCGCGCCCCCTGCCCTGACCCTGATCCCCCCGGCGGCCGCGGAGGCGGCGCGCCGGGCGGGGTGGGGTGCGGGGTCAGGGTCGTTCGTCAGCCGAGCGTCAGCGACCGGGAGTGGGTCCGCCAGGCCTTGTCATCGGCGCGCTTGAAGGAGCGTGACATCGCTGATCAACTCCCCTCTCCGACGGGTGGTTTGGCGGGCTCCCGTGCTCACCGGGGTGCCTGACGCCGATTCTGTGCGAGGTCGGTGGGCGAGGAGAATCCCAGAAATCTGGGACATGTCCGTGTCACCCTTCGCCGTGAAGACCCGTTCGGGCGCGAGGGCGGTCGGCCTGGACTCCGAGGTGTGCGGCCCGAAGCCCGAGCCGGGGCGAACCGGCTCGGGCCGGGCCCCGGGTGCGTCAACCCGCCGTGCGGATGTCCGCCCTGGGGCGCGAACTGCGCGGGAACGGCCCGTGAATTGTTCCCCGGTCGGGTGACGGTGCGGCCGGTCGGTGGGGCCCTGCGGGCATCATGGGCCGCGACACGGGACGTCGCGGAACAGGGAGTCGACCGATGGGTAGGCCGATGGCGGAGTTCGGTTGCGCGAAGTGCTACGGCGAGGACGAACGGGCGGTGTGGGGGCGGCAGCGGGAGGGCTTCGAGCACGAGGCGGAAGTGGTGGACGGCTCGCGCTTCGCCGTCAACCTGCGGCGCTGCCTGGGGTGTTCGCAGCGGTTCGTGTGGATCTTCACCGAGGTCGTCGACTGGATGGGCGGGGACGACGCCCAGTACGTGACGATCATGCCGGTGACCCCTGAGGAGGCCACCGGCCTGAGGAGCGGCACCCTGCGCCCCCACGCCCTCGGCGCCCTCGGCCGCGACCGCCGCCACCTGAACCACGACTGGCCCACCGGCGGCCCGGCCCGGCTGCACTGGCGCTCCGGCCGCTTCCTCGTCGCCGGGGCCCGCTGAGCGGTGGTGCCGCCGCCCTGCCGAAGCGGCAGGGCGGCGAGGGAGTCAGACGCTCCCGAACTCGCCGGACTTGACGCCCGCGATGAAGGACTGCCAGGCGTCCGTACCGAAGGCGAGCTGCGGGCCGTCAGGGTCCTTGCTGTCGCGGACGGGGAGGACGCCCGGGAGGCCGGGGGCGACCTCGATGCACTGACCACCACCGTTGCTGTACGAGGACTTCAACCAGGAGGCGGGCTTGACCGTCGCGATGGGGAACATGGCTTGGAACTCCTTGAGCCGGGTGCGGATGAGCGCCAGCGAGTCCGCACATGAGAGGGCTTGGGCCTGGAGCCAATCGTAAACCCTTGACAGGGAACGGATCTTGTCCTTGTCGTCCCGCTCGACGTAGCCCCGTTGGATGGTCTCGAGGTAGGCCATCCAGTCCCCGTCCGGCGAGGTCAGGAGCGTGAACGGCCACGTCGAAGGGAGGTCTTCACCGAGGCTGGACGGCGCGATCTGCAGCATGACGTGGGGAAGGCCGGCGATGCTCTCCAGCCGACGAAGCTGTTCGGCCATGACGAAGGGGCCGCCGATGGGCCGCAGGCAGCTCTCCTCCATGATGATGTGGACGGAGGGAGCGGGGTCCCGGTACAGCAGGGCCTGCCGCGCCATCCGGACATTCAGGCGCTCGATGGCCTTTTCCTCGGGGATCTCGCCCCGCCGGGCCGCGGCGTAGATGAGCGCGGAGGCGTAGGCCCGCGTCTGGAGCAGCCCGGGGATGACGTTCATCTCGTAGATCTTGAGGGCGGTGGCCTTGCCCTCGTGCTCGATGTAGGCGAGGAACCCGCCGATCAAGGTGCTGCTCTTGGCCGTCCAGTACAGGAGCTCAAGCGCTTGGCAGGTGTCGAGTTCCTTGTCGCACCGCCGAACGAGGGGCAGCGGCGCGGGGCGGTCGCCGTTCTCGATCATGGAGATGAGTGAATCGCTGTAGTTGGTCCGCCGCCCGAGCTGGACCTGCGTGAGCCCCCTGGCCTTGCGGAAGCGCCGGAGCTGAACGCCGATGGCCGCGTCCGGCGACGAGGTGGGGTCTACTTCCCGATGGGGCATGGTGATTACCCGATTCCACAGTGCTCGCTGTCAAAGTGAAGCTCTTCCGATGCTAGCCGTGATTGGCCACTCTTGGTGAGGGGATAGCAACAGAGAGGAACTAATCGGTGGATATGACGAACAGTCAATGCGGCGAAAGCCTCGTCCTGCGGCGGAACTTCCCGCCGTGCCGATGCGCGCAGTGCGGCGACGCCATCCCCGAGGCGCGGATGAACGCCTCCGCCATGACCCCGGCGGCGCCGCCCGTGCGACGGGTGCCGCCGCCGACCACCCCCTACCGGCCCTCGACCGTTGGCGAGCGGGTCTTCGACGTCCGCTCGGGCCGCTGGGCCGCCTTCATGGGGTGGCAGCACGGCCGCGCCTACCTCCGGCCGCTCGGCGGCGGCGTCGAGTGGGACACCGAAGCGCGCTGGCTCACCGACACCGAACAGTGAGATGCCCCATGAGCAGCATGATCGACAAGATCACGGCGGAGGACCGTCGCGCCGCGGCCGACGTCCTCGACGACCTCCAGGCCGTCCTGAACGCCGCCGACGTGAAACTCCCGTCCCTCGGCATCGACTGGCGCTCGGCCAAGGCCACCGGCGTCATCCTGATCGACCTCGGGGCCGCCCGGCCGGACGTCATCGAGCGGCTGGTCGTCGTTCTCCGCAGAGGTATGCGGCCGTAGCCGGAGCCGGCGTCATCACCGCCGGAAGCCTCGTGTTCGCGGCATCGGTCCTCCTGCTGATTCCCGAGCGCGTACCGCCGGTGGCGAGCGCCCTGGTGTTCGTCCTCGTCTTCCTCGCCGCCTCGACGGGCGCGTTCATGCTCGTGGCGGGCTGGATGAGAGTACGTGCATAGCAGCGCGGGCTTCGAGTCGTCTCGAAGCCCGCGCCGAATTCCCCGTCCCTCAGGTGCCGTTGAGGGCGTAGCTGCGGAACGTGGCGAGCAGGGGCAGGACTTCGGTCTTGCTCGGGTCCTCGGTGACGGCCCGCATCGCGTCGATCACCGTGTGGGCGATGATCTTGATGACGGGGAGGTCCTCCGACGGCGCCAGGGTGCCCCAGGCCTTGAGGGTCTGGGTGAGCAGGGCGCTCATCCGGGCACCGATGTTGGAACTGACGGCGTCGGAGATCTCCGCGATCTCCTCGTCGCTCATGGTGGCGCGCAGCCCGAACGCGAGCGCCATCAGGGTGTCCATGGCGTGCTCGCCGTACGCGGCGACCAGCGCCGGGAGCGGCCGTTCACCGGGCCCGCTCGCCGCCAGGGCGGTCAGTGCCTCGTCGTCGTCCTTGAACGCCGCCTCCAGGGCGGCCAAGGCCCGCAGGGCCTCGTCTGCGGTGAGCCCGTCTGTCATGGAAGAACGGTATTGAGCCATCCCGGCTTCCGACAGTGACGGAAGCCGGGATCACCCCTTCGAGCGAAGCGGGCCCTATTCGGGCCGGTACGCGCCCTCGAAGTGCTCCGCATCCCAGCCGCCGCCCAGCCCGGGGGCGAGTGCGGTGACGGCGAGGGCGGCGAAGTCCTCGGCGCGGCCCGCCCGTTCCGCCAGAATGATCGACATGACGATCCGTGGAGTGCTGTTCGATGTCGATGGAACCCTGTACGACTACGAGAAGGCCGAGGAGTTCGGTCTTCACGAACACCTGGTGGCCGAAGAGCTCTCCGACCGGTTCGAGTCGCCGGCGGAGGCGCTGCGTGTGTGGCGGGAAGTCAGGGAGGAGGAGTACCCGCGCTTCCTGAGCGGCGAGTTGACGTTCGCCGCCCAGAAGGCCGCACGAATACGGCGATTCCTCGCCCAGGCCGGGGTGGTCGGCGCACTTGAGGTGACGGACGAGGCGGCTACGGCGTGGTTCGCGAGCTACGCGGTACGGAGGGACGCGGTCCGGCGGGCGTTCGACGATGCCCAACCGACGCTGGGCGCGTTGGCGGGTCGGTTCCGACTCGGCGTCGTATCGAACTCGGTGACCGCGCACCAGCGCGCGAAGCTGGATGCGATCGGGCTGCTCGGCTACTTCACGGAGCCGTTGGTCTGCTCCCAGGAACACGGTGCCGCCAAGCCGGCGGCGAGCATCTTCCTGGCGGGCTGCGAGGCCCTGGGGTTGGCGCCCGCCGAGGTGGCCTACGTGGGTGACGACTACGAGAAGGACGCGGTCGGAGCGCGGGACGCAGGGTTGCGGGCCATCTGGCTGGACCGCTCGGTTTCCCGAGGGCCCGGTGCCGTGGACGCAGGTATCCGGGTGATCGCCTCGTTGACGGAACTGACGGGTTTGTGATCGGGCAGGTGGCGCACTGGAGCGGCACTGGGCTGACAGCCGTACCGCGGGAGGTTCCGGGATCGGCTTCGCGCCCTCGACGAGGCCCGGCCTAGTCGGGCCGGTGGGCGTGCGCGAACCGCTCGGCGTTCCAGGTGCCGCCGAGTGCGGGGGCGAGTGCGGTGACGGCGAGAGCGGCGAAGTCCTCGGCGCGGCCCGCGCGTTCCGGGAGGGCGCCGAGGAGGGGGGCGCCGGCGGAGCGGGGGAGGTCGGCGAGGTTGCAGCGCTCGGCGAGGCCGGGTTCGGCGGGCCAGGAGCCGACGAGCACGCCCGCGAGGGGGAGTTCGCGGGCCGCCAGGGCCTCCGCCGTCAGGGAGACGATGTTGAGCGTGCCGAGACCGGCGGAGGCGATCAGCAGCACCTCGGCCGGGAGCCCGGCGTCGAGCACCGCCCGGGCCTGGTCGGCGAGCGTGCGGCCCTCGTCGTCGTAGCGGACCAGCAGTCCGCCCGCGCCCTCCACCAGTACCAGGTCGTGGGTGGCGGCGAGTTCGGCGACCTCGGTCACCACCTCGGCGGGGGAGAGGTACGGCATCCCGGCCCGTCGGGCGGCGGTGTCGGGTGCCAGCGGCTCGGGGTAGCGCACCAGTTCACGGATCGTCAGTTCGCCTGCCAGGCGCCGGACTTCGGCCGCGTCCCCGGGCTCCTCGGGTGAGACGCCGGTCTGCCCCGGCTTGAGCACCGCGACCTTCAGTCCGGCCCGCAGCGCCGCCGAGGCGACGGCCGCGGTGGCGACGGTCTTGCCGACGTCCGTGTTGGTCCCCGTCACGAACAGGATGCGCGCGCTCATCCGGCCACCGCCGCCGCGGTCACGGCGGCAGCGATGCGTGCCACGTCCTCGTCCTCCGTCACATAGGGGGGCATGGTGTAGATCAGGTCCCGGAAGGGCCGCAGCCACACGCCTTCGCGTGCCGCCGCCTCGGTCGCCGCCGGGACGTTCACGGGACGGTCCAACTGCACGACGCCGATGGCGCCCTGGACCCGTACGTCCTTCACGCCCGGCAGTCCGGCCGCCGCCGCGAGGCCCTCGGCCAGCCCGGACTCGATGCGCTTGACCTCCACCGACCAGTCCTGCCCGAGCAGCAGCTCCAGCGAGGCGTTGGCGGCGGCGCAGGCCAGCGGGTTGCCCATGAACGTCGGCCCGTGGGCGAGCACCGGCACCTCGCCGCGGCTGATCCCGTCGGCGACCTCGCTCGTGCACAGCGTGGCGGCCAGCGTCAGGTAGCCGCCGGTCAGCGCCTTGCCCAGGCACATCACGTCCGGCGAGACGCCCGCGTGGTCGGCGGCGAACAGCGCGCCGCTGCGCCCGAAGCCGGTGGCGATCTCGTCGAAGACGAGCAGCACCCCGTACCGGTCGCACAGGTCGCGCAGCATCCGCAGGTAGGCCGGCGAGTGGAAGCGCATCCCGCCGGCGCCCTGGACCACCGGCTCGACGATGACGGCGGCCAGCTCGTCGGCGTGCCGGGCCATCAGCTCCTCGAACCGCGCCGCGTACGCCGGGTCGAGCGGGGCGTCGAACCCGGCCGGCGGCTCGGGGGCGAACAGCTGGCCGGGCAGCACCCCGCCCCACAGGTGGTGCATCCCGCCGTCCGGGTCGCACACCGACATCGGGTGGAAGGTGTCCCCGTGGTAGCCGCCGCGCCAGGTGAGCAGCCGGCGCTTGGCCGGCCGCCCGGTGGACTGCCAGTACTGGAGGCACATCTTCATCGCGACCTCGACGGCCACCGAGCCCGAGTCGGCGAGGAAGACGTGCCGCAGCGGCTCCGGGGTGATCTCCACCAGCGTGGCCGCCAGCCGGACGGCGGGCTCGTGGGTGAGCCCGCCGAACATCACGTGGCTCATCCGCCCCAGCTGGTCGCGCACGGCCTCGTCCAGCACCGGGTGCCGGTAACCGTGGATCGCCGCCCACCAGGACGACATCCCGTCGACCAGCTCGCGCCGCCCGCCCGCGACCGGTTCGGCCAGGCGCAGCCGCACCCCGGAGGCGGACTCGACCACGTACGGGGTGGCGGTCCCGGGCATCGGCCCGTACGGGTGCCAGACATGGGCGCGGTCGAGGGCGAGCAGCGTGTCGGTGGACGGCTGGGGCATGGTGGTGCGGTTCTCCCGTGGGGTTCAGGCGTCAGGCGTCAGGCGTTGGGCGCGAGTTCGGTGCCGGCGCCGCGGCGGCGGACCTTCACCAGGTCGCTGCGGAGCTCGTCGTCCGGGGCGTCCGCAGCGTCCTCGGCGGCCTCCTCGGCGGGCGAGGCCGACGAGGAGGGGCCGTGGGCGTGCCCGCCGCACGGCCCGCAGCCGCCGCCGCTGCCGCACGCGGAGGCCGCGCTGCCGCAGCCGCCGGAGGCGTGGCCGGCCTGGGCGGCCTCGGCGACGTCCGCGCGGTGGCGCGGCAGGGTGGCCTCGCCGGCGCCCTCGACCTCGAAGCCGGCGTCCTTGATCATGTCGAGGTCGGTCTGCCCGGCCTGGCCCTCGCTGGTCAGGTAGTCGCCGAGGAAGATGGAGTTGGCGATGTGCAGGCCGAGCGGCTGCATCGAGCGCAGGTGCACCTCGCGCCCGCCCGCGATCCGTACCTCGGTGTCCGGGTTGACGAAGCGGACCATCGCCAGGATGCGCAGGCAGCGCTGCGGGGTGAGGTTCCACTCCTTGGCGAGCGGGGTGCCCTCGAACGGGATCAGGAAGTTGACGGGGACGGAGTCCGAGCCCAGCTCGCGCAGCGCGAAGACGACGTCGACCAGGTCCTCGTCGCTCTCGCCCATGCCGGCGATCAGGCCGGAGCAGGCGGACAGCCCGGCGCCGTGCGCCTTCTGCACCGTGTCGACCCGGTCCGCGTAGGTGTGGGTCTTGGTGATGGTCCCGTAGGTGCCCTCGGAGGTGTTGAGGTTGTGGTTGTAGGCGTCGGCGCCGGCCGCCTTGAGCCGCTCCGCCTGGTTGTCGGAGAGCAGGCCGAGGCAGACGCAGATCTCGACCTCGGGGTCGGCGTCCTTGATGGCGGCCATGGTGTCGGTGACCCGGTCGATGTCGCGGTCCGTCGGGCCGCGGCCGCTGGCGACCAGGCAGACCCGCTTGGCGCCGCCGGCCACCCCGGCGCGGGCGGCGTCGGCGGCCTGGTCGGGCTTGAGCCAGGTGTACTTGAGGATCTCGGCCTTGGACCCGAGCCGCTGCGAGCAGTACGAGCAGTCCTCCGGGCAGAGCCCGCTCTTCAGGTTCACCAGGTAGTTGAGCTTGACCCGGCGGCCGAACCAGCGGCGGCGCACCTTGCCGGCGGCGGCGACCACGTCGAGCAGCTCGTCGTCGGTGGTGGCGAGGACGGCCAGGGCCTCCTCGCGGGTCGGGACTTCGCCGCGCAGGCCCTTGGCGGTGAGGGTATCGAGCAGATCCATGGGGCGATCCTGCCTGGTGGCGATCGAGCGGCGCCAGAGCAAACCCGCCAGAAGATCGGTGTGAGGATGTGCCGATTGCCACAGTGTCGAAGGTCACGGCTCCGCCGCTGGTCACGAGCTTGACGCGGGGCCGGACCTCCGGTTACCGGCCGGTAGCGACCGGGACGGCGAGCGGGGTGCCGGACGGTCGGCGGCCGACCGGCGGCGGGCCGGTGGCGGCCTCCGGCGGACGATGATCCACAACCCCCGACCCCGTGATCCACGCCACGCCGGGGGTGCTTAGACTCTGCGCCATGACCACGCAGGGGGAGCACACCCCGACTCCGGGAGAAAGCCGGGACGACCGGGCAGGGCAGCGGACCGGCGGGGGCGCCGACACCGACGGGGGGACGGACCTCAGGCGGGGCCGCCGGCTGACGGGCCGTCGAGCGGCCGGCTGGATCGTCGTCGTCGGAGTGGTCGCGGCCGGCGGATGGCTCATCACCCGCCCGATGCCCGGCGACTACATACCCGGGCTCGGCCCGTCCACCAAGGACTCGTCCGCGACGCCGCGCGTGGTGGGCGCCCCGCCGCCGCGCACCGACCCCGAGGCCCTCAACGTCGACAACCTCTTCCCCGCCCAGCGGCCGGTCGAGGTCGGCGCCTTCAAGGCGCGGCGCAACGGCGTCCGGCAGGGCGAGAACTGCGTCGAGGTGCTCCAGGACCGCGGCCAGGACCCGCTGAAGGACACCGGCTGCCAGGGCTACCTGACCGTCAGCTTCAGCGGCCAGGACCACCCGGTGCTCAGCAGCGTCACCCTGCTGCGCTTCCCCGACCAGCCCTCCGCCGCCAGGGCCGCCGACGCCCTGCGGACCAAGCCCGGGGCGGTCGCCTTCATGCTCGCCGACACCACCACCGGCCCCGTCCAGGCCCCGGGCGCCAAGCAGGGCGGCGACCCGCGGGTCGAGGCGGTCGGGCACTACGTGACGGTCACCAGCTCGCGGCCCGGCGACGGCCGCCCGGCGGGCTCCGCCCCGAGCGGCACCGGGGCGCCGACCACGCCCGGCCAGCCGGCCACCGGCGCGGCGCCCAGCACCGAGCAGACCCTGGACGAGGCCACCCGGGCGCTCTCCTACGCGGCGGGGTCGCCGTTCGCCTGGATGTGACGGCGCTCCCCGGCTGTGACAGCGGCCCGTTCTGACGTGACGACGCCCCCGGAAGCCGAAGCCTCCGGGGGCGTCGACGTACATCCGGCGTCGACGTACAGCCGGCTCAGCCGCCGAGCCGGTCCACCGAGGTCACCCGCAGCACCGCGCGGCCCTCCTCGTCCGAGCCGTACAGGTCGACCTCGGCGCTGATGCCCCAGTCGTGGTCGCCCTCCGGGTCGTCGAAGATCTGCCGGACCCGCCAGGAGGAGTCCTCCTCCTCGATGAGCAGCATCTTCGGGCCGCGCGCGTCCGGGCCGGTGCCGAGGTCGTCGTACTCCTCCCAGTACCCGTCCATGGCGTCCGCCCAGCGGTCCGCGTCCCAGCCGTACTCGCCGTCCAGGTCGGCGAGCTCCTCGTAGTGCTCCAGCGCGCACAGCTCGACCCGGCGGAACATCTCGTTGCGCACCAGGACGCGGAAGGCGCGGGCGTTGGCGGTGACCGGCGCCGGCTTGTCGTCCAGCCGCACCTCGGCGGCCTGCGGCTCGGTCGGGTTGGCCAGCTGCTCCCACTCGTCCAGCAGGCTGGAGTCGACCTGGCGGACCAGCTCGCCGAGCCAGGCGATGACGTCCTTGAGGTCGTCGGTCTTCACGTCCTCGGGGACGGTCTGCTCCAGCGCCTTGTACGCGCCGGCCAGGTAGCGCAGCACGATGCCCTCGGTGCGGGCCAGCTCGTAGAAGCCGACGTAGTCCGAGAAGGTCATCGCCCGCTCGTACAGGTCGCGGACCACCGACTTCGGCTGGAGCTGGTGGTCGCCGATCCACGGGTGCGCCCGGCGGTACACCTCGTAGGCGTGGGTGAGGAGCTCCTCCAGCGGCTTCGGGTAGGTGATCTCCTGGAGCCGCTCCATCCGCTCCTCGTACTCGATGCCGTCGCGCTTCATCTCGCCGACGGCCTCGCCGCGGGCCTTGTTCTGCTGCGCGGCGAGGATCTGGCGCGGGTCGTCCAGGGTCGCCTCGACGATGGAGACGACGTCCATCGCGTACGAGGGCGAGGTCGGGTCGAGCAGTTCGAAGGAGGCCAGCGCGAAGGTGGACAGCGGCTGGTTGAGCGCGAAGTTCTCCTGGAGGTCCAGGGTGAGGCGGACGATCCGGCCCTCGGCGTCCGGCTCCGGCAGCCGCTCCACCACGCCGCCCTCCAGCAGCGAGCGGTAGATGGCGATCGCGGTGCGGATGTGCCGGCGCTGCGCGGCCCGGTCCTCGTGGTTGTCGGTCAGCAGCTTGCGCATCGCCTCGAAGGCGTTGCCCGGGCGGCCGATCACCGACAGCAGCATCGCGTGGCTCACCTTGAACCGGGAGACCAGCGGCTCCGGGTCGGCGCCGATCAGCTTGTCGAAGGTCTCCTCGGTCCAGCCGACGAAGCCCTCCGGGGCCTTCTTCCGGACGACCTTGCGCTTCTTCTTCGGGTCGTCCCCGGCCTTGGCGATCGCCTTGTCGTTCTCGATCACGTGCTCCGGCGCCTGGGCCACCACCTGGCCGACGGTGTCGAAGCCGGCCCGGCCGGCCCGGCCGGCGATCTGGTGGAACTCGCGGGCGCGCAGGATGCGCACGCGCTGCCCGTCGTACTTGGACAGGGCGGTGAACAGCACCGTGCGGATCGGCACATTGACGCCGACGCCGAGCGTGTCGGTGCCGCAGATGACCTTCAACAGGCCCGCCTGGGCGAGGCGTTCGACCAGCCGGCGGTACTTCGGCAGCATGCCCGCGTGGTGCACGCCGATGCCGTGGCGCACGTAACGGGACAGGTTGCGGCCGAACTTGGTGGTGAAGCGGAAGCCGCCGATCAGGTCGGCGATGGCCTCCTTCTCCGCCTTCGAGCACATGTTGATGCTCATCAGCGACTGGGCCCGGTCCACCGCCTCCTTCTGGGTGAAGTGCACGACGTAGACCGGGGCCTGGCCGGTCTGCAGCAGCTCCTCCAGGGTCTCGTGCATCGAGGTGCGGCGGTACTCGTAGAACAGCGGCACCGGGCGGGTCGCGTTGCGCACCACCGTGGTCGGCCGGCCGGTGCGGCGGGTCAGGTCCTCCTCGAAGCGGCGGACGTCGCCGAGCGTCGCGGACATCAGCAGGAACTGCGCCTGCGGCAGCTCCAGCAGCGGGATCTGCCAGGCCCAGCCGCGGTCCGGCTCCGCGTAGAAGTGGAACTCGTCCATGACCACCTGGCCGATGTCCGCCCGGGTGCCGTCGCGCAGCGCGATCTGGGCGAGCACCTCGGCGGTGCAGCAGATGATCGGCGCGGTCGGGTTCACGCTCGCGTCGCCGGTCATCATGCCGACCTGTTCGGTGCCGAACATCTTCACCAGGTCGAAGAACTTCTCCGAGACCAGTGCCTTGATCGGCGCGGTGTAGAAGGTCCGCTTCCCCTCCGCCAGCGCGGCGAAGTGCGCCCCCGCCGCCACCAGGCTCTTGCCCGACCCGGTCGGCGTCGCGAGGATCACGTTGTTCCCCGACACCAGCTCGATCAGCGCCTCCTCCTGTGCCGGGTACAGCGTGATCCCGCGCTCCTCCGACCAGGCTGCGAACGTCTCGTACAGCGCGTCGGGGGTGGCGGGCTTCGGCATCAGATCAAGGAGGGTCACCCGGCTATCTTGCCTGCTCGCCGCCACCCCGGGCAAAGCCCGGTGCCGCGAGGGGAGGGCCGGAGGGGGTTCCGCGGACGTCGATCAGGCGGTGCGGGACGGCGGCGGGGCGTCCGTCCCGCTCCGGGGCGTCGCGGCGGACCGGCGGTAAAGCGCGCGGTGGACCAGGGGGAAGCCGGTGGAAAGCCGGCGGGAAACCGTGCGGCGGACCGGCGGGAAAGCGGAGGGAAACCGGCGGGAACGGGGGAAAGGCCGTGGTCGGCCGGGGTGCGCGGCCCGACGGAGGAACGGGTTCGTCCGGAAACGAGGATACCGGGAAGGAAGTGGGTGAAGACGTTTGAGCGTGCGTCAACTGTCTTTCCAGTACGACACGTTCACGGAATGCGGAGCACGGCATTGTGGACGCGGGGATGGGTTAACCTCCTTCTGGCATGCTCACGTCCCGATCTCGAATTGGGGGATCCCATGGCAATCGGACGACGACAACTCCTCGCCTCCGTCGCGCTCACCGCCCTCGCCGCACCCGTCCTGACCAAGGCGACGGCGACCCGCGCGGCCGCGGCCGAACCCGGAGCCGCAGCCGTACCCGGAGCCGCGGCCACCGGCTCCGGACCGCTGTTCATGCAGATCGTCGCGCACGAGGACGACGACATCCTCTTCATGAACCCGGACCTCTCCAACGCCCTCGCCGACGGCACGCCGTCCGTCACCGTCTTCGTCACCGCGGGGAACGCGACCGGCGACCCGTGCTCCACCGTCTGCTGGGACACCGCCGGCGAACCGCTGCGCACCTGGAACCGGCAGATGGGCGCCGTCAACGCCTACTCCCGGATGACCGGGGTCGGCGACACCGACCCGGCCACCGACGAGGTCGGCCACTGGACGGCCGAGGCCTGGACGGTCGCCGGCAAGCAGGTCGAACGGTACGTCCTCAAGGGCCGGCCGGTGCACCTGATCTTCCTCAACCTGCACGACGCCCGGCTCGGCGGCGTGCTGAACGGCGGCACCGACACCACCGTCGTCCCGAAGGACAGCCCGCTGTCCGGGCCGTCCACCTACACGGCCGCGGACGTCGTCGAAGTACTGCGCCAGCTGATGGCGACCTACCGGCCGACCGTGCTCCGGGCCCAGGACGAACTCCCGGACCGCCGCTACTCCGGCGACCACTCCGACCACGTCGCCGCCGCGAAGTTCGCCGGCCAGGCCGCCGGCCTCTACGGCGGCAACCTGATCCAGGTGAACTACCGGGACTACAACATCGGCGACGCCCCGGTGAACCTCGACCCGGCGACGGCCGGCGCCAAGGGCGTGTACTTCTCCGAGTACGCCGGCCACGACCACTCCGACGGGAACTACTCCGCCCTCTGGTTCTCCCGGATGTACTACCGCTGGTCGCGCGGCACCTCCTGGGCCGGGCTCAACCAGGACGGCCGCCCGCAGGTCTTCGTCGTCCGGGCCGGCGCCCTCCACACCTACTGGCGCCAGGCCGACGGCAGCTGGGGCGGCCCGCTCCGGATGGCCGACCCCGGCGGGCGGATCGCCCCCGGCATCGCCGTCGGCACCAACGCCGACGGCCGACTGGAGGTCTTCGCCCGCCGCCTCACCGACCACCACCTCCTCTCCCTGCCGCAGGCCGTGCCCAACGGCCGCTGGTGGGACAGCTGGGCCGACCACGGCAACCCCAACACCGGACTCGGCAACGAGGACCAGGTCGGCGTACCCGCCGTCGCCAACTCCCTGGACGGGCGGCTGGAACTCTTCGTCAAGAACGGCGGCGGCGGCCTCAGCGGCATCCGGCAGACCACCCCGGGCGGGGTGTGGACGGGCACCTGGACGGACTTCGGCGGCACCGACCTCCAGGACCCGGTCACCGCGATCCGCAATGGCGCCGGGGCGATCGAGGTGTTCGCCGCCACCCGCACCGCCGTCCTCGGCTGGCACCAGAGCACCCCGAACGGCGCCCTCACCGGCCCCGACCCGATCCCGGACGCCCGCCCGGCCAGCCCGCCCAAGGCCGCCCTCGACCAGGACGGCCGCATCGAGCTCGCCTACCGCGAGGTCGGCACCGGCGCGGTGCTGGTCAGCTACCAGACCCGGCCCGGCGGACCGTGGAGCCGGACCCCGGCCCCCCTCGGCGGCCACGGCGGCGTCGGCGAACCGGCCACGGCCACCCTCGCCGGCCGCGTCGTCCTGTTCGAACGCAACGCCGCCGGCGGCGTCAGCACCACCGCCCAGACCGCCCCTGACAGCGGCTACGGCCCCTGGCAGGACCTCGGCGGCACCGTCCTCGACCACCCGGCCGCCCTCACCGACGGCACCGGCGTCCTCCACCTCTTCGCCATCGGCACCGACGGCCGGGTGTACCTCCGCACGGCCACCACCCCCACCACCTTCGACCCCTGGCAGAGCCTGCCGCTCTGACCGCCTCTTCCGGCGGCTGTTCGGGAGCACTCCCGAACAGCCGCCGGAGCGGATGACCGGCGAGGCCACCCGAGGGGCAGCGACTGACGGGTCAGAAGGGAGCGGTGGGCGGCTGCTCGGCCAGCTGCGGCGCGTTCGTGCAGCCCTGGGTGCGGACGATCGCCTTCGCGGTGCGCAGGGCGGCGGCGACGCGGATCCGGTGGACCTCGGTGACAGGAGTGTCCGAGGACCAGCGGTCGCCGGTGATCGTGATCTCGCGGTACGGCCAACTGGACGGCTGTCCGTTCTGCTCCAGGTAGTCGCAGCGCAGCAGCAGCTGCACCGTGCCCTCGTGGAACAACCAGCCCTGGGCTCCCGGGCCGAAGTCCAGTGACACGGGAAGGTTCGGTTCCCAGCCCGTCGCCTCGGCCTTGGTCTTCGCCCGCTGGAACTTCTCGTCTCGAATCCGGGTGGCGATGTTCGCGACCGCATGGCTCAGCGAGTTGTCGCCCTTCCACCTGACATTGCAGGCGGGGTCGTAGGTGAACTCCCGGTCCGTGAGCGCCTTCTCGTCCTGCCAGGCGAGGGTCTTGTGGCCCTTGCCGGACAGCGTGGCGAGGTCGTCGTGCGTGAACGCGTTCCAGCAGGCACTCTGCGGTACGTCCACCCCCTGCCAGGGCTTGACGTACCAGAGCCCGCCGCCGACCCCGGCCACGAGCACCGCCGCGCCGAGCGCGATCGGCAGGACTCCGCGGCGGCGCGGACGCTCAGCCATCGGCCTTCTCCTTCGGCAGCGCCGGCACGGCCGGGGCGGCGCTGGGCAGCTGCACCTGGTTGGTGCACTGGTACTCGGCGGCGGCGACCCGGGCGATCTTCAATGCGGCATCGGCGTACGCCTGGCGTGCCTTGGCCGGGGAGACTCCGTCGACCGGTTCGCCACCGACCTCGACGCGGATGTACGGCGGGGCCTTGCGGTCGGGCTTGTCCGCCGTGGGGACCTGGAAGTCGCACCGCACGTAGAGCCGGACGGGGTGATCCGGGTCGCCGCCGGCCAGCCCCACCGCGCCGGGTCCGAAGTCCAGGTCGACGACGGCGTGGTGCTGCCCGGTGTCCCGTGCGCGGTCGGCGTCGACACCGTCCCAGGCGGGGGCGACCTGGGCTTCGAGGAGGAAGCCTCCGGAGCCGTCGTCCGGATTCCAGACGACGCGGCAGTCGGTACTGCGGATCCCGGGCTCGTCCGGCGCGGTCGGCGTCTGGATCCGGGCCCGCGGCACGGTCTCGTACACCTTCCCGTACCGCCCGGCCAGCGGCTTCAGGTCGTCCCTCGACAGCGCGGACCAGCAGGCACTCTGCGCGATCTCCAACGACCGCCACGGCTGCCAGGCCCACAGCCCGCCCCCCACGACGGCGGCAACGGCGAGGCCCCCGGCCAGGGGCCGCATCACCCGGGGCCGCCGCCACCACGGTGGCGGTGGCGGAGGATCGTCGGGCGAACGCGGGATGACGTGTGCGACGTCGACCACGGGTCATCACTCCTTGGCGGCGGCTGCTGCCGCCTGTTGCTGTTGGAAGAGGCGATGGCCGGTGTTGCAGCCGGCGTCGAGGCTGGCCGAGCCCTGGCGGGCCAGCTCGCTCAGGTAGTTCGGGTCGAGCCCGGCGTCGCGGCCGGCGCTCTTGACGGCGTCGACGACCGCCTGCTGGGAACCGGTGACCGAGGTGGCCACCTTGGTTCCGGCGTCGTCCGCCGCCTGGTTGGTCGTGTCGACGTGGTAGCTGTTCGCCACGTTGGTCATGATCTCGTCGACCTGGTCGTTGATGAGTCCGCCGACCTTGGGTATCTTCTCGGCCGCGACGCCGCCGGTGTAGTCCCAGACGGTCTTGGCGATGTCCTTCTTCGCGTCGATCGCGTCGTTGACCTCCTGGTCGGAGACCGCGTGGTTGTGGAAGATCTCGTCCGACATGGCGCTGGTGATCAGGCCGGTGACGATCCCACCCGGCTTGGTCACGTTCTCGATCGACATGCCCAGGTCCTTGTGGAGCTCCGGGTGGGCCATGACCTGCTGGATCTGGGCGGTCTGGTAGGCCTGCTGGGCGGTGGCGATGGAGGCGTACGCGTCCGTGTCCCGACCGACGGCCAGCAGGAGCCGCTGGACGTCCTTCTGCGCGAACTCGGTGGCGACACCCGGGGCGGGTGCCACGCCCGGAGTCGGCTCCTTCGCGCCCGGTCCCTCCAGGGAGTTCTCGATGTCCGCGATGTAGTTGGCGGTCATGTTGCCGACGCTGCCGTTGAGGTCGGCGAACACCCCGCCGTGCAGCAGGCTCGGTCCGTCGCCGTTGCCGAAGCGCTGCACGACCTGCTGCATCACCGCGCTCATCTCCGGCGTGTGCGGCGGGTACTTGCCCTGGGTGTCGTCCCAGGCGCGGCCGGTGGCGGCGGCCTCCAGGGCGTGTCCGAGCGGCCCGACGTTGGACGGGTCGGCCGGGCCGCCTTCGAGCGGGCGCAGCGGGTAGTTCATGTCGACGAGGACGGAGTTGTTCCCGGAGTCGGTGAACAGCTTGAAGTAGGTGTTCTGGCCGCCGGTGCTCTTGACGCTGCCGTCCGGGTTGTAGGTGGTGACCGGGTCGTTGAAGAACTTGGTGGCGGCCTCGGGGCTGTGGCCGAACGCGTCCAGGATGCCGGACAGCGGGTTGAAGCCCTTGAGGTTGCCGTCCTTGTCCGGCTGGCCGATGAACTTGAACTCGTCGAACGGGTAGCCGCCGCTGCGGTAGGCCGGGACCTCCCAGCGGGTCGGGTTCTCCTGGGTGAGCTGGGTGATGTGCTGGGCGACCGGGTTCAGGAAGTGCGCGTCGTACGACCCGTTCCGCAGCAGGTTGGCCATGATCTGGTAGCCGTACGGGCTCTTCGCGGGGTCGGCACCGGGCCGGAGCGGGATCTGGGTGGCCCCGGCGGCGCGGAACCTCTTCTCCCATTCGTCCGAGACGTGCAGCGGCTGTTTGGTGTCGGTCGCGGTGGCCAGGGTGAGGCCCAGGTCCTGCTGGATGCCCTTGATCGCCGCGGTGCGGGCCGAGCTGTTGGCGTAGTCGCCGCTCTGCGCCATCGCGCCGTACTTGGCCATGAAGGTCGCCGGGTCCTGGTTGCCGTAGAAGGAGGTGGCGAACCGCGGGTCGTTCTTGTGGTGGTCCAGGATGTCCTGGAGGTGCTTGAGCTGGGCGTCGGAGGCCTGGTCGCCCAGGCTGAGGATGTAGGTGGCCGCCTTGGCCTCCTCCTCCGGGATGCCGCCGACGGGGTTGGCGTTGAACGCGGTGCCGTCGCTGCCGGTGTCGTCGCCCAGGGCCCTGGAGGCGTCGAGGTCGGCCTCGGTGGCGCGGTCGATCGCGTCACCGATGGCCTTGGCGGCGGTCTCGGCCTTGGCCTTCCAGCTCTTGGCGTACTCGGCGTCCTTCTTGTCCGCCTGGTTGGTGGGCGGCGGCCAGTGGACCGCGCCCTCGCCGTCGACGGTGAGGCCGGCGTCCGTGGCGTTCCGGACCGCGGTGGTGAGGTCGTTCTTCGCGGCCGTGATCTCGGTGTGGGCGTCGCGCAGTGTCTTCGCCAGGGCCGAGGCCTCTTCGAAGGCGGCGTGGATCTGGTCGCGGGCCCAGGTGAGCTTGGCGTTGGCGAGCCCGGCGGCGTCGCCGTGCCAGCCGGACTGCTGGATGGTGCCGATGACCTCGTTCTGCATCCGCTGGGTGAGGTCCCACTTGCGGACGAGGCTCTCGAAGTCGCCCGCCGCGGAGGCGAGGCTGCCGAGGTCGACCTGATTGAGCTGACTGTACGTCACCATGGTGGTGCTGCTTCCCCCGTGTGTGCTGTGACTAGCTGGTTGCGCCCTGCGTCTGGTTGAAGTTGGCCTGGATGTCGGAGTCGGTCCTGCTGTAACTCCGGGCCGTGGTCTGCAGGTTGGTCCCGACCTCGCCGACGGTGGTCTGGAGGCTCGCGGACTGGTTGCTCCAGGTGCCCCAGGTGCCGGTGAGCGTGCCGCCGAGGTTCCAGCCCTTGAGCGACGCGGCGGCGGCGTTGACGTGCTCGCCGGGCTGGTCGCACTCCGTCTTGACGGAGTCCCGCAGGGCGAAGGCGTTCTGCGCGGCCTGCTGGAGCGCGCCGGCGTTCACGGCGATGGTCTTGCCGCCGCCCGCCGGGGCCAGTGAGACCGGGGCGGCGTTGGCCCCGGCGAGGTCCGGGAACTGCTTCTTCGCGGCTTCGGTCAGATTGCCCTTGTCGTCGAAGAGCCACGGATTCATGCGGCGCTCGAATTCGAGGTCGGTCATTTTTCCATACCCCCCAGGTAAAGATCGGCATGGATCTTACTATTTATGCGGCGAGGAATTCGATGAATTGGATATTGATATGTGGTTAACAACTGGTGAATCGCGACAGGAGTGGCCCGTCGATATGTGCCGATCCGCACATTGCCCGACGCGCGGCGGCATGCCAGAGTGCCGGGCATGAACCATCCGCTCGCGGCCGAGCCGCGCCCCTCCGTCCTCGCCGCTCCCGCCCCCGCGCACGTCTTCGACTGGCTTGACGAGACGGCCGCGATGCGGGCGGAGGCGGGGCTGACGCGGACGTTGCGCAGTCGGGGGGCGGACGACGCGGTGCTGGACCTCGCGGGGAACGACTACCTGGGGCTGACCAGGCATCCGGTGGTCGCCCGGGCGGCGGCGGACGCGGCGCTGCGGTGGGGCGGGGGCTCGACGGGGTCGCGGCTGGTGACCGGGACGACGGCGCTGCACAGCGAACTGGAGGAGGAGCTGGCCGAGTTCTGCGGGGTGGAGGCCGCGCTGGTGTTCTCCTCCGGGTACACGGCCAACCTCGCGGCGCTGACCGCGCTCACCGACCCGGACACCCTGATCGTCTCCGACGCCTACAACCACGCCTCCCTCATCGACGGCTGCCGGCTCTCCCGCGCCGACGTCCACCGGGCCCCGCACAGCGACCCGGCGGCGGTGGCCGAGGTGCTCGCCGGGCGGGCGCAGCGGCGGGCGCTGGTGGTGACCGACTCGGTGTTCTCGGTGGACGGCGACGCGGCCCCGCTGCCCGCGCTGTCGCAGGCCGTCCGCGCGCACGGCGCCGCGCTGCTGGTGGACGACGCGCACGGGCTGGGCGTGCTCGGCCCCGGCGGCACCGGGGCGCTCGCCGCGGCCGGGCTGGCCGGGCAGCCGGACACGGTCGCCACCGCCACCCTGTCCAAGTCGCTCGGCTCGCAGGGCGGCGTCGTCCTCGGCCCGCGCCGGGTGATCCGGCACCTCACCGAGACCGCCCGTACCTTCATCTTCGACACCGGCCTCGCCCCGGCCGCCGCCGGGGCCGCCCTCGCCGCGCTGCGCCTGCTGCGCGCCGAGCCGGCCCGCGCCGAGCGCGCCCGCGAGGTCGCCCGCACCCTGGCCCGGCAGCTCACCGCCGCCGGGCTGCACGCCTGCGAGCCGCAGGCCGCGGTGGTCTCCGTCCGCGCCCCGGGCCCGGAGGCCGCCGTCGCCTGGGCCGCCGACTGCCGCCGCGCGGGCCTCGCCGTCGGCTGCTTCCGCCCGCCGTCCGTCCCGGACGGCATCTCCCGCCTGCGCCTCACCGCCCGGGGCGACCTGACGGACGGGCAGATCGCCGAGGCCGTCCGCATCGTCGCCGAGCTGGCCCCGGTCGGCGCGCGGGGCTGAGGCTCCGGAGCGGACGGAGCGTCCTACTTCTTCTTCGCCCGGCTCGGTTGCACCCGGGTGGGTTCGCCGGCGGCCTTGGGGTGGTCGGGCGGGTAGGGGAGTTCGCCGAGGCCCTCGTCGTGGAGCTGCTTGTCGTACAGCTCCAGCAGGGGCTCCAGGCGGAAGGCCTGGCCGTCCATCCCGGCGTTGAGGTCGCCGAGTTCGGCGAAGCGGGCGGGGACGGTGCGCAGGTCGAAGTCCTCGGGGGCGGCGTCGTCCAGTTCCTCCCAGCGCAGCGGGGCGGAGGCGGTGGCGCGGGGCCGGGCGCGCAGGGAGTAGGCGGAGGCGATGGTGCGGTCGCGGGCCATCTGGTTGTAGTCGACGAAGATCCGTTCGCCGCGCTCCTCCTTCCACCAGGCGGTGGTGACCTTCCCGGGCATCCGCTGCTCCAGGACCCGGCCGAGGGCGATCACCGCGTGCCGCCCGTCGGTGAAGGTCCACTCGGGCACCAGCGGCACGTACACGTGCAGGCCGCGCCCGCCGGAGGACTTGGGCCAGCCGCGCAGCCCGTACTCCTCCAGCAGGGCGCGCAGTTCGTGGGCGGCGCGGACGGCGTCGTGGAAGTCGGTGCCGGGCTGCGGGTCGAGGTCGATGCGCAGCTCGTCGACGTGGCCGGTGTCGGAGCGCCGCACCGGCCAGGGGTGGAAGGTGAGGCAGCCCAGGTTGGCGGCCCACAGGACGGCGGCCGGCTCGGTGGGGCAGATCTCGTCGGCGGAGCGGCCGCTGGGGAACTCGATCCGGGCGGTGGGCAGCCACTCCGGCAGGCCCTTGGGCGCGCGCTTCTGGTAGAAGAACTCGCCGTCCACCCCGTCGGGGAAGCGCTGCAGGGTGGTCGGCCGGTCGCGCAGTCCGCGCAGCACCCCGTCGGCGACGGCCAGGTAGTACTGCGCGACGTCCAGCTTGGTGAAGCCGCGCTCGGGGTAGTACACCTTGTCCGGGTTCGACAGCCGGACGGTGCGCCCGGCGACTTCCAGTTCCACGGCTGAGCCCATGCCCTTCACGCTAAGGGCCGGGCGCCCGGCGCGCGCCCCGGGGCGAAGCGGGCGAGGATCGTTCGCATGGACCTGCCCGTGATGCCACCGGTGGCGCCGATGCTCGCCAAGTCGGTGGCCAAGATCCCGCCCGGGATGCAGTACGAGGCCAAGTGGGACGGCTTTCGTTCGATCGTGTTCCGCGACGGCGACGAGGTGGAGCTCGGCAGCCGTACCGGCAAGCCGCTGACCAGGTACTTCCCCGAGCTGGTCGAGGCGTTCCGGCGGGAGCTGCCGCCGCGCTGCGTGCTGGACGGCGAGGTGGTGATCGCCCGGGACGGCCGGCTGCGCTTCGAGGAGCTGCTGGAGCGCATCCACCCGGCCGCGAGCCGGGTGAAGCTGCTCGCCGAGCGGACCCCGGCCTCCTTCGTCGCCTTCGACCTGCTCGCCCTCGGGGACGAGAGCCTGGTGGACGAGCCGCTGTCGGTGCGCCGCCCGGCCCTGGAGGCCGCGCTCGCCGACGCCGCCGACCCGGTGTTCACCGCCCCCGCCGCCACCGACCTCGACCTCGCCCGGACCTGGTTCGCCGAGTTCGAGGGCGCCGGGCTGGACGGGGTGGTCGCCAAGCCGCTGGACCAGCCGTACCGGCCGGGGGAGCGGAGCATGTACAAGATCAAGCACGAGCGCACCGCCGACTGCGTGGTGGCCGGCTACCGCGAGCACAAGAGCGGCCCGGTGGTCGGCTCGCTGCTGCTCGGCATCTTCGACGACAGCGGCAGGCTGCAGCACGTCGGCGTCTGCGCCGCCTTCCCGATGGCCCGCCGCCGCGAACTCGCCGAGGAACTGGCCCCGTTGCGGATGGACGACCTGTCCCGACACCCGTGGGGCGGCTGGGCGGACGAGGCCGCGCACGCCGAGGGCCGGCTGCCCGGCGCGGTCAGCCGCTGGACCGGCGGCAAGGACCTCTCCTGGATCGCGCTGCGCCCCGAGCGGGTGGTCGAGGTCGCGTACGACCACATGGAGGGCACCCGGTTCCGGCACACCGCGCAGTTCCGCCGCTGGCGCCCGGACCGCACGCCGGAGAGCTGCACCTATGCGCAGCTGGAGGAGCCGGTCTCGTACGACCTCGGCAGGGTGCTGGGGATCCGAGGACGTGACGGAGGCCCGACCCGGTGAGCCGGGTCGGGCCTCCCGTGCGGTCCGAGCGGGTGGGTCAGGAGATGTGCAGCGTGGCGGTGGCGCCCGCGGTGGGCGAGGCCGTCGGGGACGGCGAGGCCGTGGGGGAGGCGGTCGGGGAGGCCGTGGGGGAAACCGAGGGCGAAGCGGTGGGGGAGGCGGTGGGAGACGCGGACGCGGAGGCCGAGCCCGAGGCGGGCGGGGTGGGCAGCGTGTAGACGTTGTTCGGCGAGACGATCTGGGTGATCGCCCGTGCCACGAACGTCGAGGGCTCCGAACCGTCGTGCAGGATGTCGGTGTTGAGCATGATGGACAGGCTGGCCTGCGCCTGCGGCAGGTAGAGCACCACGCTCTCGTACCCGGGCAGCGAGCCGTTGTGGCCGATCCACCCGTGGGTGGTGAACACCCCGAAGCCGTAGCCGAGGTCAGGGGTCGGTCCGGTGGCCTTGGTCTTCAGCCGCTCCGCCTGGGTGGCGGGCTTGAGCAGCGGTTCGCCGGTGGCCAGCACCTTCGACCAGGTCCGGAAGTCGGCGATGGTGGAGATGGCGGCGCCGGCCGCCCAGCCCCAGGACGGGTTCCAGGTGGTGGCGTCCTCGACCGCGCCGGTGAGCGTCTGGTTGGTGTAGCCGTGGGCGTGCGGGTCGGGGAAGGCGGCGTCGGTCGGCAGGCTGGTCTTGGTGAGCCCGGCGGGGGTGAACACCTGCTGGTTCAGGAAGTCCTGGAGCGGCTGCCCGCCGACCTTCTCGACGACCAGGCCGAGCACGATCAGGTTGGTGTTGGAGTACTCGAACTGGGCGTCCGGCTGGAAGTTCGCCGGGTGCTTGAACGCGTACGCGAGCAGCTGGTCCGGGGTGAAGGGGCGGCTCGGGTCGTTGAAGAAGGCCTGCTGGAAGTCGGAGTCCAGGGTGTAGTTGAACAGGCCGCTGCGCATGTCGCCGAGCTGGCGCAGGGTGATGCCGTCGCCGCCGGGCACGTTCGGGACGTACTTGGAGACCGGGTCGTCCAGGCCCAGCTTGCCCTGGTCCACCAGCCGCAGGACGGCGGTGGTGGTGAAGGTCTTGGTGACGCTGCCGATCCGCATGTACAGGTCGGGGGTCATCGGCGTCCCCGCGTCCTTGTCGGCGACGCCGAAGGCGCGCTGGTAACTGCCGTCGGGGGTGGCGTAGTCGACGATCACCCCGGGGATGGCGACCTGGCTCATCACCTGCTTGATCGCGTCGTCCAGCTGGGTCGTGACGGCCGTGGTGAGCGGCACCACCCCGCCGGAGGGGCTGCCGCCCGGCGTGGCGGACGGGCTGAGCGCGGCCGGTTCGGCGGTCACCGCCGGACCGGCCTGCCGTGCGGGCTTCGACTCCCCGGAGCAGGCGGAGACGGCGAGCAGGCCGGTCAGCGCGAGGGCGGCGGAGGCCACCCGCACGGCGGAGGCCGCCCGGACGGAGCGGGGGACGCGAACGGAGCGGGGAACGGACGGTCGCGGCCGTCGGGTGTCGGTCATCGGCGCAGGCGCCTCTCTGGGGCGGACGGCCCCGTGGCGAAGGGCCCCGGAGCGCGGCTCGGCCGGGCCGGAGCGCTGCTCCACGGGGCCGTGGGGGAACGTCGTCACCGTAAGCACCCGCCTCGTACCGCCGCGCGCGGGTCGGCGGCCGACTGGACCGAACGGGAGCACCGTCAGCCGAGTGCCCCGCCCGGCTGGCGGCCGGTGGTCGTCCACTCCAAGGGTCGAGTACCGGCCCGGGGTGGGTCGGCCGGCCGGCCGCCGCGCGGGGTCGGGGCGCCGGGCCCGCGCTCGGCCGGACGGGTGAGCACCGGCACGCCGCGCCCGCTCGCGCACCCGCCGCCGACCACCGCTCGGGCACGATCGTTCAGCCCAGCTGTGGCCGCCCTTAAGAATTCCTCGATGGACCGCACCCCCTCCGACCAGGCAGATTTCTGCCTGCCCGGAGCGCGTCCGCCAGGAGCGGCCGAACCGGGCCTCCTCGGCCTGCCCCCGTACCCGCAGGCCGTCCCACCCGCACGTCAGGAGCCGCCGTGAAGGCACTCGTCAAGCAGCAGGCCGAGCCCGGGCTCTGGCTGATGGACGTCCCCATGCCCGAGATCGGCCCCGGCGAGGTGCTGATCAAGGTGCTGCGGACCGGCATCTGCGGCACCGACCTGCACATCCGCAAGTGGGACGGCTGGGCGCAGCAGACCATCAGGACCCCGCTGGTGCTCGGCCACGAGTTCGTCGGCGAGGTCGCCGAGCTGGGTGCCGGTGTCACGGACATCGCGGTCGGCGACCTGGTCAGCGGCGAGGGCCACCTGGTCTGCGGCAAGTGCCGCAACTGCCAGGCCGGCCGCCGCCACCTGTGCCGCAACACCGTCGGCCTGGGCGTGAACCGGGACGGCGCGTTCGCCGAGTACGTGGCGCTGCCCGCCTCCAACGTGTGGGTGCACCGGGTGCCGGTCGACCTGGACGTGGCCGCGATCTTCGACCCGTTCGGCAACGCCGTGCACACCGCGCTGTCCTTCCCGCTGGTCGGCGAGGACGTGCTGGTCACCGGCGCCGGCCCGATCGGCATCATGGCCGCCGCCGTCGCCAAGCACGCCGGCGCCCGCAATGTGATGATCACCGACGTCTCCCCCTACCGCCTCGACCTGGCCCGCAAGGTCGGCGTGACGCTGGCGCTGGACGTCTCGCAGCACACCATCGAGGAGGGCCAGCAGAAGCTCGGCCTGCGCGAGGGCTTCGACGTCGGCCTGGAGATGTCCGGCCGCCCCGAGGCGATGCAGTCGATGATCGCCAACATGACCCACGGCGGGAAGATCGCCATGCTCGGCCTGCCCGCCGAGCAGTTCCCGGTGGACTGGGCCTCGATCGTCACCTCGATGATCACCATCAAGGGCATCTACGGCCGGGAGATGTTCGAGACCTGGTACGCGATGTCCGTGCTGCTGGAGGGCGGCCTGGACCTCGCCCCGGTGATCACCGGCCGCTACGCCGCCACCGACTTCGAGGCCGCCTTCGACGACGCCGCGAGCGGCAACTGCGGCAAGATCATCCTCGACTGGACCGCCTGAGCCCGGCTCAGCCCCGCCGAAGCTCCCCCGCCGAACCCGCCGAACCCGCCGAACCGCCCCGCCGAACTGATTGAGGAGACCGCAGTGTTCGACAACGTGCGTGCCGACGTCGCCGCCACCCTGGACGAGATCCGCGAGGCCGGGCTGTTCAAGCCCGAGCGGGTGATCGGCACCCCGCAGAGCGCCGCCGTCACCGTGACCGCCGGCGGCCTGCCCGGCGAGGTGCTGAACTTCTGCGCCAACAACTACCTCGGCCTGGCCGACCACCCCGAGGTGCTCTCCGCCGCCAAGGACGCCCTAGACCGCTGGGGCTACGGGATGGCCTCGGTCCGCTTCATCTGCGGCACCCAGGACGTCCACAAGGAGCTGGAGGACCGCCTCTCGGCGTTCCTCGGCCAGGAGGACACGATCCTCTACTCCTCCTGCTTCGACGCCAACGGTGGTGTCTTCGAGACCCTGCTGGACGACCGGGACGCCGTCATCTCCGACGCGCTGAACCACGCCAGCATCATCGACGGCATCCGGCTCAGCAAGGCCCGCCGCCACCGGTACGCCAACCGTGACCTGGCCGACCTGGAGAAGCAGCTCCAGGACACCCAGGACGCGCGCCGCCGCCTGATCGTCACCGACGGCGTGTTCTCGATGGACGGCTACGTCGCCCCGCTGCGCGAGATCTGCGACCTGGCCGACCGCTACGACGCCATGGTCATGGTGGACGACTCGCACGCCGTCGGCTTCGTCGGCCCGAACGGCCGCGGCACCCCCGAGCTGCACGGCGTGACGGACCGCGTCGACATCATCACCGGCACCCTCGGCAAGGCGCTCGGCGGCGCCTCCGGCGGCTACGTCGCCGCCCGCCGGGAGATCGTCGCCCTGCTGCGCCAGCGCTCCCGCCCGTACCTGTTCTCCAACTCGCTGGCCCCGGTGATCGCGGCCGCCTCGCTCAAGGTGCTCGACCTGGTCGAGAAGTCCACCGAGCTGCGCGAGCGGCTGGCGGCCAACACCGCGCTGTTCCGGGCGAAGATGACCGAGGCCGGGTTCGAGATCCTGCCCGGCGACCACCCGATCGCCCCGGTGATGATCGGCGACGCGGCCAAGGCCGGCCGGCTCGCCGAGCTGCTGCTGGAGCGCGGCGTGTACGTGATCGGCTTCTCCTTCCCGGTGGTGCCGCACGGCCAGGCCCGGATCCGGGTGCAGCTGTCCGCGGCGCACTCCACCGAGGACGTCGAGCGCGCCGTCGCGGCCTTCGTGGACGCGCGCGCCGCCCTGGAGGACTGACCTCCACCCAGGCCGCCCGTGGGCCGGACCGCTCGGAATCGGACCGGCCCACGGGCTCACCAACCGCCGTGCGGCGCAGGCGAATCGATCCGCCCCGTGCCGTAGGGACCAGAGACCACCTGCCCCACCCTCCCGCTGCGGGGGCGGGACGCCGGCCCAGCCGACGTCCCGCCCCCGTCGCGGTTTTCGGGCAGTGGCCGGTCAGTCGTCCCAGCCCTCGCCCTGACCGTCACCCTGGTCGTCGCCCTGGCCGTCGTCGTCCTGGGCGGCGTCGAGGCCCTGGTGGCGGCCCGCGGGCTTGGCGAACACCTGGGTGTTCTCCTCCGCCGCCGGGCCGTCGGCGCCGGCGACCAGGTTGCCGCTGGTCGAGTCGAACAGCACGGTCCGGCCCGAGGCGGCCACGACCGGGTCCCGCGACGAGCCGTTGCCGAACGAGCCGTCCGGCGCGGTGGAGACCCGCTCGGTGCGGCCGGTGCGCAGGTCCTGGCGGTAGACGTCCCAGCCCGGGTGCTGCGGGCCGGCCACCAGGTTGTCGGCGGCGGACTCGAAGTAGATCCAGCGGTTGTCGGCGGTGATCGAGCCGTGGTCGGAGGAGCCGACCGAGCTGGTCCCCGGCAGGCCGCCGCTGACCTTCGTCACGGTGCCCTTCTTGAGGTCCCGGACGTAGAGCACGGTGTGGGAGCGATGGCCGCCGGTCGAGCCGCCGGGCTCGGCCAGGGTGTAGACCGCGTGCCGTCCGTCGGGGCTGATCGTCGCCTCGAAGCTGGCGCTGCCGATCTGGCCGTCGAGGCCCGCGCTCACCGCCGTGATCTTCCCGGACCGTACGTCGTAGGTGTAGTAGGGAGCGGCGTTCGGACGGGCCAGGGTCGGCTGCGCCGCGTTCTGCGGGACGTTCTGGCGTGCGGCCTCGGCGGCGCTCGGGGTGAGGTCCACGTCGGCGGGAGCGGCGGCCGAGGCGGTGGTCGCGGCGGCGAGTCCGGGCGCCTGCTCGTCCGGCAGCAGGTTGGAGATGGAGCCGAAGCCGATGGTGCGGCCGTCCGCGCTGATCGTCGGCCGGAAGGAGGTGCTCTCGCCCGGCTTGCCGTGCACGTCGCGGGTGACCAGCCGGGTGGTGTGGGTCCAGCGGTCGGTGAGGTAGACGTTGATCTTCCAGGTGTAGGGCCTGGCGAGCGAGGGGGCGGTGCCGGAGCCGGGCTCCGGCTCCGGCTCCACGACGGTCGGGTCCAGGTCCTTCCGGGAGGACACGAAGACCACGTACCGGCCGTTGCCGCTGACCTGCGCGTTGTACGAGCCGTGGTACTGGTCGGCGTCGGTGTTGGTGGGGCTGTCGCTGACCAGCTCGGTGCGGCCGGTCCTGCGGTCCCTGATGTACACCTCGGTGCGGTTCTTGACCTGCGCGCCGGGCGCCACGTTCTCGTCCTCGCTGTCGAAGACGACGTAGCGGCCGTCGGCGCTGATCCCGGCCTGGTCGGTCGAGCCGCTCAGCGCCCCGCCCGCGTCGGACAGGTTGACCTGTTCGAGGCGGCCGGTGCGCAGGTCCTTCACATAGGCGTTGCTCCAGCCCACCGGGGGGTTGGGCAGCAGGTTCGTGGCCCGGGAGGTGAACAGGGCGTAGCGGCCGTTCGCGCTGATGCCCTGGGTGGTCGACAGGTTGTCGGGCGCCGCGCCGTTCGGCCCGACGCTGACCTGGGTGGTGCCGCGCGGTAGTGGGGCGGCCTGGGCCGGGGCGGCGGTGACGGCGAGCACGGCGGCCGCGGCCAGGATGCCGCCGCCACCGGCCAGCCACCGGTTGCGGGTCGTCCGGGTGGTACGGGACATGAGGTCTTCCCCCCTCTGATCACCCGGCCGGGCTCCCTCCCGGCGGCGGGCTTTCGCAGAGCCAACCGTCGGGAGGGCAGGGGGGTCAACGTCCTCGGGTGATCTCGGCCGAAAATACGTCAACAGACGTATGCCGCAAGGGAATCAGGCCATCAGGGGCGGCGCAGGAAGACGTCCGCGGCGCCGTTGGTGTCGCCCGGCACCAGGTTGCCGTCACCGGCGGTGAAGAGCACCGTGTCGCCGGCGAAGTCGACGAACGGGGCCGTGGAGCCGGTGGTGCTCTGCCCGCCGTCCCGGGTGAGGCTGACCCGTTCGATCGCCCCGGTCCTCAGGTCGCGGCGGAAGATGTCGCTGACGCCGTTGGTGTCGCCGGGGACGAGGTTGTCGGCGCTGGAGTCGAAGTAGACCCAGCGGCCGTCGAAGGTCATGGCGGGGTAGTGGGCGCCCTCGGTGGTCGTGGTGCCGGGCAGGAAGGCGTTGAGCCAGGTCAGTTTGCCGGTGGCCAGCTCCCGGGCGTACAGGTCCATCCGGTAGCGGTAGGAACCGGGCCGGCCGATGTGGACCGGCAGGCCGAAGAGGGCGTAGCGGCCGTCCGGGCTGAGCCGGGGGCCGATGCTGGTGCCGCGCAGGTAGCCCTGGTCGTCCACGCTGGCGCCGGAGACCTTGCCGGTGTCGGCCTTCCAGACGAAGTAGGGGTAGAAGCGGGGCTTGGCCAGTCCGGGCGCACCGGCGTCGGTGCCGTCGGTGCCGGCGCCCGGTTCGGTGGCGGCCGGGTCCTGCGGGAGCAGGTTGCCGGCCCGGGAGCTGAAGCCGACGGTGGAGCCGTCCGCGCTGATCGTCACACCGTAGGAGGAGTTGTTGGGGGCCTCACCGTCCGCGCCGGTGGTGACCACCCGGGTGGTGCCGGTCCAGCGGTCGGTGACGAGGACGCTGAAGTAGCGCGGATTCGAGCCCGGGGCGAGGTCGGTGCGGTTGGAGGTGTAGGCGATGTAGCGGCCGTCCCGGCTCAGCGAGGGCTCGGCGGAGAACGCGCCGTCGGGGGAGCCGCCCGGGCCGACCGGCTCGGTGTGCCCGGTCCAGCGGTCGCGGACGAAGACGTCGCTGCTGCGCACCACCTGGCCCGGCACCACGTTGGTGGCGCTGGTGCTGAAGGCCACGTACCGGCCGTCGGCGCTGATCGAGGCCTCGCTGGTGGGCGCGTTCAGCCGGGAGCCGTCGTCGGCGACGCTGACCTTCTCGACGTGCCCGTTGCGCAGGTCGCGGACGTAGACCTCGTCGGAGTTCGGGGTGCCGGGTTCCGGCAGCAGGTTGGTCGCGGTCGAGGTGAAGAGCGCGGAGCGGCCGTCCTCGCTCAGTCCGAGCGCGACGGAGTCCCCGTTGAGCTGCTCGCCCTTGGCGGTCTCGCTGATCCGGGCGGTGTCGCCCTTGGGCGGCTTGGCCTCGGCGGCGGGCAGCGCCGCGCCGGCGGCCACGGCGGTGGCGGCCAGCACGGCGGCGGCGCGGGCGAGCCGGCGTCGGGCGGGTGTGTGCGTCATGGATCGTCCTCCCCTGGTGGCGGTCCCGGGCCCACGACCCCCGCGGCCCGGTTTGAGGAGAGCCAAGCGTCGTACGGATCATCGGTCAACGACCGGCGGCGATCTCGGGCGGAAATACGCCACCGGTCGTATGCCATAAGGGAGATGAGTGGCGGTCAGGCCGTCACAGGCGACGGAGGAAGGCGTCCGTGACGGCGTTGGTGTCCCCCGGGACCAGGTCGCCGTCGTCGGCGGTGAAGAGCACCGCGTCTCCGGTGGCGTCCACGGACGGACTGTAGGAGGGGGAGGTGCTCGGCGCGCCGTCCCGGGTGAGGCTGACCCGTTCGATCCGGCCGGTCCACAGGTCGCGGCGGTAGACGCTGCTCTGGTTCCTGACGTCGTCGGGGAGCAGGTTGCCGGCGGAGGAGTCGAAGTAGACCCAGCGGTCGTCGGCCGTCATGACGGCGCCGGAGGAGGACCCGTTCGCCGTGGTGCCCGGCAGGCCGGCGCTGACCTCGGTGACCTTGCCGGTGGCCAGGTCGTGGACGTACACGTCCAGCCGGACGCCGCCGTGGCCGGGCAGGCCGGTGCCGTAGACGGCGACGCTGTAGACGGCGTAGCGGCCGTCGGGGCTGATCCGGCCGTCGCTGCTGCCGCTCAGCTGCCCGGTGCCGTCCACGCTGCCGGCGACGATCGTGCCGGTGGCGGCCTTCCAGACGTAGGAGGGGTGGTGCATGGGCCCGCCGGTCACTCCCGGAGACCCGGCGTCGGAGCCGGTCTCGTCGGAACCGGGGCCGGCGGGGGCGGCCGGAGCCTCCGGGAGCAGGTTGCCGGCCCGGGAGGTGAAGGCGATGGCGGAGCCGTCCGCGCTGATCATCGGATCGAGGGAGTAGTTGCTGGCGGGCTCGCCGTCCGCGCCGACGGTGACCAGGCGGCTGGTGCGGGTCCAGCGGTCGGTGACGTAGATGTTGTTCCTGCCGCGCCGCACGGGGCCCGGGGCGAGGTCGGAGCGGTTGGAGACGTAGGCGACGTAGCGGCCGTCCCGGCTGATGCTGGGGCTGGTGGATCCGAAGCCGCTCTGGTCCTCGGCGCCCGGCAGGGCGGCGGCGGTGACCAGTTCGGTGTGGCCGGTCCAGCGGTCGCGGACGAAGACGTCGCTGGGGTGGGCCAGCTGGCCGGACACCACGTTGGTGGCGGTGGTGCTGAAGGCCACGTACCGGCTGTCGGCGCTGATCGAGGCGTCGGTGGTGGGGGCGTTCAGCGGGGAGCCGTCGTCGGCGACGCTGACCTTCTCGACGTGGCCGTTGCGCAGGTTGCGGACGTAGACCTCGTCGGAGTTGGGGGTGCCTGTTCCGGGCAGCAGGTTGGTCGCGGCGGAGGTGAACAGGGCGGAGCGGCCGTCCTCGCTCAGTCCGAGCGCCCTGGAGGGGCCGTCGAGCTGCTCGCCCTTGGCGGTCTCGCTGATCCGGGCGGTGTCGCCCTTGGGCGGCTTGGCCTCGGCGGCGGGCGGCGCGGCGCCGGCGGCCAGGGCGGTGGCGGCCAGGACGGCGGCGGTCCGGGCCGGCCACCTGCGGGTGCGTGCGGTGGGCATGAGGTCTTCCTCCCCTGGGATCGCCCGGCCGGGCTCCCTCCCGGCGGCGGGCTTTCGCAGAGCCAACCGTCGGGAGGGCCGGTGGTCAACGGCCGGGGGTGGTCCCGCCGGGAAATACGCCAACGGGCGTATCCGGCAAGGGAGTCAGGGCGTCACCGAGGGAGTCGGGGTGTCACAGGCGGCGCCGGAAGACGTCCGTGAGGTCGCTGTCGACGACGGGCGCCAGGTTGCCGTCCTGGGCGCTGAACAGCAGCGTCGTGTCGTCGGCGTCGACCTGCGGGAAGGCGGCGGAGGTGGTGCTCTGGGAGCCGTCGTGGGCGAGGGAGACCCGCTCGGTGTGCCCGCTGCGCAGGTCGGTGCGGAAGACGTCGGCCTGCTCGTTGGTGTCGCCGGGCACCAGGTCGGCGACGTCGGAGACGAAGTACACCCAGCGGTCGTTCATCGGCATCACCGGGTCGTAGGAGGAGTCGCGCGGGGTGGTGCCGGACAGTGGCTTGTTGACCTTGGTGGTCGTGCCGGTGGCCAGCTCGCGGACGTACACGTCCTGGTGGCGGCCGTGCGAGCCGGGGCGGCCGCCCTCCTCGAAGACGGTGTAGGCCGCGTAGCGGCCGGAGGGGCTGATCCGCCCGTCGTTGCCGCTGTTGACGAACTCGCCGGCCTCGTTGTAGCTGGCGCCGGTGATCTTCCCGGTGCGGGCGTCCCAGACGTAGTACGGGTAGGCGCGGATGGCGGCCAGCTCGGCGCGGGCGGAGGCGGTCCGCGGGGCCCGCGCGGCCTCGGCGAGGTCCGTGCCGTCGGCGGGGTCCGCGGCGGAAGCGGCGGCGAGCGCGGGCGGGGTCTGCTCGGCCGGGAGCAGGTTGCCGGCCCGCGAGGTGAAGCCGATGACGGTGCCGTCCGAGCTGATCGTCGGGCGGAAGGAGTTGTTGTCGGCCGGGGTGCCGTCCGCGCCGGTGCTGACCACCCGGGTGGTGTGGGTCCAGCGGTCGGCGAGGAAGACGTTGAACTTGCCGCGGCGCACGCCGGGGGCGAGGTCGGTGCGGTCGGAGGAGTAGACCACGTAGCGGCCGTCGGCGCTGATGGCGGCGTTGAAGGCGTTGCGGATGCTCTGGTCGTCGCCCGCGCCGGAGACGCCGTCGCCCGCGGAGAGCAGCTCGGTGCGGCCGGTCCAGCGGTCCCGGACGAAGACGTCCGAGGGGTGCTTCGGCTGCCCGGGCACCGCGTTGGAGGCGTAGCTGCTGAACACCACGTACCGGCCGTTGCCGCTGATCGCCGCGTCGTTGCTGCCGTTGTCCAGGGCGGAGCCGTCGTCGGCGACGCTGACCCGCTCGGTGTGGCCGTTGCGCAGGTCCCGCACGTAGACGTCGCCGAGGACCCCGGCGCCGCCCGGCAGCAGGTTGGTCGCCGCCGAGGAGAACAGGGCGTAGCGGCCGTCGCCGCTCAGCCCGAGCGCGAGGGAGGTGCCGTTCAGCGGCTCGCCCTTGGCACCCTCGCTGACCCGGGCGGTGTCGCCCTTGGGCGGGCGGGCCTCGGCGGCGGGCATCGCGGCGCCGGCCACGGCCACGGCCACCAGGACGGCGGCGGTACGGGCCAGTCGGCGGCGGGTGCGTGCGGTGGTCATGGATCATCCTCCCCTGATGACGGTGCCGGGCCGTCGACACCCCCGTGGCCCGGTTGGGGAAGAGCCAAGCGCCGTGCGGGTGTCCGGTCAACGGACAGGAGCGATCTCGTCCGGAAATACCTCACCGGTCGTATCTCCGGCCGAAATCTCCCACGCCGGTACAACCGTCCCGCCGTACGGGCGGATGGTCGGTGGACGGGAGCCGTTCGGGAGCCGTCCTGACCGGCCCGCGCGGCCGTCGGCGGCCCCGGCGGAACAGTGCTGCGGTCGGGTGCGCCGTGCCGCGCTGGCAGAATTGGTCCGTGATCGACGCACGACGGCTGCGGACCCTGCGGGCCGTGGCGGACCACCGCACCGTGACCGCCGCGGCGGCCGCCCTCTACCTGACCCCCTCCGCGGTCTCCCAGCAGCTGGCCGCCCTGGAGCAGGAGACCGGCCACCACCTGCTCGCCCGGGAGGGCCGGGGCGTGCGGCTGACCGCCGCCGGGGAGATCCTGCTCGGCCACGCCGACGTGGTGCTCGCCCAGCTGGAGCGCGCCGAGGCCGACCTCGCCGCGTACAGCGCGGGCGTCTCCGGGGAGGTGACGGTCGCCTCCTTCGCGACCGCCATCGCCTCCGTGCTCGCCCCGGCCGTCGGCCTGCTCGCCGGGCGCGCGCCCGGGGTGCGGCTCAAGGTGCTGGACGCCGAGGGCGACGCCAGCCTGCCGATGGTGCTGGACGGCCGGGCCGACCTCGCGGTGGCCGTCGAGTACCGGGGCGCCCCGCGCGCCGACGACGCCCGGCTGACCAGGGTGCCGCTGTACGCCGAGCCCTTCGAGGCCGTGCTGCCGCTCGGCCACCGGCTGGCCGCCGAGTCCGGCCCGCTGGCCGTCGCCTCGCTGGCCGACGAGCCGTGGATCGGGCCGTACCCGGGCAACCCCTGCCACGACGTGGTGCTGCTGGCCTGCGAGCACGCCGGGTTCCAGCCCCGGCTGCTGCACTCCTCGGACGACTTCCGGGCCGTGGTCGCGCTCGCCTCGGCCGGCCTCGGGGTGGCGCTGGTGCCGCGCTCGGCGCTGCGCGGCGTCGACCTCGGCGAGGTCGCGGTCCGCCCGGTGGACAGCGAGCTCGCCACCCGCCGGGTCTTCGCCGCCGTCCGGGCCGGCGCCGACGGGCACCCGCTGGTCCGGCCGGTGCTGGACTCCCTCGCCGAGGCGGCCGCCGCGGGCGCGTGAGCCGGGCGTCTCAGTCGCAGGGGGCCGTCGCCGGGCCGCCGTCGGGGCGGACCCCGGCGAACTCGTCCAGGACGGCCACCCGCAGTTCGTGGGCGCCGTCCGCGCGGCTCTGCTCGTAGTAGAGGTACCAGCGGCCGCGGGCCGAGACGAGGTCGGCGTACCGGACGTCCAGCCAGGGGCCGTCCGGGGTGAGGCGGTGCCAGGCGCGCAGGTCGGCGGAGGCGGCCAGGCCGCAGCGCTCCTCGTAGTTGCCGGCGGCGTCCGCCGAGCCGTCGTAGAGCGCGAGCCAGCCGCCCCGGCCGTCGGGGAGGACGGTGGTGATCCGGGACTCGTAGCCGTCCCAGGCGCCGGCCGGGCCGACGTCCAGGGCCTCGGCGGCGCGGCCGGGCGGGGCGGTGAAGCGCAGCCCGTCCGGGGAGAGCGCGAGGGCGGTGGGCTGGACGGTGAGGCCGGTGGTGTGGATGTCGGCACTCGCGTGGGCGCGGGCCCGTTCCTCGGGGGTGAACGGCCGGGCCCGGGAGACGGTGGCGAACAGGTGGACGCCGGCGTCGGTTTCGAGCAGGTACGGGTCCTTGACGCCCTCGGTGCCGGTGGTCGCGGCGGTCAGGACGGGGGTGCGGGCGCCGAGGTCGAAGGACTCGGGGGTGTCGGCGCTCAGGGCGTCGATGCGCCAGCGGTTGTCGGCCGGGTCGACGTGGCTGAGGTGGAGCAGGTAGCCGCCGTCGCGGCGCAGCAGGGCGAGGCGCTCCATCGAGGGGGAGCCCAGGTCGTCGCTCCGGACGGACCACAGGTCCCGGAAGGCGATGCCGTCGGTGCTCTCGGCGACGGCGCAGCGCCAGCCGCGGTCGGGCCCGCCCGCCGCGCCGCGCGGGCGGCGCTCGCGGTAGGTGAGCAGGAAGCGGTCGCGGTCCGGCTCGTACCGGACGCCCGGGCAGCCGGCCCAGTAGCCGGGTTCGGCGCGCTCGGGGGCGCGGACCAGGTGGGAGGTGCTCAGGTCGGGCGCGGCGGGCAGAGCGGCGGGGTGCGGCACGGGACCGTCCTTCGAAGGGGTCGGGAGGGGATGAGAAGAGTTTCTATCAGATCGATCAAAAGTCCGAGCGGCTTGCGGTAGGCCGGACCCGGTCGGCTGGCCTGCGTCTTCCCGCTCCCACCTGCCGGATGTCTGTGAAGCCGATGTTTCGCCCGATGGCGATCGCACGACACCGACCGGCTGGGCCTTGACCGGCCCCCGGAGATCACGGCTAGCTTCTTCTCAGAGTCGATCAAACACCGCCGACCCCGACCCGAGGAAGCCCCGCCCCGATGACCGCCCCCACCACCGACGCGCCCGGCTACGCCGGTCTGGGCCTGTACGTCGGCGACCTCCACAACCACTGCGGCATCAGCTACGGCCACGGGAGCATCGAGGACGCCTACGCCAACGCCCGGCTCCAGCTCGACTTCGCCAGCGTCACCGGCCACGGCTGGTGGCCCGACCTGCCCGAGCGCACCCCCGAACTGGCCAGCCTGGTCGACTACCACACCGAGGGCTTCGCCCGGCTGGCCCGGCTCTGGGACCACGTCCAGGACGTCACCGCCGCCGCCCACGAGGACGGCCGCTTCGTCACCTTCCAGTCCTTCGAGTGGCACAGCCTCGCCTACGGCGACCACTGCGTGTACTTCGACGGCCCGCGCGGCGAGATCATCCGGGCGGCGGACCTGGAGCGACTGCGCGCCCGGCTGCGGGAGCTCGCCGCCCAGGGCGTACGGACCTGGGCCCTGCCGCACCACATCGGCTACGGGCCGGCCCGCCGCGGCATCGACTGGGCCTCCTACACCGAGGAGTTCGCCCCGGTGGTGGAGATGGTGTCGATGCACGGCTGCGCCGAGTCCGACGAGGCGCCGCGCGGTTACCTGCACACCATGGGCCCGCGCGCCGCCGCCGGGACGGCCGTCCACGGCCTGCGGCTGGGCCACCGCTTCGGGCTGATCGGCTCCACCGACCACCACAGCGCCTTCCCCGGCAGCCACGGGCACGGCCGGGTCGCGGTCTGGGCCCCGGAGCTGACCCGCGACGGGATCTGGACCGCCGTCCAGCAGCGCCGAACCTACGCGATCACCGGCGACCGCATCCTGCTCGCCACCTCCGTCAACGGCGCCCCGATGGGCGCCGAGGCCCCCTCCGCCGACCGGCGCCGGATCCAGGTCACCGTCCAGGGCCGGGACGCGCTCGACCACGTCGAACTGCTGCGCAACGGCGTCCCCGTCCACCGGGTCAGCCGCCCCGAACTGCTCGCCCGCGCCGCCGCCGAGGACACCTTCACCGGCACCCTGGGCTTCGCCGTCGGCTGGGGCCGGCGCGGCGAACCGGTGCACTGGGACGTGGAGTTGCGGATCGAGGGCGGGCGGCTGCTGGACGTCCAGCCCCGGCTGCGCGGCCCGGAGACGGTCGCGCCGGCCGAAGCCGAGCCGGACACCTACCGGCCGTCCCACTGGGAGCGCACCGGGCCGGGGGAGGTCCGGCTGCGGACCGTCACCGACGGCAACCCCAACACCGCCACCGACAGTACCCAGGGCTTCTCGCTGCGGATCGAGGGCGACGAGCGGACCAGGCTGGTCGCCGTCGTGAACGGCGTCGAGACCGCCCACGCCGTCGGCGAGCTGCTGGCGGGCGCGCGGACCGGCTTCACCGGCGGGTTCGTCTCCGGCGCCTACCGCTTCGACCGGGCCGTGCCCGACCGGGAGACCACCGCCGAGTTCGAGCTGACCGACGAACGCCCCGGCGGCGACGGGGACTTCTACCACGTGAGGGTACGACAGGTGAACGACCAGTGGGCCTGGTCCAGCCCGACCTGGGTGGGACCGGCCGGCTCCTGTCGCTAGGGCCGGTTGATCCCGTCAGCCGGCCCCGACCACCGGTCGCCCGTACCCGAACCCGAGATGGAGAAGAACCCGTGTCCCGACTCCCCGGCCGCCTCGCCGGCGCCGTGCTCACCGCCGCCCTGGCCGTGACCGCCGCCGCTCCCGCCCACGCCGCCGCCCCCGCACCCGCCCCCGCGGCCGTGACCGCCGCCACCGAGGTCTTCGCCGACGACTTCGAATCCGGCACCCTCGCCGCCTGGACCCGTCAGCGCGTCGACGGCAACGGCAGCATCACCGTGGCCCCCGCACCCGCCGGAGGCACCGGCCAGGCCGCCCGCTTCAGCGTCCCGAACGACGGCGCCTCCTACCGCTCCGAGGTCGCCGTCAACTCCCTCGGCTGGGGCAGCTACCGCTTCGCCCTCGCCGACTACCTGCCCGCCGACTGGGTGCGGACGTCCACTGAGACGATCCTCGCCCAGTGGCACGGCTACCCGCTCGCCGACGGCAGCGACACCAAGCCGCCGGTCGCCCTGACCGTCAAGGACGGCAGCTGGCGGCTCAAGGTGCACTGGCTGACCGACCCGAGCACCGTCCAGGAGGCGGTGATCCCGCTCGGCGACGTGCAGTTCGGCCACTGGAACCAGTGGGCCTTCGACATCACCTGGTCCACCGACACCACCCCCGGCGCCGTCACCGTCTACCGGGACGGCGCGCAGGTCGGCGCGTACAGCGGCCTCAACAACTACCACCAGAACCAGTCGCCGTACTTCAAGACCGGCATCTACCGGGCCAACTGGAACCCGGCCAAGAACATCCCCTACCCGACCGGCGGCCCCGACGTGGTGGCCTGGAGCGACAGCGTCGTCGTGACCAGGTACTGACACCGCACCCGCCGACCGAGACCCCGAGAACCGAAGAGGTAGCACCACCATGAGCGACGCGGCCCGCCACCACGGCCTGCCCCGAAGAGGCTTCCTCGGCCTGAGCGCCGGAGCGGTCCTGCTGGCGGCGGGCTGCCGCTCCGCCACCGAGGACGCCGCCGGCGGGGCCGCGGCCCCCGCCACCGCCTCCGCGCCGGACCTCCAGATCGTCTACGGTGCCGCCCCCGACCCCACCCAGCTGCTCCACCGCGGCCCGGACACCCCGGTATTCGTCAACCTGGTGCTGGACCGACTGGTCGACCTCGACCCGCAGACCCTCCAGCCCGTGCCCTGGCTCGCCACCTCCTGGGAGTGGAGCGCCGACCGCACCAGGCTCGTGCTCAAGCTGCGCGAGGACGTCACCTTCCACGACGGCCGCCCGCTCAGCCCGGACGACGTCGTCTTCTCGCTCACCGGCGCGGCCAAGTCCTCCCAGGTCAAGCCGCTGCTGGAACGGCTCGCCGACATCCGGGCGAGCGCCCCGAACGAGGTCACCCTCACGCTCGCCAAGCCCACCAGCAACCTGTTCGACGCGCTGGCCTTCAACCCCGTGGTGGACGCCCGCAGTTACGTCGACGGCAAGGCCGCCGACAGGGTCAACGGCACCGGGCCGTTCACCTGGCAGGCGTTCAAGGGCGGCAACCAGCTCGACCTGGCCCGCTACGACCACTACTGGCAGAGCGGCCGGCCGCACTTCGAGCGGATCACCGTCCGGTCGGTGACCAGCAGCCAGGCCGCGCTGTCCGCCCTCCAGTCGGGGCAGTCCCACCTGATCGGCGCGGTGCCCGGCCGCGACCTCAAGGTGCTCGGCGGGAACCCGGCCTTCACCGTGCAGTCCGCCAGGTCCTCCTACCAGCAGGCGTTCCTCGGCGTGAACGTCACCAGCGGCCCCTTCGGCGACCGCCGGGTGCGCCAGGCCCTCCAGTACGCGGTGGACCGCGACCGCATCGTTGCCCAGGTGTACGGCGGCCACGCCGAGGCGAGCAGCCTGCCCTGGCCCTCCAACACCCCCGGCGTCACCCCCGACCAGGTCACCCGCTACCCGCACGACCCGGAGAAGGCCCGCGGACTGCTCCGGGAGGCCGGCGCCGAGGGCGCCCGGGTGCCGCTCACCGCCGCCAACTCGCCGGTCTTCGCCTCCCTCGTGGAACTGGTCAAGTACGACCTGGAGCAGGCCGGGTTCGGCGTCGACGTCCAGCTGCTGGACAACGCCGCGCTCCAGCCGAAGATCCAACAGGGCACGCTGGACGGGCTGTTCATCGCCAACCACGGCATGGTCAGCGTCTCCCCGCTGAGCGGGATCACCGTCTCCGGGCCGCTCCAGGTCGGCCGGAACACCTCGCACGTCACCGACCCCGCCTACGCCGACCTCCAGTCCCGCGCCTTCGCCGCCGCCGACGAGCAGGCCCGGGCCGAGGTCAACCACGACCTGTCCGAGTACCTGCTCACCGAGTCCTTCCACATCACCCTCGCGCACGCCTGGGAGACCTACGCCCTGGCCTCCTCGGTGCGCGGCGTGGCCACCAGCGCGCTCGGCTACCTGCGGCTCGACGACACCCGGCGCACCGCCTGACACACCGCCTGACACACCGCCGGACGTACCGCCGGGCGCCGTCGCCGCGCCGCACCGTCGGACGCACCGCCTGACGGCCGTCCCAGGGCGACCCCCACCGCCCTGGGGCGGCTCCTCCGACCCCCTTGGAGTACCCCCGTGCCCTACTGGACCAGAAAGGCGGCCGGCGCGCTGGCCACGCTCTGGCTCGCCTCCGTCGCCGTCTTCCTGCTGCTCCGCCTCGCCCCCGGCGACCCGGTCTCCGCCGCGCTCGGCGCCGAGGCCGACCAGGAGCAGCGCGACCGGCTCGCCGGCAGCCTCGGCGTGGACCGGCCGATGCCCGTCCAGTACCTGGGCTGGCTGCACGGACTGCTCACCGGGGACCCGGGCAGCTCCTTCCACTACCGGGAGCCGGTCACCCGGCTGATCGGCCAGAGCGTCGGCAGCACCGTCCAACTCGCCCTCGTCGCCGGGCTGCTGATGCTGGTCCTCGGCCTGCTGCTGGGCGTCGCGCTGGCCGCCGAGCGCCGCGGCCGGCTCGCCCGGGTGCTCGACCCGCTGGCCACCGCCCTGCTGGCGCTGCCGGTGTACGTCACCGCCGTGCTCTTCGTCTTCGTCTTCGCGGTCCTGCTGCGCCTGCTGCCCGCCGGCGGCGAGCGGGACCTGTTCACCGCGCCGGACCTCGCCGTCCAGTACCTCGCCCTGCCCGCCGTCGCGCTCGCGCTGCCGGGGGCGGCGGTGCTGGCCCGGCTGCTCGCCACCGAGCTGCGCCGCACCCGCCAGGAGGAGTTCGTGCTGACGGCCGTCGCCAAGGGGGCCTCGCCCCGGCGGGTCCTGGCGCGCCACGTGCTGCCCAACAGCCTGGCCCCGTTCTGCGTCGAATTCGGCCTGCACCTGGGCGAGTTGCTCGGCGGCGCGGTGGTCGCCGAACAGCTCTTCGCCCGGCACGGCCTGGGCCAGCTGCTGCTGGACGCCATCAACCAGCGGGACTACCCGGTCGCCCAGACCCTGATCATGCTCGCCGTCGCCGTCGCCGTACTCGTCCAGCTCGGCTCGGAGCTGCTGGTCGGCCGGCTCGACCCGCGGATCGCCCGCGCCGGCACCGGGGAGGACCGGTGACCAGCACCCTCGCCGTACGCCGCCGCCGGCTCGCCCCGCCCGCGCTCCCGGCCGCGCTGCGCACCCGGCGCGGCCGCACCGGCGCGCTCCTCGTCCTCCTGGTGGTGCTGCTGGGGCTGCTCGGCCCGCTGTTCGCCGCCGACCCCTACCGGCAGGGCCCGGACGCCCTGGCCGGGCCGTCGGCGGCCCACCTGCTGGGCACCGACGAGGTCGGCCGCGACCTGCTCGCCCGGGCGCTGGCCGGGATCCGCACCGAACTGCTGGTCTGCCTGCTGGCCGTCCCCGCGGCCGCCGTGCTCGGCACCGCGCTGGGCCTGCTCGGCGGGCTGAACCGGCTGCTCGGCGAGGCCGTCCAACGGCTGTTCGACCTGCTGCTCGGCCTGCACGGCGTCCTGCTCGGCCTCGCGCTCGCCCTGCTGGTGCGCCCGGGGCTGGGCACCGTGGTGGCCACCATCGTGCTCAGCGCGCTGCCCTCCTTCGGACGCCAGGCGCGGGCGGCCCTGCTCGCCCAGCTGGCCCGCGACCACGTGGTGGCGGCCCGGGTGCTCGGTGTGCCGCGCGGCCGGATCCTGCGCCGCCACGTGCTGCCGAACGTCGTCGACGCCACCACCGCGCTGCTGGCCGTCGCGATGGCGCACGCCGTCAAGACCGAGGGCGGCCTGAGCGTGCTGGGCCTCGGCATCCAGCCGCCCGCCCCCTCGCTCGGCACGATGATCAACACCGGTTCCAAGTACCTCTTCCTCCACCCGGGTTACGCCCTGGCGCCGGTCGTCCTGCTCGGCCTGCTGGTGTTCGGCCTGACCCTGCTCGCCGACTCGTTCAACCGGGAGAGACTGCGGTGACCACGACCGATGCCCTCACAACGGCCCAGGCCGGCAGCGCCGTTGCCGTGCCGGGCCCGCCGCTGCTGGAGGTGCGCGGCCTGCGCGTCACGGCGGGCGGCGGCGAGGCGGTGCGCGGGGTGGACCTCACCGTGCGGCCGGGCGAGATCCTCGGCCTGGTCGGCGAGTCCGGCTCCGGCAAGACGCTCACCGCGCTGGCCGTCAACCGGATGCTGCCGCCGGGCTGCCGTACCACCGGCGGCACCGTCCGCTTCGACGGCACCGACCTGCTGGCCCTGCCCGAGCCCGCCGTGCGCGCGGTGCGCGGCCGGCGCATCGGCATGGTCTTCCAGGACCCGCTGGCCCACCTCAACCCCCGGATGCCGGTCGGCCGCCAGCTCGCCGAGGCCGCCCTGGTGCACGGCGCGGGCCGCCGCGAAGCCCGGACCCGGGCGCTCGAACTCCTCGACCTGGTCGGCATCGCCGAGCCCGCGCGCCGCTACCGCGACCGGCCGCACGAGTTCTCCGGCGGCATGCGCCAGCGCGTGCTGATCGCCATGGCGATGGCCAACCGCCCCGAGCTGCTGATCGCCGACGAGCCGACCACGGCGCTCGACCCGAGCACCCGGGTGGAGATCCTGGACCTGCTGGTCCGGCTGCGCGACGAGACCGGCACGGCCGTCCTGCTGATCACCCACGACCTCGGCGTGGTGGCCCGCAGCTGCGACACCGTCCAGGTGATGTACGCCGGACGGATCGTCGAACGGGCGCCCACCGCAGGCCTGTTGGCCGCGCCCCGGCACCGGTACACCGCCGGGCTGCTGGCCGGCGTGCCCCGGCTGGACGGCCCGCCCGGCGCGCCGCTCACCGTCATCGGCGGACGCCCGCCGGCAGCGGGGGAGGTGCTGACCGGTTGCGCCTTCGCACCGCGCTGCGCGGCCGCCGCCGACCGCTGCACGGACTCGGCGCCGGAGTGGACCGACACCGGAGACTCCGGCTTCGCCTGCCATCGTCCGGTGGCGCAGGCGGTAGTGACAGAACGTCAGATTGTCGAGGTGCGACGGGTGGAGCGGGCCGCCGAGCCCGTCCTGGTCGCCGAGGGCCTCACCGTCCGCTACGGCCGCCGCCGGCCCCCGGCGCTGGACGGCGTCAGCCTGGGCGCCGCGCCCGGCCGGGCGGTCGGGGTGATCGGCGAGTCCGGCTCCGGGAAGTCCACCCTGGCCCGCGCGCTGCTCGGGCTGGTCCGCCCGCAGGCCGGGACGGTCCGGGTGGACGGCCGCTCCTGGGCCGGGGCCGACCGCGCCGAGGAACGCGAACTGCGGCGCCGGGTGCAGCTGGTCTTCCAGGACCCGTACGCCTCGCTCAGCCCCCGGATGACGGTGCGCGAGGCGCTGGCCGAGCCGCTGACGACCCACGGGCTGCGGGACCGCGACCCGCGCGGGCTGTGCGAGCTGGTCGGCCTGCCGGAGGCGGTGCTCGACGCCCGGCCGCACCGGCTCTCCGGCGGCCAGCGCCAGCGGGTCGCGATCGCGCGGGCGCTGGCCGTCGGCCCGCAGGTGCTGGTCGCCGACGAGCCGACCTCCGCGCTGGACGTCTCGGTCCAGGCGCAGATCCTCAACCTCTTCGCCGACCTGCGCGAACAGCACGGCGTGGGGCTGGTGTTCATCTCGCACGACCTCGCGCTGGTCCGGCACCTCTGCGACGAGGTGCTGGTGCTGCGGCACGGCCGGGTGGTCGAACGGGCGCCCGCCGCCGAGCTGTTCGCCGCCCCCGCGCACCCGTACACCCGGGAGCTGCTGGCGGCCGCCGGCGCTCCCGAACCGCCCCGCCCATGACCGGACCCTGGAGCCCCATGCCTGCCGTGAACCCCTCCCGCCGCCAACTCCTGCTCGGCACCGGCGCGGTGGCCGCGCTCTCGGTGCTCGGCCCGCCCGCCGCCGCGGCGGCCCCCGCCGCGCCCGCGGCCCGCGAGCCCGAGGTGACCGGACTCGGCCCCGGGAACAGCGACTTCCCCCTGATGAGCGCCACACTGGTCGACGACACCCTGTGGATCGGCTCGCGCAACCTCGCCCCCGCCCGGGTGATCGGCTACCACCTGCCGACCGGCCGGGTCACCGCCACCGTCGACCTGCCCACCGGCAACTTCGTCCAGGGCTCGGCCGCCCACGGCGGCGTGCTCCACCTCGGCGTCACCGACGCCCCGGGCGCGGCCAACCTCTACCGCTACGACGGCACCCTCACCGCGCTCGGCAGCGTCCCCGGCGCCGACGTCCGGGACGTGGCCGTCGCGCCCGACGGGACGGTCTACGCGACCGGACGGCAGAAGGGCCGGGCCGCCGGCCCCGGCCTCTACGCCTGGAGCCCGGCCACCGGCGCCGTCACCGAGGTCGCCTCCCCGGCGCCGAACGCCACCCAGGGCCGGGCCGTCGCGGCCACCGCGACCCACGCCTACCTCGGCGTCGGCAGCAACCTCGCGGGCGGCGGCGGGGCGACCCGGGCCGGCCTGTACGCCGTCGAGCGGGCCACCGGCGCCGTCACCGACATCACCCCGCCCGACCTGCGCGGCGACACGATCATCCGCCGGATCACCGTCCTCGGCGACGACCTGCTGGCGGTCTCCACCGAGGGCGCGCCCGCCCACGTGGCGCTGCTCGACCCGGCCGACCACCGGGTGCTGCGCTCCTTCGCCGTCCCCGGCACCAAGAGCGTCACCAACTTCCAGCGCCGGGGGGACACCCTCTGGTTCACCTCCACCGAGCACGGCGTGCTGTGGCGCCACGACCTCGCCACCGGCGCGCTCGACCAGCTCGCCGTGCCGGTGCCGGACGGCAACTCCTGGGGCCTCGGCCGGCTCGGCGACACCCTGGCGGGCGTCACCGAGGGCGGCACCGTCTGGACCCTCGACCTCGGCACCGGGGCCGTCGCCACCCGGGACCTGGTCGAGGCGGGCGCCCCCGCCGCCGCCCAGCTCGGCATGTCGGTCGCCGCCCGCGCCGGGCGGGTCTACGTCGGCGGCAACGGCTCGCTCGCCCTGCACGACCTGGCCGCCGGGACCGTCCGCAAGCTCCCGGTGCCGGGCGAGGCCAAGGACACCGTGGTCCTCGACGACGGCACCCTCTACCTGGGCGTCTACTCCTCGCAGGGCATCTGGCGCTACCGGCCGGGAAGCGACCCGGCACCCGTCAAGGAGGCCGCGCTGCCGCAGGAGCAGAACCGGCCGCAGGTGATCCGCCGGGACCCGGACAGCGGCCTGCTGCTGCTCGGCGTCCAGGCCGACACCACCGGCGGCGGCTCCTTCGTCACCTACCGCCCGGGCAGCGGCCGGCCCACCGTGCACACCGACCCGCTCGGCCCCGAACAGCTGGTGCGCGCCGTCGCCGCCGGGCACGGCCAGGCCTTCCTCGGCGGCGACAACGCCCGGCCCACCGGCCCGCGCGGCGACCTGGCCGCCTGGGACCCGGTGGCCGGCCGCGAGCTGTGGCGCACCGCGACCGACCTCGGCGCGGGCGTCAGCAGCCTCGCCGTGCTCGGGAACACCCTGTACGGCCTGACCGTGAACGGCCGGGCGTTCACCGTCGACCTGTGCGGCTCGCGGCGGGCCGGGTTCGTGCCGGTGATCGGGCGGCGGGCCGACCTGGGGGCCGTCTCCGGCGCCAACCCGCGGCTGCTGGCGCTCGGCGGGGCCCTGTACGGGGTCAGCGAGCGGAGCCTGTTCCGGCTGGACCGCGAGACCCTGGCCGCCACCGTGCTGGTCGGGCTGGACGCCGAGTGGTACAGCGGCGCCAGGCTGGCCGCGGACGAGCACGGCGTGCTCTACACGCTGCGCGGGCGCGAGCTGATCGCCGTCCGGCCGTAACGACCGCGAGGGAAGGGGCCGGCCCGGGCGGGCCGGCCCCTTTCGCGTCAGCGCGCGGTGTGCGGCACGAAGCGCGCGAACGGGTCGGCGACCTCAGCGCAGTGCCCGGCCAGCAGGCCCCGGAAGCGGTCGAGCAGCGCCGCGTGCCGGGCGTCGACCGCGAGGTTGACCAGCTCGCCGGGGTCGGCGGCGAGGTCGAAGAGCTGCTCCCGGTGGTCGCCCCAGGCGTAGCAGACGTACTTGTGGTGCCCGGCGCGGACCATCCGGCCCAGGGCGTTGTTGAAGCCGGGGATCTCCCAGCGGGTCTCGACCACCACGCTGTCGTGCGGCCGCGGCGCGCGGACGCTGCGGCCGGGCAGCCCGTCCGGCCCCTCGATCCCGGCCAGGTCGCAGAGCGTCGGGATGAGGTCCAGCCCGGCCGCGACCAGCCGCTCGTCGACCGCGCCGGCGGCCACCCCGGGGCCGGTGACCACCAGGGGCACCCGCACGCACTCCTCGTACAGGGCCCACTTCTGGTTCCAGCGGTGGGCGCCCGCGCCGTCGCCGTGGTCGGAGCTGAACACCACCACGGTCTCCCGGTCGCCGCCGCGCTCCGCCAGCGCGGCCAGCAGCAGGCCGATGTGCCGGTCCACCCGCTCCACCAGGGCGTAGTAGGCGTGCCGGTAGCGGCGCCAGTCGTCCTCCCGCCACTGCTCCGTCGGGTGGGTGTGCGGCTGGGCCAGCCGGGCCAGCCGGGGCAGCGCCGGATCGTACGGCCCGACCGGGAAGTTGGCGGGCAGCGGCGGGAGTTCGGGGACGGGCGGCGCGGGCGGGAGCGGGCCGGTGCGCGGGTCCTGGCCGCGGGCCCACTCGCAGATGCCGTGCGGCTCCAGGAAGGAGGCGACCAGCAGGAACGGCCGCTCGCGCGGGGCGCGGACGAACCCGGCGGCGGCGCGGGCGAGTCCGGCGTCGTCCCCGCCCGCCGGGTGGATCCGGCGGAAGCCCCGGTCGGCGGGCAGGTCCAGCTCCGGCAGGTGCCACTTGCCGCCGTAGCCGCAGTCGTACCCGGCCTCGGTGAACAGGCGCCCGAGCAGCGGGTCCTCGGGGCCGCCGGTGTTGCCGGTGACGCCGACGGTGCTGGGCAGGCGGCCGGTCATCAGGCTGGCCCGGGAGGGGGTGCAGAGCGGCTGGGCGCAGTAGGCGTTGGGGTAGCGGGTGCCGGCGGCGGCCAGCGCGTCCATCGCGGGGGTGCGCAGGTACGGGTTCCCGGCGGCGCCCATCGCGTCGGCGGTCTGCTGGTCCGTCAGGACCAGGACGACGTCGGGGCTCTGTGGATCCGGCACGGGTCAGGCCATCCGTTCGTAGGTGTGCGGGTCGAGCGCCCGGCGCAGCGGGGCCCCGTCCAGCCAGCGCTCGAACTCGCCGACGACCAGGTCGCCGAGGCGGCGGCGCTCCAGCCCCCGGCTGCCCGCCAGGTGCGGGGTGACGACCACGTTGGGCAGGGTGAACAGCGGTGAGCCGGGCAGCGGCGGCTCGGGGTCGGTGACGTCCAGCACGGCGAAGAGGTCCGGGCGTTCGGCGAGGACGGCCAGCAGCGCGGGCTCGTCCAGGACGGCTCCGCGCGCGGTGTTGACGAGCGTGGCGCCGGGCTTCATCGAGGTCAGCAGCCGCCGGTCGACGAGGCCGCGGGTCGCCGGGAGGAGCGGGGTGTGCACGCTCACCACGTCGGCGGCGGCGAAGAGTTCGTCCAGGCCGACGGCGCGCACCCCGGGCGGCACCGGGGCGTACGGGTCGTGCGCGAGGACCTCGACGTCGTAGCCGCGCAGCATCTCGCAGACCAGGCGCCCGGCCGCGCCGAGCGACAGGACGCCGACCGTGGAGCCGTACCCGCCCGGGGTGCGGGCGGCCGGGACGGCGGCGCGGGCGGCCCGGGCGTCGAGGACGTGGCGCCAGCCGCCCTTGAGGGCGTAGACGATCTGCGCCACGGCGAACTCCGCGACCGGGACGGCGTTGGCGTGGGCGGCGGTGACGATCGGGACGCCCGCCGCCCAGAACGCCTCGCCGGCGATCCGGCGCACCGAGCCGGCCGCGTAGAGCACCAGCCGCAGGCGGGGGAGCCGGGCCAGGGCGGCGGCGTCCAGGACGGGCCCGCCCCAGCCGGTGAACAGCACCTCGACGGCCCGCAGCGCCTCCGGCGCGGCGGCGGCCAGCCGCTCGGCGCTCCACACCCCGTCGGGCGAGGCCGGGTCGGCCAGCACCTCGGCCCGGGCGGCGACCCGGGCGCGGGCCCGCGGGCCGTACACGTCGGGGAAGCGCTCCGGGTCCATCGCGAAGGCGGCGGTGGGCATCCGGTTCTCCTCGGGTCGCTGACGCACAAGGAGTTTCTATCACAGTGAGAAATAGTGGGAGGAGGCGGTAGGGCTGGTCGGCCCCGGTCCTCAGCGGGTGATGAACGTCGCCCCGTCCGCGAGCCGGACCGCCGCCGCGGCCGCGCCGACCAGCTCGGTGGTGGTGCTGTGCACGACCACCAGGCGCGGCAGGACCGGCACCCGCCCCTGCAATCGGCTCTCGATCGCGGCCGGCAGCTCGCCCCCGCTCTCCCAGAACAGCCGCCCGCCGAGGGCGATCAGCTCCGGCGCCAGCACCGTGCTCAGGTTGGCCACCAGCAGCGCCAGGTCGTCGGTGAGCTCGCCGATCAGCCGGACCGCCGCCGGGTCGCCCTCGCGCCCCAGCCGGAACAGCCCCGCCACCCGCTCGGCCGGGGTGCCGGACACTGTCAGACCGGCCTCGGTGATCCGCCGGTCCACCGCGTGGTCGCCGATCCTCGCCTGGGTGTCGCCGGTCCGCCCGAGCGGCCGGTCCAGCGCCGCGTGCCCGGCCATCAGGTGGCCCAGCGCCCCGGCCGCGCCCAGCCGGCCGCGGTGCAGCCGGCCGTCCAGCACGATCCCGGCGCCGACCTCGATGCCCACCACGACGGCCGCCAGGTCGCCCACCCCGGCCGCGGCGGGCGACTCCCGCACGGCCAGCGCGACCAGGTTGACGTTGCTCTCGACCGCCACCGGGACGCCGTAGCGCTCCTGGAGCAGCACCCCCAGCCGCAGCCCGGGCCAGTCCAGCGCGGGCGCGAACTCGACCAGCCCGGTGCGGTCCCGGACCGCCCCGGGTACGCCCACGACGAGGGCGCGGGGGGCGCCCGCGTGCCGCCCGGCCCAGTCCCGCAGGCCGTCCACCAGTGCGAGCAGCGGGCCGGTCAGCTCGTCGGACGCGATCTCCCGAGGCCGGTCCGGGCCGGGGAACACCCAGTGGTGCTCGGCCTCGTGCAGCACCGTGCCGTCCAGCGCGGCCACCACGCCGACGATCCGGCGCGGGCGCACCGCGATCGCCAGCACGGTCTGCGCGCGGGCGTTGTACCGGATCAGCTGCGGCGGCCGGCCGCCGCTGGACGGCGCCCGCTCCGTCTCCACCTCCACCAGCCCCTCGGCCCGCAGCACCTCCACCAGCCGGTGCACGGTCGCGGTGCTCAGTCCGCTCTCGGCGGCCAGCCGCTGCCGGGACAGCGTGCCGTGCCGCCGCAGCACCTCCAGCAGGACGGTCTGGTTCACCTGGGCGACGGTCTGCGTCGTGGCGGTGGCGGGGGTACGGCTCGGGGGCATCGCGCGCTCCTCGGACCGGGCCGGGCCCGGACGGTCAGGACTTTGTCTCAGCTTGAATATATCCTTGGCCCGGCCCGCCCTGCCCTCCGTGCCCACGCGGGTCGCCCTGCCCGCCCTGCCCGCCCTGCCCTGCCCGGGGCGCTCGACGAACGACGGAGCCGCCGTGCCGCTCGCCTTCTCCACGCTCGGCCTCCCCGGGCTCCCGCTGGCCGGGGCCGCCCGGCTCGCCGCCGAGCACGGCTGGGAGGGGCTCGAACTGCGCTGCGCCGAGGGCGAGTCCGTCCACCCGGCGATGACCCTGGGGGAGCGTCGTACCGCGGCCCGCGTCCTGCGCGCCCACGGCCTCGCCCCGCTCGCGCTCGCCTCCTACGTCGGCGTCGCCGCCCCCGGGTCGGACCGCCCGGTGACCGACGCGCTCCGCACCCACCTGCGGCTCGCCGCCGACCTGAGCGCGGCCGGCCTGCGGGTCTTCCCGCGCGGCGGCGACGGCCCGCGCACCGAGGCCGACGACCGGGCCGTCCGGCGGCTCGCGGAGGTCGCGGAGGAGGCCCGGCGGCTGGGCGTGCGGGTGCTCGTCGAGACCCACGACTCCCACCGGGGCGGCCGGGCGGTGGCCGGGCTGCTGGCCCGGGTCGCCCACCCGGCCGTCGGCGCCCTGTGGGACCTGATGCACACCCACCTGGCCGGCGAGACCCCGGCCGGGACCCACGCGGCGCTCGCCCCGTACCTCGGCCACGTCCAGGTCAAGGACATCGCCGGCCCGCACGACCGCACCCCGCTCCCGCTCGGCGCCGGCGTCCTGCCGATCGCCGACTGCCTGCGCCTGCTGCCGCCCGACACCTGGGTCTGCTGGGAGTACGAGGCGCCCTGGCACCCGGCCGCCGCCCCGCTGCCGCCGCTGCTCCCCGCGGGCGCGGCCTTCCTCGCCGCCCTGCACCGCCCGTCGGGCTGAGCACCCCGCCCGCCGGGGCACACGGGTGCGGGGCGCCGGCCAGGCCGACGCCCCACACCCACGCGGCACCGCGGCCGCTCAGCTGTGCATCACGTCGTACTTCGAGGCCTCGACGAACTGCGGGGCCCACTTCTGCTTCAGGCGCAGGCAGTACCGGTTGAGCAGATCGGCGAACGGCCCCATCGGGCGGCGGAAGTCGACGATCACGATGACCCTGGGCTCGTCGCTGTGGTTCTCCACCTCGTGCTCGAACGAGACGTCCAGGACCGTTCCCTCGCCCTCCCGCCAGGTGTAGTAGTCGCGGTCGAGCCTGATCCGCGGCGGGTTGTCCTTCGGGATCCGCAGGCCGAGGTGGTAGCGCAGCACACCGGCGTACGGGTCCCGGTGGGCCGGCAGGCCGACGCCCGGGTCCAGGATCGAGATGAACGCGTTGACCACGTTGGGCGTGGACATCGCGAAGTCGAGCAGCGCCGGGCAGTCCTTCCTGGCCAGCTCGTTGGGCCGGCCGTACATGTAGGCGTAGTAGAGGCGCCAGTCCTCCGAGACCTGGGCCGCGCGCACGGGGTCGAAGGTCCCGTAGGTCGGGATGCTCGTGCGGCTCAGGAGCGCGTCCACCTCCGCCCGGACGGCGGGGTAGACGGCCTCCAGGGCGCGTACCTCGGGAAAGACCGTGCGCGGGGGGATGATCCGCGGGCGGCCCTCGCCGCCCGCACCGCGCAGGAAGATCCAGTTGGTGACGGCCCGAAAACGCGGGTGGTTGACGCTGGGTGAGCCTTTCATCGTCCGCTCCCGATTCCGTGTGTCCTGAGACGTGTCATGAGTCGATGGCGATGGCTTTGTGGGGTGGCGGGGTGGTGAACCCGGCGATGTACCGGCCGGCTCCGAGCACCGCCACCAGGACGATCCAGCCCGCGACCGGCGCGGCGGTGACCAGGCCGGCGACGAGCAGCGGGCCGGCCGCGCCCTGGGTGGTCTCGCCGAGGACGCAGGCGCTCTGGTAGAAGCCGTGCTCGTCGGCCGCCGCGAGCACGGCGGACAGGCCCCACTCGCCCGCGGCCTCCAGCAGTTCGCCGCCGGTCAGCGCGATCGTGGCCGCGACGAGCAGGACGACCTGCCAGCCGGTCGGCGCGAACCGGACCAGGCCGAGCAGCAGGCAGCAGCCCGCGGTCCACACCGCGGAGTTCCGGAAGCAGCGCAGCGCTCCCTCGCGCGTCGCCGCGCGCCTGCTCACGGCCAGCTGACCGCCCACGGCGATCAGCGAGTTGAGCATCACCAGCCAGCCCAGCACGGACACCGGCACCGAGGCGTGCCGGGTGACCCAGAGCGGCAGCACGGTGCTGAGCAGCGTCGTGTGGACCGTCAGGATCCCCGTCGCCGCGGCCAGTGCGCCGCCGGTGCGCAGACTCCGCGCGCCGACCACCCCCGGTGCGCGGACGGAGGGGGAGCCGCGCCGGCCGGCGCCGAGCGAGGTGGTGGCGAAGCACGCCGCCATGACGAGGTAGCCGCCGCCGATCAGCAGGTAGGCGGTCTCGTAGGCGGACGGCGAACGGGAGGCCAGCAGCCGTACGGAGCACAGCGCGCCGAGGGCGAACCCGATGTTGGTGACGGTGCGCGCCCAGGCGAGCGCCTTGACGCTGTCGCCTCCGGCGCCGGCCAGCATCGCGCGGCGGACCACGTTGCCCGCGCTGTCGAAGCCGCCGGCCACGCAGAGCACGAGCAGCAGGGCCCACGGCGTGTGGACCCGGGCCGAGAGCGGGACCAGCAGCGCCGCGCAGACGGCGGCGACGCTGCCGACGGCGCGGCCCCGGCCCCGGTCGACGAGCAGGCCGGTCGGGACCGCCACCGCCGCCGAGGCCGCCCCCCAGAGCGTCAGGCCGGCCGTCGCGAGCAGCGGCGTCAGCCCGACGATCTGCAGCAGGTAGACCATCACGGTGGCGAGGAAGGCCCCCTTGCCGACGGACAGCACGAGGGTGGCCGAGAGCAGCGCACCGGTCCGCTCGGGCGGCCTGACCCGGGCCGCCGCCGCTACGCGGGCGAGCACAGCCCGCCCCGGGAGGCCTGCCAGGTACGGGCCGTGCCGTCCGGCTGCCCGAAGGTGAACCGCAGCGGGGCCAGGCAGCGGTCCAGGGCCCGGAGCATCGCCGCGTGGTCCGCCGCGCCGCCGCGCAGGAAGTCCAGCCGCATCGTCATCACGCTCGGTTCGAGCTCGCTGCCCACCGGCACCCGGGTGACGTAGTCGACGAGGCCCGGCTCCCGCTCGGCCTCCCGCACCCCGTCCACCCGGCGGAGCGCGCCGCCGGCCAGCGGCGGCAGGTTCCAGTACTGGAAGGCGACGTCCCCGGGGGCGGGTGCCGACGGTTCGACCGGCTGTCCGCAGGCCACCGCGATGCCCAGTTCCAGCAGGTCCAGGCCGGTGGTCCGCCGGTGCAGGTCGGCGATGAAGGCGCCGAGCCGCCCGTTGACCTCGATGATCCGCGGGCCCCGCGCGGTGAGCTTGATCTCGGTGTGCACCAGGCCCCGCCGGATGCCGAGGGCGCGGGCCGCCTCGGTGGCCAGCCGGGCCACCTCGCCGCTCTCGGCGGGGGACAGCTGGGAGGGGAAGAACTGGCCCTGCTCGCGGAACGGGTCGAGCAGCGGGAACTTGCCGGTGACGCCGAGCGTGTGGACCGCGTCGTCGGCGACGAGTGACTCCACGGACACGTAGTCGCCGAAGTCGCCCTCGTCCCGGCCGCGCAGGTACTCCTCGACCACGAACGGGCGCTCGGCGGTGGGCGTCAGGTCCGCGGGGTAGCCCTCGGCGTCCGCCACCAGGTGGGTGTCGCGGCTGCTGTGGCTGTGGACCGGCTTGACGACCACCGGACCGGCCAGTTCCCGTACCGCCGCCAGGGCCTCCTCCCGGCTCGTCACCGGGATCGACCGGACGGCGTCCACACCGGCCCGCGCCAGCCGTCCGCGCTGCGCCCGCTTGTCGGTGAGCAGGGTGACCGTCTCGGCCTCGTGGAACAGCAGCCCCAGCCCGTCGCCGAGCCGCGCGGTCAGCGGGACCAGCGGCTCGCTGAACGTGGTGATGCCGCAGGGCCGGTGGGGACGCAGCAGGGCCAGCGCCGGCTCCGGCGCGTCGGGCTCGCACTCGACGACCGGCCCGAACCCCTCGTACGCCGCCCGCTCCGGCGCCCCCAGGGCGCCGGCGACGGCCACGAAGACCGGGCGGAGGCCGCGGGCCCGGACCGCCGCGGCGATGGCGGCGGGGCCGACGGCCGCGCCCGGGACGACAGCGACGACGACGGTGCTCATCTCTCACCTGACTCTGTGTCGGACAACCGGTAGACCTGGTCCTTGAGCTCCTCGATGCGCCGGTGGTCGCGGTGGATCGCGTCCGCGGTCCCGGCGCACTGGAAGATCCTGAGCGTGCTGGAGTAGAGGTCGACGGTCGGCCGGATCCGGTCCCCGGGCCCGAGCTTCAGGTTCAGGCCGAACACGCTCTCCAGCCCGGCGATCCGCCGCACCGCACGCTCGTCGACGCTCTCGACCACGCCCGACAGCGTGGTGGAGGTCGTGCAGCAGACGGCCTCCTCGAACTTGTGGTAGCCGCGGCCCGCGTACTCGGCGGCGAACCGTTCGGGCCGCAGGTACGCGAGCGCGCTGAGCGTCGCCTGGTTGGCGCCGGTGCAGCGGTCGTGGAACCCGGGGTGCATGTTCCCGGCGATCCGCGAGCCGACCTCCACCAGCGCCGGCCCGTCGGCGGTGACGATCACCTCGGCGTGGCTCGGCCCGTGGCGGACCCCCAGCGCGGCGAGCGCCCGGTCCACGTAGTCGGTCAGCTCGGCCGCCGGCGGCTCGGCCGGCGACAGCAGGCGCTCGCGGTCGTAGATGTTGCGGCCCGAGGGCAGCAGGCGCTTCTGGTACTCCCACACGCCGCACACGTAGCGCCGGCCCTCGTGGGAGACCATGTCGACGACGTACTCCGTCCCCTCCAGGTAGGACTGGACGAGCGCCTCGCGGTTGGGCGAGCCGTAGATCGTCTCGGTGTCCAGGACGGCCTTCGCCGCGGACCGCACCTGTTCGGCGTCGGCGCAGACGACGACCCCGTCGCCGGCGGCGGAGTCGAGCGGTTTGACGACCACCGGATAGCGCCCGGCGCGCTGCGCCCAGTCCACCAGGGCCTGCGGGTCGCCGCTCTTGAACTGGTCGGCGCAGTGCAGGCCGGCGGCGCGGAGCACCTCGATCATCCGGTACTTGTTCCGGCGGGCCTCGGAGAGCTCCGTCCCGTTGGTCGCCAGGCCCAGCCGCTCCGACAGCCGGTCCGCGAGCAGCACGCCCGGCTCCTGTCCGGCGAGCACGCACACCGGTGCGTACCGCGCCAGCTCCGCCACCGTCCGGTCGAGGTCCTCGTGGACGATGTTCGCCCGGTAGACGGTCAGGTCCGGGGCGGGCATGGAGGGCATCAGCCCGGGGGTGCTCTGGACGTGCACCAGGTCCGCACCCAGGGCGGTGAACTCCGGTGGCAGGTAGCCGCCGGAGGTGTAGGCGTCGACCAGTACGGCGACCGGCCTGAGCTGTGACAACGTTCCTCCTCGTCATGTCGGTCGGACGGAGCCCGCCGGGCGGACGGCCTCAGCGCGGAAGCCTCCGCGGCGTGCTCCTCCGGGTGGTGCGGGGCACTCAGACCTTCTGACGGGTGGGGCGGAGCCGGATGTCGTCGAGGTGCACGTGGGTCGGGCGGCCGACCGCGAACTCGACGACCGACGCGACGTCCTCCGGGGTCAGCAGCGGCCCGCTCTCGGCGGCGACCGCCTCGAACCACGCGCTGTCGTAGCCGGCGGCGTCCTGGAAGCCCGAGCGGACGAAACCGGGCTCGATCAGGGTCACCCGGACGTTGTGGGCGCAGACCTCCTGGCGCAGCGCCTCGACCAGCGAGTGGACGGCGAACTTGGTCGACCCGTACACCGGGTTCGCGGCCGAGACCTGCCGTCCGACGGTCGAGCCGATGACCACGATGTCGCGGACCCGCCGCCCCCCGTCCAGCTCCGCCTGCCGCACGAACTCGGCCGCGGCGTCCCGGAGCTGGTGGAGGACGGCGAGGACGTTGACCTCGATCAGCCGCTCCCAGCGGGTGGGGTCCGAGCCGAGCACGGTGCCCGGCAGGCCGTGCCCGGCGCAGGCGACGAAGATGCTCGCCGCCTCCCACTCCGCCGCGGCCGCGGCCAGCAGCTCCCGCGCGTGCCCGGGCGTCGTCACGTCGCCCGGGAAGGGCCGGACCGCCCCCGGGGCCTGGTCCGACTCGGCCGCCAGGTCGGCGAGCCTCCTGCCGTCGCGGCCGGTGGCCAGCACCCGCACGCCCTGCCGGGCGAAGCGCGCGGCGATCGCGCGCCCGATTCCGGAGGAGGCCCCGGTGACCACGGCGACCCGCTTCTCGTCCATGTCTGTTCCCTGTCTGTCGTCCATGTCGGTTACCTGGTGCCCGCGGAGGGGAGCTCGCCCTGCTGCCCGAGGCCGGTGAAGAAGGCGTGCAGCCAGGAGCCCGTCACCTCGGGGAACTCCACCCCCAGCCGGGCCAGCAGCCGCCGGGTGCGGGTGTGGTCGTACCGCACGTTGCGGTCCGGTCGGCCGGCCCAGAAGTGCGCGAGCGAGAGCTGCTCCCCGCCGTCGCCGAGGTAGCGGCCGAACAGCTCCGCGAAGCCTTCCGCCCCGTCCTCGGCCAGGGCGTACCCCTGGTCGCGCAGGACCGTGAAGAGCCGCTCGTAGGACACCTCGTGGTGGGTGTCGAGGTGGAAGGTGCCGCCCCGCACCAGCGCGCTGCGCGAGATCTCCAGGATGCCCCGCGCCACCACGTCCACCGGGCTCAGCGCGAGGGTCAGGGCGCCGACCCGGGGCACCCGGCCGATCCGCACCGACGCCCGCAGCAGCTGGACCAGCCGGTTGTCGCCGCCGTTGCGCTGGAAGCGGCCGGACACCGAGTGGCCGCTGACGTTGCCGGAGCGGTAGACGAACGCGTTGCCGCCCTGGGTGGCGAAGCCCTGCACGAGGCGCTCGGCGTCGTACTTGCTGCGCTCGTACTCGTTGAGGAACTCCTGGCCGATGTCCAGGCTGTCCTCCGAGAAGACGGCCGGCTCGCCCGGCGCGCCGGCGCCGCAGACCGCGAGCGTCGAGACGTAGTGCAGGTCCTTGGGCCGGCCGGTGGTCGCCAGCCGGATCATCGCCCGCACCGGCTCGGTGTTCTGCCGGTCGAAGGACTCGCGGTCGCCGAACAGCCTGGTGTCGGCGGCCAGGTGGTAGAGCGCCTCCGCCTCGTGGCACAGCCGTCGGTAGTCCGGCTCGGCGAGGCCGAAGTCCGGCTCGGCGAGGTCGCCGGCCAGCACGGTGAGCCGGTCGGCGTACCGGTCGAGGCGACCGTCCGGGACGTACCAGGCGTAGGCGTCCGCCAGGCGCTCGGCGGGTGTCCGGCCCTCCTTCGCGCGTACCAGGCAGACCACCTTCGACCGGGTGCGGGCCAGCAGGAGGTCGAGCAGGTGCGCGCCGATGAAACCGGTCGCGCCGGTGAGCAGGACGGTGCCGTACGCGCGGACGGACCCGGCGGGCGGCTCGCACTCCAGGGCGCCCGGCACCTGGGGGAGGAGCCCGGTGCTCGAACCCGACTCCAGCACGAACCGGCCGTCGGCGGGCGGGAGCCCAGCGCCGCGCAGCAGGTGGTCGCGGGTGGCGCGGGCCAGGTCGAGCATCCGCTCGGGGTCGTGGCGCGCGGGTGTGTAGGAGAGGTCGGCCACCAGCTGCCCGTCGTGGACGCGCGCCGTGAGCTTGAGGCCGTAGCCGCGGTCGTTCTCCGGGCCGCGGACCGGCCCCACCGGGTGGCGCGAGGGCCGCAGGTGCAGGTCGTCGCCGAAGGGCAGGGCGAACGGGCCGAGGTAGTTGAAGCAGACGTCGGCCCGCTGCGGCTGCTCGTGCAGGCCGTAGGCGACCCCGAGGGCGGGCACCTCGGCCAGGGCCGCCGCCGCGGACTTGCCGGTGGCGGCGAGGTCCCCGGCGACGGTGCGCACGCTGACGGGGAACGTCGAGGTGAACCATCCCACCACGCGGGAGACTTCGAGCGTCTCGTCGAAGCAGATCCGGCCGTGGCTCTCCACGTCCGCGACGAGTTCGTCCGTGCCGAGCTGCTCGGTGAGCGCCTGGGCGAAGGCACCCAGCAGTGCCGCGTGGGCGGGGATGCCGGAGCGGGCCGCGGCCTCGGTCAGGGCGGCGCTCTGCGCGCGCGACAGCCGGAACCAGAGGGCCTGGGCGTCGCCCTCGCGGTTGTCGCCGGGGGCGCCGGGCCGTGGCGCGACGGCGGGCAGCCGGGCCAGGGAGTCGAAGTGCGCGAGGTCCCCGCGCAGTTGCGCGGTCCGGTCGCGCAGGTGGGTGGCCCACTGGCCGAAGCCGGTCGGGCCGGGGGCGGTGGTGGGCTCGCCGCCGCGCAGCCGCTCGCTGTAGCAGCGGCTGAGGTCGCTGACGACGATGCGCCAGGAGACCGCGTCGATCGCCAGGTGGTGGCAGATCAGCAGCAGTTCGGCCCGGCCGTCGCCGAGGAAGAGGTGCACCTTGAAGAGGTTGCCGTCCGCGATGCGGATCTCCCGCTGGAGGGCGGCCGCGACGTCCCGGACGGTCCGGGCGGCCGGGCCGTCCTCCTCGGGCAGCCGGGACCAGCTGAACGCGTCGGCGGGATCGACGAGTTCGCGCCGCCGGCCGTCGGCTCCCGGGCGGAACGCGGTGCGCAGCATGGGGTGCAGGCCCACCACGTCGGCGACCGCGGCGGCCAGCTCGGCCGGCCGCGGCGTGCTGTCGGTCTCCAGCAGCAGGGCCTGGTTCCACTGGTCGGGCTGGGCGAACTCCTGCCGGAAGAACCAGGTCTGGGCGGGGGAGAGCGCACGGTCGTCCGCGACGACCCGGGCGGCGGACGCGCGGCCGTGGTCGTCGCCCCCGCGGTCCTCCCGCAGCCGGGTGGCCAGGGCGGCCGCCGTCGGCTCGGCGAGGAAGGCCGCGGCCGACACCCGGTAGCCCTTGGCCTGGAGGTCCGCGATGACCTGGATGGCGTCGATCGAGCTGCCGCCGGCCTGGTCGAAGTCCTGGTCGACCGCGAAGTCGCCGTGGCCCAGGTGCCGTTGCCAGGAGGCGAGGACGTCGGCGAGCACCGGGTCGCCGCCGTCGGCGGCGGGGTCGGACGGGCGGGGCGTGCGCTCGGCGAGCCGTGCTTCGAGCAGCTCCCGGAGGGCGGCCTGGTCGGTCTTCCCGTTGGCGTTGCGCGGGAAGGCGTCGAAGGCCTCGATCCGGTCGGGGACCATGTGCGCGGGCAGCAGCTCCCGCAACTCCCGTCGCAGCGCGGCCGGTTGGACCGCCGGACGGTCGTCGGCGGCCGGCACCACGGCGGCGACCAGCATTGCCCGGTCCCTGGTGAGCAGGACGGCCACCGCGTCGGCGACCGCCGGGTGCCGGCGCAGGCCCGCCTCGACGTGGCCGAGTTCGATCCGGTACCCGCTGACCTTGACCTGCCGGTCGCCCCGGCCGAGGAACTCCAGTACGCCCCGGGAGTCGGCGCGCACCCGGTCGCCGGTGCGGTAGGCGCGTCCGAGGGCCGGGTCGAGCCGCGCGAGGTCGTCCGTGAAGGCCGCCGCGGTGGCCTGCGGGTCGTCCCGGTAGCCGAGCGCCACCGACGGGCCGGCGATGTACAACTCGCCCACCGCGTCACGGTCGTGGAAGGTCCCGTCGTCGGCGCGGACCAGGAGCCGGGTGCGGCCCAGCGCGGTGCCGATGGGCACGGAGGCGCCGTCGAGGGTGTCGAGGTCGCCCGCGGCGGTCAGCCGGTGCGCGGCGACGCCCACCGTCGCCTCGGTGGGCCCGTAGTGGTTGACGAGGTTCCGGGTGACACCGGATTCGAGGATCCGGCGGGCCAGCGGCAGCGCCAGCAACTCCCCGCCGAGCAGCAGGAAGCGCAGCCCGGGCCGGGTCGTCCCGTCCTGCCCGAAGGCCCGGAAGACCACGCTCCAGTGCGAGGGGGTGGTCTTCAGGACGTCCACCCGGTGGTCCTGGAGGTAGCGCAGGAGCGCCGCCGGGTCGCGCCGGGTGGCGTCGTCCACCAGGTGCAGTGTGCCGCCGGTCCACAGCGGGAGGAACAGGCAGGTGTTGCCGAGATCCGCGGCGAGCGTGGTGACGTGCGCGTAGGAGAGCGGTTCGGCGATGTCGAGCCGCTGGAGCAGGGACTCGGTGTAGTGCCGGATGTTGGCGTGCGAGACCTGTACGCCCTTGGGCACCCCGGTGGAGCCCGAGGTGTAGAGCACGTAGGCCGTGTCGTCGTCGGCGGGCCCGGGTTCCGTAGGCCCGTCGGCGGGGGCCGGCGGGGGCACGAGGCCGCCGCCGGCCTCGTGCCCGTCCGCCACCCGCAGTCCGGACCGGCGCAGCTCGCCGTGGTGGCGCGGCTCGGCGAGCACGAGGTCGGGGGCGGCGAGGGCGAGCCGGTTCGCCCCCTCGGCGACCGGTTCGGTGGGCTCGACGAGGGTGAAGGCCGCGCCGGCGCCGAGGACCGCCAGCTGGGCGACCACGGCGTCGGCCGTGCGGTCGAGATGGATGCCGACCAGACAGCCGCGACCGATGCCCGACGCCCGCAACAGGTCCGTCAGACGGTCCGCCCTGGAAGCGAGTCGGGCGTAGGTCAGACGTTCCCGACCCACGACGACGGCCGTTCGATGCGGGTGGGTTCGCGCGTGTGCGCGGACGAGCGCCGGGAGCATGCCGAAGTCCTCTCTGCGTGTCGACGGTCGATTCGAAGGCTGTGGCGGGAGCGGCGTCAGCTCCAGTAGACGAGCGGTTCCTTCGGGCCCTTGGTGGCGATGAACGCGGCCGCGCCGACCCGGTGTTCGTCCTCGCCGCTGGTCACCGCGTGCAGCATCCGGGGGCTGAAGATGATCAGGTCGCCGGCCTCGGGGTGGATCACGTGGACCGGGGGCTCCACGGAGTCGGGCTGCAGGCCCTCGACGTCGAGGATCGTCGCGGTCTCCTCCGGGGTCGGCTCGCGCAGCCAGAGGTGCAGGTCGCCGCCCTTCTTCGGGACCTGGAGGTAGACGTTGGCGACCAACTGGTTGAGCACGCCCGCGATTTCGGGGGCGTCGGTCTCCTGGTCGATCGCGTCGTTGTGCGGGTAGAACTTCGAGGTCGAGGGCTGGAAGACGCGGAAGGCGCCGACGAAGCAGGCCCGCTCGCGCAGCCGCAGCAGGTTGGCGCCGGCCGGCCACAGTTCCTGCAGCTCCAGGCGCACCCGGTCGATCGGCGAGAGGTACGGGTGGAACATCGAGCGGACGTCCTCGATGGCCGGCAGGGCGCTGTCGTGGTACTGCTTCGTCAGCTCGGCGTCCCACTTGGTGTCGATGTGCGGCATGTACACCCGTCCGACACTGCTGGTGTACTGCTTGTGGTAGTGCCCGAGCGCCTGGTGGTTGATCGCCTTCTGGGCGACCTGCTCGGCGATCTCGACGGGGTAGTAGCCGCGTACGTGGATCGCGCCGATCTCGCGCTCGGCCAGCTGGAGCAGGGTCCGGGCGGTGAGTTCGGTGGCGATCTCGTTCGTTGCCGACCTGACGACGTGCGCGGTGGCGGTCATGAGCGTGCTCCTGGGAAAGCGACGGGACAGGACTGTGCGCGCGCCTCCGGCGTTCAGCGGGGCGTTGGTGCGGTGGAGGCGTCGGAGGGGCCGCCGGCGGTGCCGTGACGCGTGAGCGGCACGGCGGACACGTCCGGCGGGGGTCTCGGCCGCGAGGACGCGTGGAGCGGCACGAGGAGTGGAACGGGCGGTCGGCCGCGGGGGCGTTCGGAGCCCTGGTTTCCGCCGCGTCCCTCCGTTCCGTGACACCGGGCCCCGGTGTCAGCGCTCGATCACCGTACCCCAGACAATGTGACAGTACAATGTCATGTTGTCCGAAGGGGCTGTGATCAGCCACTGGTGACGGATGGTCAGCAGTTCACGGACGGGACCGGACGGCGGGCGGTGGCGTGCCCGGGCCGGCCGGTGCGTAAGGTGGGTCCGCCGATGATCGTCCGCATGCCGGGAGGCCTCATGACCAGCACGCCAGCCGCCGACGCCCCGCTCCCGGTCGGGGTGATCGGCCTCGGCGACATCGCCCAGAAGGCCTACCTGCCGGTGCTCACCGCGCTGCCCGGGCTCGACCTGCGGCTGATGACCCGGGACGCGGCCAAGCTCGACCGGCTCGGCGAGACCCACCGGATCGCCCCCGAGCACCGCTTCACCGACCTCGGCGCGCTGATCGGCAGCGGCATCCGCGCCGCCTTCGTGCACGCCGCCACCGACCAGCACGTCCCGATCGTCGAGCAGCTGCTCACCGCCGGGGTGGACGTCTACGTCGACAAGCCGCTCGACTACACCCTGGACGGCGCCCGCCGCCTGGTCGACCTCGCCGACCGCACCGGCCGCTCGCTGATGGTCGGCTTCAACCGCCGCTACGCGCCCGGCTACGCCCAGGCCAAGGAGCGCCCGCGCGACCTGATCGTGCTCCAGAAGAACCGCGAGGGCCTGGCCGAGGCGGCCCGCACCCTGGTGTTCGACGACTTCATCCACGTCGTGGACGTACTGCGGTTCCTGGCCCCCGGCGAGATCGAGCACGTGGACGTCCGCGCCCGCACCCGGGACGGGCTGGTCGAGCACGTGGTGCTCACCCTCGGCGGCGAGGGCTTCACCGCCCTCGGCATCATGAACCGGGTCTCCGGCTCCACCGAGGAGGTGCTGGAGGTCTCCGGCGGCGACTCCAAGCGCGAGGTGCACAACCTGGCCGAGGTGGTCGACCACCGCGGCCAGCCGACCGTCCGCCGCCGCGGCGACTGGGTGCCGGTGGCCCGTCAGCGCGGCATCGAGCAGTGCGTGCTCGCCTTCCTGGCGGCCGTCCGCGCCGGGCGCACCCTGGACGCCCACGACGCGCTGCGCACCCACGAGCTGTGCGAGCTGGTCGTGGAGCGGATCGAGGCTTCCTGGGAGTCCGCTGGGAGCGGGCTGTGAGAAACCCGGGCTGAGCGGCCGTCACGTCACCTGCGGGGAACCGTCCGTTCACCGCCGGGGTCTTGTCGGGGCATTTTCTACGCGCGTATCTTGAGGGGCGCCGCGGGGGGCGGGAGACCGTCCTCCGCTTCTTCGCCACGCGAGCAGCGCGCGCCCGACGCGCGCCTCCGCCCGGACCGCCGTGCCACGACCGTGCCGCACGACGGAGCTAGGAGCCCTGCCCCGGTGACCACCGCCCCCGCCTCCCGCCCCCGCAGAACCCTGCTGCGCGCCGCCCTGATCCCGGCCACGCTGGCCGCCTCGCTGGTGCTCGTCCCGCTGCCGGTGGCGAACGCCGCCGCGCCCGCTACCCCGGCCCCGACCGAGGCCGGCCCGCTGCGGATCCACGACATCCAGGGCAGCACCCGGATATCCCCGCAGGCCGGCAAGCCCGTCACCGGAGTGCCCGGCATCGTCACCGGCGTGCGCGCGTACGGCAGCGTCAAGGGCTTCTGGCTCCAGGACCCGAACCCCGACGCCGACCCGGCCACCAGCGAGGGCATCTTCGTCTACACCGGCGGCAACCCGACCGTGCAGGTCGGCGACTCGGTGCTGGTGAGCGGCAAGGTCACCGAGTACTACCCGAACTACAGCGGCGGCTCGCAGTCCATCACCGAGATCACCGCCCCCGGCATCACCGTCCTGTCGGCCGGCAACCCGCTGCCCGCCCCGGTGGTCGTGGACACCCGCAACATCCCCGGCACCTACGCCCCGCCGGCCGGCCCGGACGGCTCCATCGACGGCGGCACGCTCCAGCCGGAGAAGTACACCCTCGACTTCTACGAGTCGCTGGAGGGCATGCTCGTCCAGGTCAAGGACGTCCGGGTGGTGCAGGCGACCGACAAGTACAACGAGCTGTGGGTCGCCGCCGACAAGCAGGACCAGCGCAGCAAGCGCGGCGGCCTGCTGTACGAGTCGTACAAGGAGCCCAACGTCGGCCGGCTGATGATCCAGCAGCAGGCCCCGGTGAACCAGCGGCCCTTCCCGGTCGCCAACGTCGGCGACGAGCTGACCGGCACCACCACCGGCCCGCTGGACTACAACAACTTCGGCGGCTACACCCTGGTCGCCGGCACCATGGGCACCCTGAAGGACAACCACCTCCAGCGCGAGGTCACCGCCCAGGCCGGCGACCGCGAACTCACCCTCGCCACCTACAACGTGGAGAACCTGGCCCCGGGCAACCCGGACGCCAAGTTCGCAGAGCTGGCCCAGGGCGTCGTCACCAACCTGCGCTCGCCCGACATCGTCGCCCTGGAGGAGATCCAGGACAACAACGGCAACAAGAACGACGGCACGGTGGACGCGAGCCAGACCGTCGCCAAGTTCATCGCCGCGATCAAGGCGGCCGGCGGCCCGGCCTACGACTGGCGCTCGGTCGACCCGCAGGACGGCAAGGACGGCGGCGAGCCCGGCGGCAACATCCGCCAGGTCTTCCTGTTCAACCCGCAGCGGGTGTCCTTCACCGACATCCCCGGCGGCAGCGCCACCACCGCCGTCGGCGTGACCGGCACCGGCGCGGGCACCGCGCTGACCGCCTCGCCCGGCCGGATCGAGCCGAACGACGAGGCCTGGACCAACAGCCGCAAGCCGCTGGTCGGCCAGTTCTCCTTCCGCGGCAAGAAGGTCTTCGTCATCGCCAACCACTTCAACAGCAAGGGCGGCGACCAGGGCATCGACAGCCGCTTCCAGCAGCCGACCCGCAGCTCCGAGGTGCAGCGGATCAAGCAGGCCACCGTCGAGCAGTCCTTCGTCGCCAAGCTGCTGGCCGCCGACAAGGAGGCCAAGGTCGTCTCCCTCGGCGACTTCAACGACTACCAGTTCTCGCCCGCGCTCGCCGCGCTCACCAAGGACGGCGTGCTGCGCGACCTGGTGAACGAGCTGCCGGAGACCGAGCAGTACTCGTACGTCTACCAGGGCAACTCGCAGGTGCTGGACCACATCCTGGTCAGCCCCGAGGTCGGCTACGCCAAGTACGACGTGGTGCACATCAACGCCGAGTTCGCCCAGCAGGCCAGCGACCACGACCCGCAGGTGGTCCGCATCAAGCCGTAGTCCGGGCACCGGTTACGCTGCCTCCGCCGCCGGTGATCACCGGCGGCGGAGGCAGCGCCGTGTGACGGGGAGACGATGGACCACCGGATCGAGCGGATCGGACGCGAGGACTGGCAGCGCCTGCGGAAGGTACGGCTGGCCCAACTCCTCGACACGCCCCTGGCGTTCGGCGAGACCCACGAGTACGCGAGCCACCAGGGCGAGGGCAACTGGCGGGCCCGCTGCAACTGGGTCAACGAGCCCGACAAGCTCGGCCTGGTCGCGGTGGACGCCACGGGGGAGTGGGTCGCCACCATGCTGTCCGTCCCGAACCGGGAGCACCCCGGCGCGCTCGACCTGATCGGCGTCTGGGTGGACCCGGCGCACCGCGGCCGCGGGCACGGCGTCGCCGACGCCCTGCTGGACGCGGTGCTCGCCTGGGCGCGGGTCCGCGGCGCCGGGCGGATGCTGCTCGGGGTGCACGAGGCCAACCCCCGCGCCGCCGCCTTCTACCTGCGGCGCGGGTTCGTCCACACCGGCGGGTCCACGCCGTACGTGCTGGACCCCTCGGCGCGGATCCTGGAGATGGCCCTCCCACTGGACTGACCGGCCCGGCGGGAGGGCCCCGGCTCCGCGGAGGCGCGGCGCGGAGTCGGTACGGCTCAGCCCAGGTACCGGGCCAGCGCCTCGCCGGTCAGCGTGGACCGGGCGGCGACCAGCTCGGCCGGGGTGCCCTCGAAGACCACCCGACCGCCGTCGTGGCCGGCGCCCGGCCCGAGGTCGATGATCCAGTCGGCGTGCGCCATCACCGCCGGGTGGTGCTCGATCACGATGACCGACTTGCCGGACTCGACCAGCCGGTCCAGCAGCCCCAGCAACTGCTCGACGTCGGCCAGGTGCAGGCCGGTGGTCGGCTCGTCCAGCACGTAGACGCCGCCCTTGTCCGCCATGTGGGTGGCCAGCTTGAGCCGCTGCCGCTCGCCGCCGGAGAGCGTGGTCAGCGGCTGGCCGAGGCTCAGGTAGCCGAGCCCGACGTCGGCCAGCCGCTCCAGGATCCGGTGCGCGGCCGGGAGCTTCGCCTCGCCCGAGCCGAAGAACTCCTCCGCCTCGGTCACCGACATCGCCAGCACCTCGGCGATGTCCCGCCCGCCCAGGTGGTACTCCAGCACCGCCGGCTGGTAGCGCTTGCCCTCGCAGTCCTCGCAGGTGGTGGCCACCCCGGCCATCATCGCCAGGTCGGTGTAGACCACCCCGGCGCCGTTGCAGGTCGGGCAGGCGCCCTCGGAGTTGGCGCTGAACAGCGCCGGCTTCACGCCGTTGGCCTTGGCGAAGGCCTTGCGGACGGGTTCGAGCAGCCCGGTGTAGGTGGCCGGGTTGCTGCGCCGGGAGCCCTTGATCGCCCCCTGGTCGACCGAGACCACGCCCTCGTCGACCGGGATCGAGCCGTGGATCAGCGAGCTCTTGCCGGAGCCCGCCACCCCGGTCACCACCGTGAGCACCCCGAGCGGGACGTCCACGTCCACGTCCCGCAGGTTGTGGGTGCTCGCGCCGCGGATCTCCAGCGCGCCGGTGGGCTTCCGTACGGCCTCGCGCAGCGCCGTCCGGTCGGACAGGTGGCGGCCGGTCACCGTGCCGCCGGCGCGCAGCCCCGCCACGTCGCCCTCGTAGCAGACCGTGCCGCCGGCCGCACCGGCCCCCGGACCGAGGTCGATCACGTGGTCGGCGATCGCGATGGTCTGCGGCTTGTGCTCCACCACCAGCACCGTGTTGCCCTTGTCCCGCAGGCGAAGCAGCAGCCGGTTCATCCGGTCGATGTCGTGCGGGTGCAGGCCGGTGGTGGGCTCGTCGAAGACGTACGTGGTGTCGGTGAGCGAGGAGCCGAGGTGGCGGATCATCTTGACCCGCTGCGCCTCGCCGCCGGACAGCGTGCCGGAGGGGCGGTCCAGCGAGAGGTAGCCGAGGCCGATCTCCACGAAGGAGTCGAGGGCCTGCCGGAGCGTGCCGAGCAGCGGCGCCACCGAGGGCTCGTCGAGGTCGCGGACCCAGTCGGCGAGGTCGCTGATCTGCATCGCGCAGGCGTCGGCGATGCTGATCCCGGCGATCTTCGAGGACCGGGCCGCCGCGCTGAGCCGGGTGCCCTCGCAGTCGGGGCAGGCGGTGAAGGTCACGGCCCGCTCCACGAAGGCCCGGATGTGCGGCTGCAGCGCTTCCTTGTCCTTGGAGAGCATCGACTTCTGGATCTTGGGGATCAGGCCCTCGTAGGTGAGGTTGACGCCGTTGACCTTGACCTTGGTCGGCTCCCGGTACAGGAAGTCCTGCATCTCCTTCTTGGTGAACTTCCGGATCGGCTTGTCCGGGTCGAGGAAGCCCGAGTTGGCGTAGACGCCGACCGTCCACCAGCTGTCGGTCTTCCAGCCGGGGATGGTGAACGCGCCCTCGGAGATCGACTTGCTGTCGTCGTACAGCTGGGTGAGGTCGATGTCCGAGACGCTGCCGCGGCCCTCGCAGCGCGGGCACATGCCGCCGGTGATGCTGAAGCTGCGCCGCTCCTTGACCGTCTTGCCGCCGCGCTCGACGGTGACGGCGCCGGCGCCGCTGATCGACGGGACGTTGAAGGAGAAGGCCTTGGGGGAGCCGATGTGCGGGGTGCCGAGGCGGCTGAACAGGATGCGCAGCATCGCGTTGGCGTCGGTGGCGGTGCCGACGGTGGAGCGCGGGTCGGCGCCCATCCGCTGCTGGTCGACGATGATCGCGGTGGTCAGGCCCTCGAGGACGTCCACCTCGGGCCGGGCCAGGGTGGGCATGAAGCCCTGGACGAAGGCGCTGTAGGTCTCGTTGATCAGCCGCTGGGACTCGGCGGCGACGGTGTCGAAGACCAGCGAGCTCTTGCCCGAGCCGGACACCCCGGTGAACACCGTCAGCCGGCGCTTGGGGATGTCGATGCTGACGTCCTTGAGGTTGTTCTCGCGCGCGCCGTGCACGCGGATCAGGTCGTGGCTGTCGGCGACGTGCGGCTGCGCGTCCGTCCGCTTGGGCATCGTTCTCTTCGCTCCCTGGCTCTCGGCGGTCTCTCGGGGTCTCTCGGGGTCTCTCCCGGGGGAGGGGCCGGCGGGCCCGCCCCGCGGCCGCCGTCGGTGTGCTCGAACCCTTCGATCCAACCATCGATCCGGCCGGGATCGAACGGCTTTCGGGTGCGGCCGACGGCGGGGAGGGACGGGCCCCGGCGCCCTCGGGCCGGGCCGGGCTTGTCCCGGCCCAGCCCGGCTCAGCTGAGCTCGTTGAAGCGGACCATGGTGCCCGCCGGGTCGCGGAACGCGCAGTCGCGGACGCCGTACGGCTGGGTGGTCGGCTCCTGGACCAGCTCGGCGCCGCCGGACTTCAGCCGGTCGAAGACGCCGTCCAGGTCGCGGGTGCCCAGGACGACCCGGGCGTAGGTGCCCTTGGCCATCATCTCGGTGATGGTCCGCTGCTCCTCCTCGGTGCGGCCCGGGTCGGCGGAGGCCGGCTCCAGCACCAGGGAGACGTCCGGCTGGCCGGCCGGGCCGACGGTGATCCAGCGCATCGGGCCGCCGCCGACGTCGCTGCGCACCTCGAAGCCGAGCAGGTCGCGGTAGAAGGCGAGGGAGGCCTCGGGGTCGGTGTGCGGGAGGAAGGTCCAGTGAATGGTGAGGTCGCTCATGACTGCAACGCTAGGCGCGCACCCCGGGCGCGCGCTTCTCGAATCCTGATCGCTTCCCGTCCCTCCCCGCGGCGCTCCTCGGGGCGCTCCCCGGGGCGCTCCTCGGGGAGGAACGACCGCGCCGGCCGCCTCGGGGGAGACGGCCGGCGCGGGGCGGAGGGGGCTTCCTAGCAGTCGGGGATGGTCGTGCCGTTGTTGTCCTTGGCGGTGTCGTTGCCCCAGCGGGAGAGGTAGAACGCGGACACCCACTGGCCGGCGGGGCCCCCGTCGGCGTCGGTCCTCAGCCACCAGTGGTTGACGCTGCCGCCGTTGGAGACCTCACGGCCCCAGGCCTTGCAGTAGACGTAGTTCGTCCCCTGGTTCAGCGTCCCGGTGGCGTTGGTGGAGGTCGGCGAGGAGTAGACGCTCGCGCTGGCGAAGGTGTCCACCCAGTACTTGCCGGTGGCGGGCGGGGTGCCGCCGCCGGGGCAGGTGGGGATGGTCGTGCCGTTGTTGTCCTTGGCGGTGTCGTTGCCCCAGCGGGAGAGGTAGAACGCGGACACCCACTGGCCGCCGGGGCCGGAGTCCGGGTCGGTCTTCAGCCACCAGTGGTTGAAGGCGCTGCCGTTGGAGACCTCGCGGCCCCAGGCCTTGCAGTAGACGTAGTTGGTGCCCTGGTACAGCGTCCCGGTGCTGGTGGTGGAGGTCGGGGAGCCGTACACCGGCGCGTTGGCGAGGGTGTCCACCCAGTACTGGCCGCTGTTCGACGGGGGCGTGGTCGGCGGCGGGGTGGTGGAGCCGGGGCCGTACAGCCGGATGGCGCCGTAGTAGTCGCCGTGCGAGGAGAGCGCCGCGACCTGGACGTAGCCGCCGGAGTAGGGGGCCTCGACTATCCAGCCCTGCCCGAGGTACATCGCGACGTGGTGGATGGTGGAGGCGGTGTTGCCGAAGTACACCAGGTCGCCGGGGAGCAGCGGTGCGGTGCCGTCCGCCCGGTAGTAGCGGGCGACGGCGCGGGAGGTCGGCCACTGGGTCCGGGTGGTGCCGTTGATGACGTCGTCGCCGACCGCCAGGTCGTAGGCGTAGCGGACCATGCCGGAGCAGTCCAGGCCGCGGACGTTGCAGTCGTTGGGGGCGCCGTTGGCGGGGTCGCAGAGGCCGTACGTCGGGCCGGGCTGCGAGCCGTGGCCGCCGCCCCACGAGTACGGGGTGCCGATCAGCCCGCAGGCGGAGCGGACGGCGGCGGTCGCCTGCGGCGCCGCACCGGTGGAGAGCACCCCGCAGGCGGGCGCCGCCTCGGCCGCCCCGGCACCGGCGAAGAACACTCCGACCGACACCAGCAGCGACAGCAGGGCCGCCCACCGCAGCGGGGCGACCAGCCACCGCGACAGAACGTTTACGCGCGTAGTCATGGTCGCGAATACTTCCGGAGCCGCTGACTCCGGGTCAATGGTCCTGTCCCCCATACCTCCTGTGGTCCGCACACTTGCCGGTGTGCAGGTCACGGGCACGACTACCGGCAACAAGGGGGCAGCCCGGCGCGGACGTGCCGCAGCGGCCGCCGGGCCGGGCTGCTTGCCCCCGGGTGGCACCGGGGCGGGACGTCACACGCCGGCGGCCAGGGCGGGCGTCGGGACGACCCAGAGCTCGGCGGGGCCGTTGATGATGGCGGACTCCAGCCGGGCCGGCGCCGGACGGGACGGGTCCAGGGCGCTGTCGGGGTAGGCGCCGAACAGGCCCTCCAGGGCCACCTCGGTCTCCAGCCGGGCGAGGGGCGCGCCGAGGCAGAAGTGCGGGCCGTAGCCGAAGGCCAGGTGCTCCTTGTCGGGGCGCGTCGGGTCGAAGTCGTCCGGCCGCTCCGGGTGGACCTCCGGGTCCCGGCCGGCCGCGCCGAAGCCGAGCAGGATCGGCTCGCCCCGCCGGATGACCACGCCCTCGCCCAGGTCGACGTCCTCCAGCGGGTAGCGGAGCGGGAGGTGCATCGCCGGGCTCTCGTAGCGCAGGGTCTCCTCGACGACGGCTTCCCAGCCGAGGGTGCCCGCGCGGACCTCGGCCAGGTGGCGGGGGTGGGCGAGGAGGGCCTGGACGGCGCTGGTGATGAGGTTGACCGCGGTCTCGTACCCGGCGCCGAGCATCAGGAAGAGGATGTCGCGGGACTCCTCCTCGCTGCGGCCGGTCCCGTCGCCGGTGTCGACGGCCGCCACGTCGCTGGCGAGGTCCGGGCCGGGGTCGCGCCGCTTGAGCGCCAGCAGCTCGGTCAGCACCACGTTGATCTCCGCGCGGGAGCGCGTCATCTGCTCGTTCGTGGCCGTCGTCGTCAGCAGGGTGTCCATCGCCGTGCCGATGGGCGGCCGCATGTCGGCGGGGACGCCGAAGAGGTCGCAGATCACCGTCATGGTCAGCGGGCGCGAGAGGGCGTGGCGCAGGTCCACGGCCTCGCCGGGGCCGAGCGTGCGGAACGCGCCGACCAGGGCGGCGGTGGTCTTCTCGATCCCGGGCCGCAGCGCGGACACCCGGCGGGGCGCGAACGAGGGCGCCATCCGGCGCCGGGCCGAGCGGTGTTCGCCGCCGTAGAGGTTGAAGAAGTTCTGCTGGAACGCGATCGGGCCCATCGGCCAGCCCTCGGGCACCGAGGCCAGGCCGGGCCAGTGCCTGCGCGGGTCGCGGGAGATCCGCGGATCGCCGGTGAGGGCGCGGATCACCGAGCTGCGGGTGACGGACCAGGCGATGATGCCGCCGGGGAGTTCGACCCGCACGGCGGGTCCGGCGGAGCGGAGCTCGGCGTTCTGCCGGTGCGGGTCCCGGGCGGTCATGTCCAGCACCGGGCAGCGGCTGACGTCTGGATCTGGAGCCATGGTGTTGCTCCTCAGGATCTCTCGGGGTGCCCCGGGCGGGCCGTGCCGGGGCACGGTCCACCGTCTCCGGGGCCTGTGCTCCGTTGTAGAGGGGTACGGCGCGGCCGTCAACGGGGCCGCGGCCCGTCCGTGGGATTCGGCGCCGGCCGCCTCGCCGGATCTTCTCCCCTTTTCCCGGGTGCGGCACACTGTCACCGGTGTCCGGGGCGGGCCCGCCCATAAGGCATACGGGCATCGGGAACGCAAATCGGCGATATGCGGAACAGTGGAATGCGTAATGCGCCGTACGGTCGGCCGTCCTGGAATCGGTGGTGAGGCCATGGCTTCACCAGGTAAGTCAAGACTTACCTTCAGGGGGCTTTGACCGTAGGGTGTGGCTCGAATCGAAGGAGTCCCCCGTGTCGAATACGAATGATCCCGTTGTGCGCGCGGTTGCGTCGGAGCGCAATTATGTGTCCTCCCTGTATGAATTTCTCACCGAGCGGCTTTCCGAGGCGCGAATGCACCGGGCGGGTCTGCTGAAGGCTCCGGCGGAAAGCGCCGGCGAGGCATACGAGCGGGAAATCGCCGCCGATCGGCTGGCCAGGGAAATCGGCCGGCTGGCGGGCGCCGAAAAGGGCCTGGTATTCGGGCGGATCGACTGGGCGGACGGCACGGCCCTGCGCATCGGGCGGATCGGACTGCACCGGGAGGAGGACGACCTGCCCCTACTCGTGGACTGGCGTGCGAACGCGGCGCGGCCGTTCTACGAGGCGACGCCGGTCCACCCGATGGGCCTGCGGCGGCGCCGGCACCTGCGCCTGGAGGAGCGCACGGTCGTCTCGGTGAGCGACGAGCTGCTGGACGGGAGCGCCCCGACCGAGGAGGACGTCGTGGGGGACGGCCCGCTGACCGAGGCGCTGTCGGCACGGCGCACGGGCCGGATGGAGGCGGCCGTCGCCACGCTGCAGGCCGAGCAGGACGAGGTGGTCCGCTCCGCCCACCGCGGGGTGACCGTGGTGCAGGGCGGGCCGGGCACCGGAAAGACGGTGGTCGCCCTGCACCGGGCGGCCTACGTCCTGTACGCGTTCCCGCGCGCCGCGGAGGAGGGCGTCCTGGTGGTGGGCCCGAACGCCCGGTTCCTCGACTACATCTCCCAGGTCCTCCCCTCGCTCGGCGAGAACGACGTCGTCCTGGCGACCTGCCGGGAGCTGGCCGGAGTGTCGCCGGCCGCGGCGGACCGGTTCGACACGGCGCGGCTCAAGGGCGGCGCCGAGCTCGCCGACGCCCTGGCCGGCCTGCTGCGCGCCTACCAGGCCCCCGCCGGCGACTTCACCGTGCGGGTCGGACGGGAGCCGGTCCACCTGTCCGACGAGGAGGTCGCCACGGCACGCGACGCCGCCGCGGCGGCCGTACCGGGGCACAACCCCGCGCGCCAGGTGTTCAAGGAACTCCTGGTCGACGCCGTCACCGACGCGATGCAACGGGACATGGGCGACGTCCTGGAGCAGATCGACGCCGACACCGTCGCGATGACGGGCCTGGACCTCGACCGGTTCACGGGGGTCGGCCGGCACCGAGGCGAGGGCGCGGCCGACACGGGTCCGGCGCACGAGCTGGACCTGGACGCCCTCCGGGCCGATCTCCTCGCCGACGCCGGCTTCGACCGGGCGGTCGAGGCGCTGTGGCCGCGGCTGGCGCCCGGCGACCTGGTGCGGGCGCTGCTGACGGACGCCGACGCCCTCGCCGAGCAGCTGCCCCGGCTGACCGCGCCGGAGCGGTCCCTGCTGCTGCGCGGTCCGGACGCCCCGTGGACCGACGCCGACGTGCCGCTGCTGGACGAGGCGGCGAGCCTGGTCGACGGCCCTCCGGAGCGGACGTACGGGCACGTCGTCGTCGACGAGGCGCAGGAACTGACCGCCATGCAGTGGCGGATGATCGTCCGCCGCTGCCCGGCGCGGGCGATGACGCTGGTCGGCGACTTCGCCCAGGCGGGCCCGGTCGCGACGGCACGCGACTGGAAGGAGGCGCTGGCCCCCCACGTCGGACCGCGGTTCAGGCTGCACGACCTGACCGTCAGCTACCGCACCACGCAGGAGATCCTGGAGAGCGTGCGGGGCCTGCTCGCGCGGATCGCCCCGGAGCAGAAGCCCACCCGGTCGCTGCGCGGCGGTGAGAGCCCCCGCACCGTGACCACGCCCCCGGACGGGTTGGCCACCGCCGTCCTCCGGGAACTCCAGGCCCAGGGCGCCGCGCACCCGGGCGAGCTGCTGGGAGTGGTCTGCGCGGACACCAGGGTGGGCGAGCTGACGGCCCGGGGCGTCGCCCACCACGCGCGCGTCGTACCGGCCTCCGAGGCGCGCGGCCTGGAGTTCGACGGGGTCCTCGTCGTGGACCCGGAGGAGATCACCGCGGCCCGCCCCGGCGGGGAGCGGGACCTGTACGTGGCCCTGACCAGGGCCACCAAGCGCCTCTGCACGATCACCGTGCAGCCCGCCTGACGCGCCCCGGCGCCCGCGCTCGCGCCCGCGCCGCCGCCGCGGGCGCGCCCGGCGCGGGACGGACACCGGGGCGCGGCGTGGGCGGGGTACACCGGATCGCAGAAAACAAGCAAGCGTGATTGCTTTTTTCTGCGGGCGGTGCCACGCTGCTGGCGGTGGCGCCCATCGAAGGGTGCGCCCAACTCACCGGCAGGGGAGGCGCATTGGTGCGCGACGGCGCGGTACTGCGGATCGGCAACGCCTCGGGGTTCTACGGGGACCGCTTCGCCGCGGTGCGGGAGATGCTCACCGGCGGGCCGCTGGACGTGCTCACCGGGGACTACCTGGCCGAGCTGACCATGCTGATCCTCGCCCGGGACCGGCTGAAGGACCCGTCGCTGGGCTACGCCCGGACCTTCCTGCGCCAGATGGAGGAGTGCCTCGGCCTGGCCCGCGAGCGCGACGTGAGGATCGTGGTCAACGCGGGCGGCCTCAACCCGGCCCGGCTCGCCGAGGAGCTGCGCGCGCTGGCCCGGCGGCTCGGCGTCGAGGCGGCCGTCGCCCACGTCGAGGGCGACGAACTGCTCCCGCGCCGGGCCGAACTCGGCCTGCCGGACGGCCTGTTGGCCGCCAACGCCTACCTCGGCGGGTTCGGGATCGCCGCCTGCCTGAGCGGCGGCGCCGACGTGGTGGTGACCGGCCGGGTGACGGACGCGGCGCTGGTCGTCGGCCCCGGGATCGCCCGCTTCGGCTGGACCCCGGAGGACCTGGACGCCCTGGCCGGCGCCGTGGTGGCCGGGCACGTCCTGGAGTGCGGCGCCCAGGCGACCGGCGGCAACTACGCCTTCTTCCAGGAGCACGACGTGACCCGCCCCGGCTTCCCGCTGGCCGAACTGCGCGCCGACGGCTCCAGCGTGATCACCAAGCACCCGGGCACCGGCGGCGCCGTCACCACCGGCACCGTCACCGCCCAACTCCTGTACGAGACCGGCGGACCGCGCTACCTCGGCCCGGACGTCACGGCCCGGCTGGACACCGTGCGGCTCACCGAGGAGGGGCCGGACCGGGTCCGGATCGACGGCGTGCGCGGCGAGGCCCCGCCGCCCACCCTGAAGGCGGGCCTCAACCGGCTCGGCGGCCACCTCAACGAGGTGGTGTACGTCCTCACCGGCCTGGACATCGAGGCCAAGGCCGCCCTGGTGCGGCGGCAGTTCGCCGACGCGCTGCCGCCCGCCGCCCGTCCCGCCGAACTGCGCTGGACCCTCGTCCGCACCGACCACCCGGACGCCGCCACCGAGGAGACCGCCTCCGCGCTGCTGCGGCTGACCGCCCGGGACCAGGACCCGGCCAAGGTCGGGCGCCGACTCGGCAAGGCCGCCGTCGAATCGGGGCTGTCCGGGTACCCGGGCTTCCACCTCACCGCCCCGCCCGGACCGGGCACGCCGTACGGGGTGTTCAGCGCCGTGTCCGTCGACCCGAAGGCCGTCGAGCACACCGCCGTCCTGCCGGACGGCCGCCGGATCGCCGTACCGCCGGCGCCCGTGACCGGCCACGCCGCCCAACCCGACCGGCTCGAAGCCGAGTTGCCCGCACCGCTCCCCGAGGGCCCGACCCGGCGGGCCCCGCTCGGCCTGGTGGCCGGCGCCCGCAGCGGCGACAAGGGCGGGGATGCCAACCTCGGCGTCTGGGCCCGCTCGGAGGACGGCTGGCGCTGGCTGGCGCACGTCCTCACCGTGGAGAAGCTGCGCGAACTCCTGCCCGAGACCGAGGAGTTGCCCGTCACCCGGCACCTGCTGCCGAACCTGTGGGCGGTCAACTTCACCCTCACCGGCCTGCTCGGCGAGGGCGTCGCCGCCCGGCACCGCTTCGACCCGCAGGCCAAGGCCCTCGGGGAGTGGCTGCGCGCCCGCCACCTCGACATCCCGGAGGTCCTGCTGTGACCGTCCTGCCCACCCGCGTCGACCCGGCCGGGCCCGAGTACGCCGGGCACCGCGCCGCGATGGTCGCCAAGCTCGCCGAGCTCGACGCCGAGCACGCCAAGGCGCTGGCGGGCGGCGGCCCCCGGTACGTGGAGCGCCACCGCGGGCGCGGCAAGCTGCTGGCCCGTGAGCGGATCGAGCTGCTGGTCGACCCGGACTCCCCGTTCCTGGAGCTGTCGCCGCTGGCCGCCTGGGGGAGCGACTACCCGGTGGGCGCGGCCCTGGTCACCGGCATCGGGGTGGTCGAGGGCGTCGAGTGCGTGATCACCGCCAACGACCCGACGGTGCGCGGCGGCGCCAGCAACCCCTGGACCCTGCGCAAGGCCCTGCGGGCCAACGAGATCGCGCTGGAGAACCGCCTCCCGCTGGTCAACCTGGTCGAGTCCGGCGGCGCCGACCTGCCCAGCCAGAAGGAGATCTTCATCCCCGGCGGCGCCCTGTTCCGCGACCTCACCCGGCTCTCCGCCGCCGGAGTCCCCACCGTGGCCGTGGTGTTCGGCAACTCGACGGCCGGCGGCGCCTACGTGCCCGGCATGTCCGACCACACCGTGCTGGTCAAGGAGCGCGCCAAGGTCTTCCTCGGCGGCCCGCCGCTGGTGCGGATGGCCACCGGCGAGGAGGCCGACGACGAGTCGCTCGGCGGCGCCGAGATGCACGCCCGGGTCTCCGGGCTGGCCGACCACGTCGCGGCGGACGAGGCGGACGCGCTGCGGATCGCCCGCCGGATCGTCGCCAGGCTCGACCACCGCAAGCCCGGCCCCGGCCCGGACCGGAGCGCCGAGCCGCCCAGGTACGACGAGGAGGAGCTGCTGGGCATCGTCCCGGGCGACCTCAAGGTGCCCTTCGACCCGCGCGAGGTGATCGCCCGGATCGTCGACGGCTCCGACTTCGACGAGTTCAAGCCGCTCTACGGCACCAGCCTGGCCACCGGCTGGGCGCGCCTGCACGGCTACCCGGTCGGCGTCCTGGCCAACGCCCAGGGCGTGCTGTTCAGCCAGGAGTCCCAGAAGGCCGCCCAGTTCATCCAGCTGGCGAACCGGCGGAACACCCCGCTGCTGTTCCTGCACAACACCACCGGCTACATGGTCGGCAAGGACTACGAGCAGGGCGGCATCATCAAGCACGGCGCGATGATGATCAACGCCGTCGCCAACTCCACCGTCCCGCACCTGTCCGTGCTGATGGGCGCCTCCTACGGGGCCGGCCACTACGGCATGTGCGGCCGGGCGTACGAACCGCGCTTCCTCTTCTCCTGGCCGAGCGCCAAGTCCGCCGTGATGGGCCCGCAGCAGCTCGCCGGGGTGCTGTCGATCGTCGCCCGGCAGTCGGCCGCGGCGAAGGGCCGGCCGTACGACGAGGACGCGGACGCGGCGATCCGGGCGATGGTCGAGCAGCAGATCGAGGCCGAGTCCCTGCCGGTGTTCCTGTCCGGCCGGCTCTACGACGACGGCGTCATCGACCCGCGCGACACCCGTACGGTGCTCGGCCTCTGCCTGTCCGCGATCCACAACGCCCCGGTCGAGGGCGCCCGTGGCTACGGCGTCTTCCGGATGTGAGGGACCCCAGACGATGATCACCAACCTGCTGGTCGCCAACCGGGGCGAGATCGCCCGCCGGGTCTTCCGGACCTGCCGGGAACTCGGCATCGCGACCACCGCCGTCCACTCCGACCCGGACGCCGGCGCCCCGCACGTGCGCGAGGCCGACGCCGCCGTCCGGCTGCCCGGCGCCGCGCCCGCCGACACCTACCTCCGCGCCGACCTGCTCGTCCGCGCCGCGCTCGCCGCCGGGGCCGACGCCGTCCACCCCGGGTACGGATTCCTCTCCGAGAGCGCCGACTTCGCGCGGGCCGTGCTGGACGCGGGCCTGGTCTGGGTCGGCCCGCCGCCCGCCGCGATCGCCGCGATGGGCTCCAAGACCGCCGCCAAACGGCTGATGGCCGAGGCCGGGGTGCCGGTGCTGGGCGCGCTCACCGAGCCCGTCGAGGCCGACCTGCCGCTGCTGGTCAAGGCCGCGGCGGGCGGCGGCGGGCGCGGCATGCGGGTCGTCCGGAGCCTGGCCAACCTCCCCGGCGAACTGGCCGCCGCCCGCGCGGAGGCGGCCAAGGCCTTCGGCTCGGACGAGGTGTTCTGCGAGCGCTACCTGCCCGCCGGGCGGCACGTCGAGGTCCAGCTGCTGGCCGACGCCCACGGCACCGTCTGGGCGGTCGGCGACCGGGACTGCTCGCTGCAGCGGCGGCACCAGAAGGTGATCGAGGAGGCCCCGGCCCCCGGCCTGCCGCCGGAGGTCCGCGCCGAGCTGCACGCGGCGGCCCGCGCCGCGGCCCGGGCGATCGGCTACACGGGCGCCGGCACCGCCGAGTTCCTGCTCGCCGGGGACGGCCGGTTCTTCTTCCTGGAGATGAACACCCGCCTCCAGGTCGAACACCCGGTCACCGAGGCCGTCACCGGCCTGGACCTGGTGGCCCTGCAACTCGCCGTCGCCGAGGGCGCGGAGCTGCCGCCCGACCCCCCGGCCCCCGCCGGCCACGCGATCGAGGCCCGGCTCTACGCCGAGGACCCGGCCAAGGACTGGCAGCCGGCCACCGGCACCCTGCACCGGTTCGAACTGACGCTCCCGTACCAGGAGTTCACGTGTGCCGGAGCGGGCTCCGGCACCGGCCTCCGGCTGGACTCCGGCGTGGAGTCCGGCAGCGAGATCACCCCGCACTACGACGCGATGCTCGCCAAGGTGATCGCCTGGGGGCCCACCCGCGCGGCCGCCGCCCGCCGGCTCGCCGACGCGCTCGCCCGCGCCCGCGTCCACGGCCCGGCCACCAACCGGGAGCTGCTGGTCCGGGCGCTGCGCCACCCGGCCTTCCTGGCCGCGGACCTGCACACCGGCTTCCTGGCCGAGCACGCGGCCGACCTCACCGCCCCGGACACCAAGGGCGTCGACCGCGCCGCGCTGGCCGCCGCCCTCGCCGACGCCGCCGGCCGCCGCGGCGCGCTGCCCTCCGGCTGGCGCAACCTGCCCTCCCAGCCGCAGCTCAAGCGCTACCGGGCCGAGGACGGCACCGAGGCGGCCGTCCGCTACCGGCTCACCCGCACCGGCCTGCTGGCCGAGGACCACCCGGACGTCGAGCTCGTCGAGGCCGCGCCGGACCGGGTCGTGCTGTCCGAGGGCGGGCTGCGCCGCACCTACCGCGTCGCCCGGTACGGCGATCGGGTGCACGTCGACACCCCGGCCGGCGGCACCGCGCTCACCGCCCTGCCGCGCTTCCCCGAACCCGTCGTCCGCACCGACCCCGGCGCGCTGCTCGCCCCGATGCCCGGCACCGTCGTCCGGGTCGCCGCCGCCGTCGGGGACGCCGTCACCGCCGGCCGGCCGCTGCTGGTGCTGGAGGCGATGAAGATGGAGCACCGCGTCGTCGCCCCGGTCGACGGCACCCTCGTCGAACTGCGCGCCACCCCCGGCCGGCAGGTCGAAACCGGCACCCTGCTGGCCGTCGTCCGGCCCACCGAAGCCTGAGGAAGGACCCCGCATGTCCATCGGCAGTCAGCTCCTGGAGACCCCCGAACGCCAGACCCTGCGCCGGGCCGTCGGCGACCTCGGCCGCCGCTACGGCTCCGCCTACTACCTCGCCAAGGCCCGGGCCGGCGAGCCCGCCGACGAACTGTGGGCGGAGGCCGGCAAGGCCGGCTACCTCGGCGTCAACCTGCCCGCCGAGTACGGCGGCGGGGGCGGCGGCATCACCGACCTCGCCATCGTCCTGGAGGAGCTCGGCGCCGCCGGCTGCCCGCTGCTGATGCTGATCGTCTCCCCGGCGATCTGCGGCACCGTGATCGCCCGCTACGGCACCGCGGAGCAGCAGCGGCGCTGGCTGCCCGGCCTGGCCGACGGCAGCCGCAGGATGGCCTTCGGCATCACCGAACCGGACGCCGGCTCGAACTCGCACCGGATATCCACCGTCGCCCGCCGGGACGGCGAGGACTGGCTGCTGACCGGCCGCAAGGTCTTCGTCTCCGGCATCGACCACTCCGACGCGGTGCTGTTCGTGGCCCGCACCGAGGACGCACGGACGGGGAAGCTGAAGCCCTGCCTGTTCGTCGTCCCGCGCGACACCCCCGGCTTCGAGTACCGGGCGATCCCGATGGAACTCGTCGCCCCGGAGAAGCAGTTCCAGGTCTTCCTGGACGACGTCCGGCTGCCCGCCGACGCCCTGGTCGGCGACGAGAACGCGGGTCTGCTCCAGCTGTTCGCCGGTCTCAACCCCGAGCGGGTCCTCACCGCCGCCTTCTCGCTCGGCCTCGCCCGCCAGGCCCTCGGCAAGGCCGTCGAGTACGCGAAGACCCGCACCGTCTGGTCCACCCCGATCGGCGCCCACCAGGGCCTGGCCCACCCGCTGGCCCAGTGCGCGGTGGAGATCGAACTGGCCCGGCTGATGACCCAGAAGGCCGGGCTGCTCTACGACGCGGGCGAGGACCTCGCCGCCGGGGAGGCCGCCAACATGGCCAAGTACGCGGCGGGGGAGGCCGCCGCCCGGACGGTGGACCAGGCGGTGCAGACCCTCGGCGGCAACGGCCTGACCCAGGAGTACGGGCTGGGCGCGCTGCTGACCGCCACCCGGGTCGGCCGGGTCGCCCCGGTCAGCCGCGAGATGGTGCTCAACTACGTCGCCCAGCACACCCTCGGGCTGCCGAAGTCGTACTGAGCGGCCGCCGCCGGTGGTCCTGAGCAGCCGCCGCCGTACCCGCCACCCCGGTCGGCCACCCGTTCGGTGTCGCCCGCCAGGGTGGTGCCGGCGCAGGCCTTGACGTAGCCGTCGGCGCCGGGCGCGGCCGGAGCGGCAGGAGCGGGACGGGGCCGGACAGGGGCCCCACAGCGGGGAGTTCCGCGGGCGGGGCCGCTCCCGGAGGCGGGCGGCCGTGGTGCGCGCCCTCCGGTCGGGCGCCCCCCGGGAGCGACCATGCCACGGATGGTCCATTACGGGTTCCCCACAATGGCCGAGCCAGGCCCCCTACTGTCCGTATGCTCCTGAACGCGCCCCGCACGGAACTGCTAGCCGGTTTTGTTGCTACGTCAACTTCCATACTGGAGGCCCACCTTGGTGTTCCGAAGCGAGTTCCCCGACGTTGCCGTGGTCGACCTGCCGATCCACGAGGCGGTGCTCGGCGCCGCGGCGAAGTACGGCGACCGCCCGGCCCTGATCGACGGCGTCACCGGCGAGACCACCAGCTACGCCCAACTCGCCGACGCCGTCGAGCGGGTGGCCGCCGGACTGGCCGAGACAGGCGTCCGCCGCGGCGACGTCGTCGCCCTCTTCAGCCCCAACTCGACCGCCTACCCGATGGCCTACTACGGCGCGACCAGGGCCGGCGCCACCGTCACCACCGTCTCGTCCTTCGCCACCCCCGCCGACCTCGCCGGCCAGCTGCGCGACAGCGGCGCCCGCTGGCTCGTCACCGTCTCCCGCTTCCTGCCGACCGCCCGTGCGGCCGCCGAACTCCTCGCCGAACAGGGCCGCCCGCTGGCCGAGACCGTCGTCCTGGACGGCGCCGAGGGCCACCGCTCGCTCGCCGACCTGCTGGCCGCCACCGGCCCCGCCCCCGAGGTCGCCATCGACCCGGGCGAGGACATCGCCGTACTGCCCTACTCCAGCGGCACCACCGGCCTGCCCAAGGGCGTGATGCTCACCCACCGCTCGATCGCCACCAACCTCTCCCAGTGCGACGCCCTCTACCGCCCCGCCGAGGGCGAACGGGTGCTCGCCGTCCTGCCGTTCTTCCACATCTACGGACTGGCCGCGCTGCTCAACCAGCCGCTGCGCTGCGGCGCCACCGTGGTCGTGCTGCCCCGCTTCGACCTGGAGCAGTTCTGCCGCACCGTCCAGGAGCACCGGGTGCAGGCCCTGGTGGTGGCCCCGCCGATCGCCCTCGCGCTGGCCCGGCACCCCGTCGTCGAGCAGTACGACCTCTCCTCGGTCGAGTACCTGCTGTGCGCCGCCGCCCCGCTCGACCACGAACTCGCCGACGCCTGCGCCCGGCGCCTGGGCCTGCCGCACCTGCTCCAGGGCTACGGCATGACCGAGCTCTCCCCGGTCACCCACGTCGTCTCCCCGCGCGAGGGCGACCCCTCGCCCGGCTCGGTCGGCCGGATGGTCCCCTCCACCGAGCTGCGGATCACCGCCCTGGACGGCTCCGACGGCGACCTCGGGCCCGGCGAGCCCGGCGAGCTGCTGATCCGCGGCCCGCAGGTGATGAAGGGCTACTTCGGTCGCCCCTCCGAGACCGCCGCGGTGGTCGACGCCGAGGGCTGGCTGCACACCGGCGACGTCGGCTTCGTGGACGAGCGCGGCTACCTGTACATCGTCGACCGGGTCAAGGAGCTGATCAAGTACAAGGGCTACCAGGTCGCCCCCGCCGAACTGGAGGCCGTCCTGCTCGGCCACCCGCAGATCACCGACGCCGCCGTGATCGGCGTCCCGGACGCCGAGGGCACCGAGTGCCCCAAGGCCTTCGTGGTCCGCGCCCCGGGCAGCACCCTGACCGCCGAGGAGGTCACCGGGTACGTCGCCGGACAGGTCGCCCCGTACAAGAAGGTCCGCCTGGTGGAGTTCGTCGACACCGTCCCCAAGTCCGCGGCCGGCAAGATCCTGCGCCGCGAACTGCGCGCCCGCGAGGCCGGGCGCGCCGCCGCCCGCTGACCGGCCAGGGCCGCCCCGGCGGCCGGGGACCGGGGCGCGTCTGTGAGGATCGTCCCGCCGCGCCCCGACCGGCACCCGCCGCGCCCCGACCGGAACAGGAACCGCCCGCCGCCATGACCAGCCACCCCGCCGCCCGCACCCCGCAGCAGGACCGCAGCCGAGCGACCAGGGCCCGGCTGCTCGCGGCGGCCGTGGACTGCCTGGCCGAACTCGGCTGGCACGGCTCCACCGTCACCGTCGTCGCCGAACGGGCCGGGGTCTCCCGGGGCGCGGCCCAGCACCACTTCCCGACCCGCGAGGACCTCTTCACCGCGGCCGTCGAGCACGTCACCGCCGAGCGGCTGGCAGCCGTCCGCGCCCACGCGGACGAGCTGCCGACCGCCGGCCCCGACCGCACCGGGGCCGTGGTCGACATGATCGTGCGGCTCTACACCGGCCCGCTGTTCCGCGCCGCCCTGCACCTGTGGACCGCCGCCGCCACCGAAGAGGCGCTACGCGAGCGGATCATCGCGCTGGAGGGCCACGTCGGCCGGGAGGCCCACCGGGCCGCCGTCGAGTTCCTGGACGCCGACGAGAGCCGCCCCGGGGTGCGCGAATCCGTGCAGGCCACGCTGGACCTCGCCCGCGGACTGGGCCTCGCCAACCTGCTCACCGACGACAGCCACCGACGTTCCGGCGTGATCCGGCAGTGGGCGGGCGTTCTGGAGAGTACGCTGCGGCCGGTACGCCCATGACGCCCGTACACCCGGAGCGACCGGACGCCCCCTGACCAAAGGGGTCGCCGGGCGGCCGATGTCCGTGCAGTCTGGAGAAGAATCCCGGCCGGCACCGACCGCGAGGCCCACCCGGCCGGGCACGAGCCGAACCGGGGTGCTGCCTGATCATGCACGGACACGAGTGGGACGCGACCGCCGCCGACCCGGCACCGGGCCGTGCCCCGGTACGTCCCGAGGGCGCGAACCCCGAAGGCCACCGGCTCGTCCCGCTCGCGACGGCGCTGCTCCAGGACGACGGACTGATCCTGCACTGGAGCGAGGACGCCGAGGCCCTGCTCGGCTACTCCGCCGAGGAGGCCGTCGGCAGCTACGCCGCCCAGCTGCTCACCGACGGGTCCGACCGCTCCGAGGTGCTCGGCCTCTTCCAGCGGATCATGACCGGCAGCGGCTGGTCCGGCGTCTTCCCGGTGCGCCACCGCGACGGCCACAAGGTCGAGCTGGAGTTCCGCACCTACCCGATAGCCGGCCCGGCCGGCACCCTGCTGCTGCTCGCCACCGCCTCCGACACCCGCGCCCTGCACGCCGTCGAGGCCGACCTCGCGGTCCTGGACGGCATCTTCGGCCGCTCGCCGATCGGCATGGCCGTCTACGACACCGGACTGCGCTACATCCGGATCAACGAGGCACTCGCCCGGATGAACGGGGTGCCCGTCGCCGCCCACCTCGGCCGCCGGATATCCGCCGTCCTGCCCGGCATCAACAGCGCCGAGATCGAGCAGATCATGCGCCAGGTGCTCAAGACCGGCAAGCCCGTGGTCGACGCCCGCTCGCACGGCCGGGTCCCCGGCGACCCCCGCCGGGACCGCGCCTGGTCCGCCTCCTACTTCCGGCTCGAGGACTCCACCGGCCGGATCTTCGGGGTCTGTTCCTCGATCATCGACGTCACCGAGCGCTTCCAGGCCGAGGCCCGCGCCGCCCGGGCCCAGGAACGGCTCGCCACCATCGCCGAGGCGACCGCCCGGATCGGCACCACCCTCGACCTCCAGCGCACCGCCGAGGAACTGATCGAGGCCGTCGTCCCCCGGTTCGCCGACTTCGCCACCGTCGACCTCCTGGAGCCGGTGCTGCGCGGCGCCGAGCCCACCGCGATCCCCTCCGACCGGAACGTCACGCTCCGCGCCGTCGCCGTCGGGGAGTCCTACGAGAGCGGCCTCGCGCACGCCGTGGACGTGGTCGGCGAGACCTCCGAGTACGCCCCCGACCGCAGCTACACCCAGTGCCTGCGCGCCGGGAAGCCGCTGCTGCGCACCCACGTGGACGAGGACGTGCTGCGCGGGCTGGTCTCCAGCGAGGACCGGGTGGCCCCCGGGATGGCGGCGGGCATCCACTCGTACCTGATGGTGCCGATCACCGCCCGCGGCATGGTGCTCGGCGGCTCCGAGTTCATCCGGATGCGCAACCCCGAGCCGTTCACCGCCGCCGACGTCGCCCTCGCCGAGGAACTGGTCGCCCGCACCGCGCTGGCCCTCGACAACGCCCGGCTCTACCGCCGCGAGCGGGAGACCGCCCTCACCCTCCAGCGCAGCCTGCTGCCGCAGGAGGTGCACCGCACCCTCGGCCTGGAGATCGCCTACCGCTACCTGCCCAGCAGCGTGGTCAGCGAGGTCGGCGGCGACTGGTTCGACGTGGTGCCGCTGTCCTGCGGGAGAGTCGCCCTGGTGGTCGGCGACGTGATGGGCCACGGCATCCGGGCCGCCGCCACGATGGGCCAGCTGCGCACCGTCGCCCGGACCCTCGCCACCCTCGACATGCCGCCGGAGCAGGTCCTCACCCGGCTGGACGAGACCGCCTCGGGAATCGGCGAGGGCCAGTTCGCCACCTGCATCTGCGCGGTGTACGACCCGCTGGAGCGCACCGTCCAGGTCGCCTCGGCCGGACACCTGCCGCCGGTCCGGGTCGCCCCCGACGGCACCGCCGCCAGGGTGGACGTGCCGCCCGGGGTGCCGCTGGGCGTCGGCGGGGTGGCCTTCGAGTCGATCGAGTTCACCATCCCCGAGGGCGGCATGGTCACGCTCTACACCGACGGCCTGGTCGAGCGGCGCGGCGAGGACCTGGACACCGGGATCGACCGGCTCGCCAGCACCCTCTCCGGCCCCGGCCGGACCCTGGAGGAGAACTGCGACGCCGTCCTCGCGGCGCTGGTCACCGACGGCACCGAGGACGACATCGCGATGATCATGGCCCGGGTGCTGCCGCTGCCCGCCGACCGGGTCGCCACCCTGCCGCTGTCCGGCGGCGGCCGGCTGCCCGGCAGGGCCCGCCGCTTCACCCGCGCCACCCTGGAGGCCTGGGGCCTGGCCGCGCTCACCGACTACGCCGAACTGCTGGTCAGCGAGCTGGTCACGAACGCCCTGCTGCACGCCGACGCCCCGCGCCGGCTGCGGCTGTTCCGCGACCGGGTGCTCACCCTGGAGGTCGCCGACGCCGGCGGCCAGACCCCGCAGCTGCGCCCGTTCGCCGAGCAGGACGAGGGCGGGCGCGGGATGTTCCTGGTCAGCGAGCTGGCCCAGCGCTGGGGCAGCCGGCTCACCCGGGACGGCAAGGTGGTCTGGGCCGAGCTGGAGCTGCCCTTCGGGGTCTCGTAGGTCCCGTAAGGAACGGTGGTTCCGTACACGAGAACGGCCGTTCCCCCCGGGGGAACGGCCGTTCTCGGTGCGCTGTTACGCCTTGACGCTCGGTTGCGCGGCCGACACGTCGACGGCGCCCTCCGGGCCGGTCCCGGCGCCCGCCTCCGCCCCGGCCGTCGGCTCGGACAGCCCGCGCAGCAGCCGCCAGGCCATCACGGCCGCGCCGACCAGCAGCGCGGCGGCCAGCAGCCCGGCGCTGTTCATGCCGTGGACGAAGGACTCCCGGGCGCTCGCCAGCAGCGGCTGGGCGAGCTCCGGGGAGAGGCCCTGCGCCGTCTCGACGGCCGAGCCCAGCGATTCGCCGGCCCGGGCGGCGGCCGCCGGGTCCGTCCCGGCCGGGACCGCCAGCCCGTTCGCGTAGATCGAGCCGACCACCGAGCCCACCAGCGCGATGCCGAGCGCGGTGCCCAGCTCGTACGCCGTCTCCGAGACCGCCGAGGCGGCGCCGGCCTTGTCGGCGGGCGCGGCGTTCAGCACCAGGTCGGCGCCGAGCGTGTAGACCACGCCCTCGGCCGTCCCGACCAGCAGGAAGGAGGCGGCCAGCAGCAGGTAGGTGGTGTCCTGCTCCAGCCAGCCGAGCGCGCCCACGCCCAGACCCATCGCCAGCAGACAGGCCGTCAGCGCCTTGCGGGCACCGTAGCGGCGGGCGATCAGGGCGGTCAGCAGGCCGCCGACCACCGATCCCGCGAAGGCCGGCAGTTCGGCCAGGCCCGCCTGGAGCGGCTGGTAGCCGCGGACCAGCTGGAGGTACTGCGAGACCACGAAGATCACGCCGGAGAGCCCGATCAGGGAGATCAGCGAGGCCGACACGGCCGCGGTGAACCGCCGGTCGCGGAACAGCCGGACGTCGAGCAGCGGGGTCTCCAGCCGCAGCTGGCGGCGGACGAACACGAACAGCGCGGCGGTGCCCAGCACGAAGGCGACCGGCACGTCCCAGCGGTCCACGCCGTGCGCGGCGGCCTCCTTGACCGCGTACACCGCGCCGATCACGCCGGCCATCGACAGGACGACGCTCAGCACGTCCCAGCGGCCCGGCTGCGGGTCCTTGGACTCCGGCAGCAGCCAGGCGCCGAACACCAGCAGCAGGATCAGCACCGGGATGTTCAGCAGGAACACCGAACCCCACCAGAAGTGCTCCAGCAGCACCCCGCCGACCACCGGCCCGAGGGCGGCCCCGGCGGTGGCGGCCGCGCCCCAGATGCCGATCGCGGTGGCCCGCTCCCGGTCGTCCGGGAAGAGGCCGCGGATCAGCGAGAGCGTGGAGGGCATGATCGTCGCCCCGGCCACGCCGAGCAGGGCGCGGGCCACGATCAGCCAGCCGGCGCTCGGCGCGTAGGCGGCCAGCAGCGAGGCGGCGCCGAACGCGGCGGAGCCGGCCAGCAGCAGCTTCTTGCGGCCGATCCGGTCGCTCAGGGCGCCCATGCTGACCAGCAGGCCGGCCAGCACGAAGGAGTAGGAGTCGCCGATCCAGAGCAGCTGGGTGCCGCTGGGGCGCAGCGTCTCGCTGATGGACGGGATGGCGAGGGAGAGGACGGTCGCGTCCAGGGCGACCACGGTCACGGCCAGGACGAGGACGGCGAGGCCGGTCCAGCGCTGGCGGGCGGTCAGGGTGCTCACGCTCCCACCTCGCTCCGCTCGGCAGGCGCTTCGCACAATGCGCGCCTCTTGATGATTCGCTCGCTTCGCTCGTTCATGGTGTATCGGTGTCCGGCCTGTGGTCGGCGGTGCTGTGGATGGGAGTGTTGCGGTCGGCGGTGCCGACGTTGGCGGCGGCGGGGACGGGCGTCCGCGCGTCCGGTCTGCGCAGCGCGCCGCCGAGGAACAGCTCGGCGAGCGAGAAGGCGGCGTCGCGCGGGGCGAGCCGGCCGTCCTGGATGGACCAGCCGACGCCGGCCACCAGGTCGAAGAAGGCCTCGCTCAGCCAGGCGGCGCTCAGCTCGATGCGGAACACGCCCTGCTGCTGGCCGCGCAGGAAGAGCGCGTGCAGCCGGGCGATCTGGACCTCCCAGAGGTCGTTGATGTCGTCGTTCTCGTAGAGCTGGTTCTCTCCGGCCAGGAAGGCGCAGAGCATGGCGTCCGGCACGGAGGCGTCCACCAGGCGGCGCAGCGCGGCCTCGGCGTCGCCCTCTTCGACCTCGGCGGTGTCCAGTGCGGCGGCGAACCGGCGCAGCCCGAGCAGGCCGACCTCGCGGATCAGCGCGTCGCGCCCCGGGAAGAGCCGGTGCAGCGTGGCGCGGCTGATGCCGGCGGCGCGCGCGATCTCGTCCAGGTGGGCGGTCGGGCGGCGGGAGAGCACGCCGACGGCGGCTTCGAGGACGGTGTCGCGGTCGGTGGCCATGGACCGAGTCTAGTTCACATGAGACACCGATGTCTCATTCTTTTGTTCGAGCTCTCAGGTGAGGCGCAGACCCTTGGTGCTCGGACAGCAAAAAACCGGGGACGGTGGGTGTACCGTCCCCGGTTCCGGGGTGCCTGTGCGGTGAGCCCTCGCGGGGCGGCGGCTCAGCTCTGGTTGTAGAAGCCGGTGTCGTCCATCGGGCGGTCGATCACCATGACCTCGACGTCGGCCGGGGTGAGCAGGAAGACCCTCCGGGCGATCCGCTCGATGCCGCCTCGGGTGCCGAAGATCAGCCCGGAGGCGAAGTCGACCATGCGCTTGGCCTCGGCCTCCGACATCTCGGTGAGGTCCATGACCACCGGGATGCTCGCCCGGATGTGCTCACCGACCGTCCGGGCCGCCTCGAAGCCCGTCGGCCGCAGGGAGACGATCTTCGTGGGCGCGGGGGCGGCCGGAACCGTCTCCTGATCGACCCACTCGTCGTCGTACACCGCGGCCGGGTAGTTCCCCGAGGGCATCAGCCACCCGTTGTGGTGCTCGTCGCGAAGTGCTCCCATGCCGCGCCTCCCTGCCTCGTCCCGTCCTGGTCCCCCGGGGGTGCGTGCCGTTCTTGACACGTCATCCACTCGTCGGAACTGTCCGAGTATCGCACTGTTCACCGGTCCCGTGCCCGCTCGCAACCCCCGTACGAGTCGTGCCGCGCCGGAAACCCGGGCGAACCCGGGCACTCCCACTGACGCGGCGCAGCGCCGTACGGTTGCGCGCGTTGACCTTATCGGTCGCGGTCACGGCGTAATTGACCTTCTGTCAACAATGCGGAAACGATTTCACCCGCGGTGTCACCCGCAGGGTCACTCGCCGGTCGATCCGTCGATCAATTCGCGCAGAAGATCCGCGTGGCCGTTGTGTCGGGCGTACTCCTCGATCATGTGGGTGAGGATCCAGCGCAGCGTCACGGGCTGACCGCGGCGCGGCTTCTTGCCGACGGTCTCCAGCGGCAGGCCGGCGGCGGCGCTGCGGGCGGCCTCGACCTCGGCGCGCCAGACGGCGAAGTCGGCCGCGACGTCGGCGGTGTCGACGTCGTCGAAGTCGCCGTCCTCGTTCTCCTTGGTCCAGAAGTGCCCCTCGGGGATCTCCTGGCCGAGCAGGACGGACTGGAACCAGTACTGCTCCACCTCGGCCATGTGCCGGACCAGGCCCAGCAGCGAGAGGTTGGACGGCGGGACGGAGCGCAGCCGCAGCTGGTCGTCCGTCAGGCCCTCGGTCTTCAGCGCGAGGGTGTGGCGGTGGTAGTCGAGGAAGGCGTGCAGGGTGGCGGCCTCGTCGGCCGTCATCGGCGGGTCCACCCGCGGGTCCGGTGCAGTCATGCGCGCCATCCTGGCCTCCGGCGGCGCACCGGCGCGAACGATTTTGTCCTGGTGGGCGGCCGCGGACGGACGGGCTTGGTTCAGCCGGCCGTCGCCCGGCGGCGGGTCCGGGCCGCCCGCCAGAGGCCCACCACGCTGCCCAGCACCAGCAGCGCGATCACCCCCGCCGACAGCAGGAAGGCCGCCGAGCCCGGCCGGCCCGCGCTGGCCGCCGCCGTGACGTACACCGCCGTGGTCGGCACCACGCCGATCGCGGTGGCGAGCACGAAGGGCAGGAAGCGGACCCCGGAGAAGGCCGCGCCGTAGTTGGCCGCCTGGAACGGCATGCCGGGCAGCAGCCGCAGCACCAGCACGCTGCGGAAGCCCTGTTCGGTGAACCGCCGGTCCAGCGCCCCGAGCACCTTCCCGCGCAGGTACGGGCGGAGCGCCTCGCGGCCGAGGCCCCGGCCGAGCACGAAGGCCAGGGCGGCGCCGACCGTGGTGCCGAGCACCGCCAGCAGCACGCCCTGCTGGATGCCGAGCAGCAGCCCGGCCGCGGCGTTCAGGGCCGGCCGGGGCACGAAGGCGAGCGTCCCCACCGCGTAGACCAGGGCGAACAGCGGACCGAACCAGTAGCCCGGCATCCGGTCCGCCAGCCCGCCGGACAGCAGCTCCGTCGGGCTCCACAACAGGAGCGAGCCGGCCGCCGCCGCGAGCACCGCGACCAGCAGGGCGAACCGCCACCACGGGGAACGCGGCGCGACGGCGGGCACCTGCGGTGCGAGGGGCGGGACGGGAACGGCATCGGGCTCGAACACCGCCCGAGCCTAACCGGTCCCGGGCCCCGGCCCCGCCGCCGTCCACGCCCCGGTCCAAGGCCTGGGGCGGGGGCCGGGATCCGGGTTCAGCGCGGCCGGGGGAGGAAGCCCAGCAGGCGCTGCCACGCGTCCCGGGCCGCGTCGGCGTGGTCGACCGCGGCGAGCTCGAAGAAGTTGTGCGGCGCCCCCGGATAGGTGACGAAGGTGTGCGGGCAGCCGGCCGCGGTGAGCGCGGCGTCGAAGGCCTCGACGGCGGCGGCCGGGATGTGCTCGTCCGCGCCGCCCCAGAGGGCGAGGACCGGGGCGGTCAGCTCCGCCGCGAGCTGGGTCGGCCCGGGAGCGCCGTGGAGGGTGTCCGGGTAGCCGTAGAAGCCGACCGCGCCGGCCAGGCCGAAGCGCGGCGCGGCGGTCCGGAAGGCCTGCCGGCCGCCGAAGCAGAAGCCGAGCGCGACCACCTCGGCGGGCCCGGCGGCGCGCAGCCGTTCCAGCGCGGCGGTGATGTCGGCGTCCAATCCCTCGGGGGTGAGCGCGAGCAGGTGGGGGAGCAGGTCCGGCAGTTCGCCGAATTCCGCCGGGCGCTTTTCCGGGAAGGCCCCGGCGGTGCGGCCGTAATAGTCGAGGACGAGCGCCGGGTGGCCCTGTTCGGCGAGCCGGGCGGCGGTCTGCCGGTAGAACGGGGAAAGGCCCCTGTTGTCCGGCAGGACGAGCACGCCGACTCCGGTGGCGACCTCCGGGCGGGCCAGGAAGGCGCCGAACCGGGTGCCGTCGGCCGAGGTCAGGGTCAGTGGGGCGGCCTCGGCCGGCGGCCACGGGGCGGGACCGGGGGCGGGCGGGGCGGCGTCCGGGTCGTAGCACACGGGGAATCCCTCTCGCGGAGCACGAAAACCGCCGGACGCGGCGCGCCCGGCGGTTCGAGACTTTAGCGGGGAATTCCCTTAGGAATTCACCATCATATCGTGGAGAGATCTTTTCCGGAAGGCTTTTCCGATGACGTTGCGGTCACGTTCTCGCCGCCGGAATTCCGTTCGGCCAGCCGCAGCGCCCCGGCGCTCAGCAGCAGGGCGAAGGCGAGCGCGGTGACCAGTCCGAAGGAGACGGTCAGCGAGGTGGCCTGGGCGAGGGCGCCGATGACCGCGGGGGCGATCAGGCCGGAGGTGTAGGTGACGGTGGCGACGCCCGCGATGGCCTGGCTGGGGTTGCTGCCGATCCGGCCGGCCGCGGCGAAGGCGAGCGGGACGATCACCGCGATGCCGATGCCGATGAGCGCGAACCCGGGGATGGCCAGCGCCGGGCTGTCGGCGGCGACCACCAGCAGGCCGCCGACGGTGGCCACGGCGCCGCCGACGCGGGTGGTGCGGACGGCGCCGAGCCGGCGGATCGCCGCGTCCCCGGCGAGCCGGCTGACCGCCATGGTGAGCGAGAAGGCGGTGTACGAGGCGGCGGCGACGGTGGCCGAGGCGCCGGTGACGTCCCGCAGGTAGACGCCGCTCCAGTCCATCGAGGCGCCCTCGGCGAAGACCGCGCAGAAGCCGACCAGCCCGATCACCAGCGAGCTGCGCGGCGGCAGCGCGAACCGCGGCGGCTCCTCCGCGCCCTCGTGCGCCCGGATGTCGGGCAGGCCGCGGCAGACCGGCTGGGCGAGGGCGAGCAGGACCAGCGCGGTGACGGCCAGTTGGAGCCTGGCGTCGAGGTCCAGGTGGGCGGCGAGGATGCCGAAGGCGGAGGCCAGCAGGCCGCCCGCGCTCCACATCCCGTGCAGTCCGGACATGATCGAGCGGCCGAGCCGCTCCTCGATCTCCACGCCCTGGGCGTTCATCGCGACGTCCGCCATCCCGGCCGCGGCGCCGTACACCAGCAGGGCCGCGCACAGCACCGGCAGCGAGGGGGCGAGCGCGGGCAGGGCGAGGGCCAGGCACCAGAGCGAGATCAGCCCGCGCACCGCGGCCCGGCCGCCGTAGCGGTGTACGAAGCGGCCGGCCAGCGGCATGGCGAGGGAGGAGCCGATGGCGGGCATGACCAGGGCCAGGCCGAGCTGGCCGGTGGAGAGGTCGAGGCGGTCCTGGAGCCACGGGATGCGGGTGACGAAGCTGCCGCTGACGGCCCCGTGCACGCAGAAGACCAGGGCGATGCCGGCCCGGGCCCGGCGGGGTGCGCTCAGCGGTTCCGGTGGTGGCGGTGGTGGCGCGGTGGTCCCGTTCATGGGGTGTTCCCTCCCGGTCGCGCGGTGTGGGGCGCGACAGTGCCCTGTGACGGTCGATAAACTATCAGGAAGGGACCCTGATAGAAACACTCTGGAAGGATGATCCGCCATGACCATCGCGCGTACGGCCACGCCGAGCACCGCCCGGGCGATCAACGACCGGCTGGCACTCAACCTCCTGCTCGAACAGGGTCCGCTGACCGCGACCGAGCTGCGCGGCCTCACCGGCCTGTCCCGGCCGACCGTCGCCGACCTGCTCGAACGGCTCCAGCGCACCGGCCTGGTGGCCGTCGTCGGCGAGCGCGGGGAACAGCGGCGCGGCCCCAACGCCCGGCTCTACGCGCTGGTCGCCTCCCGGGCCCACCTCGCCGCCTTCGACGTCCGCTCCGGCGGCGTCAGCCTGGTCGTCGCCGACCTGGCCGGGCGCAGCCTGGCCACCGCCGAGGTCCCGGTCGAGGGGGACGGCGGGCCGGACACCGCCGGGGAGATCGTCGCCACCCTGTTGGAGACCGCGCGCGGCGCCGGCGTCGACCGGCTGCACACCGTCGCGGTCGGCGCCCCCGGGCTGGTCGACCCGGCCACCGGGCGGCTGCAGAGCACCGGCAAGCTCCCCGCCTGGCACGCCGAACTCCTCGCCGAGCTGCGGCGGCTGCCCGGCACCGAGGTGATCCTGGAGAACGAGGTCAACCTCGCCGGGCGGGCCGAGTACCGGGTCGGCGCCGCGCGCGACCGCGACACCTTCGTCCTGCTCTGGCTGGGCCACAGCGTCGGCGCCGCCGTGATCCTGGACGGGCGGCTGCGCCGGGGCTTCTCCGGCGGCACCGGCGAGATCTGCTTCCTGCCCGTCCCCGGCACTGTCGGCCTGCCCAGCGCCGACAGCTGCGAGGGCGGCTTCCACGGCCTGGTCGGCAGCGCCGCGATCTGCGCGCTGGCCCGCGCCCACGGGCTGCCCGCCGACCCGGCCGGGGACGCCCCCGCCGCCGAGGCCGCCGTCCGGGCCGCCCTCGCGGCCGGCGAGGCGGGCGGGGGCTTCCTGGACGAGCTGGCCGAGCGGATCGCGATCGGCGCGGCGGGCGTCTGCGTGGTGCTGGACCCCGGCTGCGTGGTGCTCGGCGGCGAGATAGGCCGGGCCGGCGGGCCGGAGCTGGCCGGCCGGGTCGAGCGGCGGCTGGCGCTGCTCTCCCCGCTGAGCACCGAGGTGCGGGCCGGTACGGCGGGCGGCGGCGCGGTGCTCGCCGGGGCGGTGCTCACCGCCGGGGACGCGGCACGGCGCGACCTCTTCGGCGAGCCATAAGGTATGCCGTGGGGCGGCCCTCACATGATCGTCCGTACCGCCGGTACGGCAGGATGGCGCGGGGGCGCCCGCCCCGAGAACCCGAACCACCGTCAGGAGACGCACATGGGCCAGCCCGAGGTGCCGGCCAACCCGTACCGCATCGGCGAGGCCGCGGCGCTGCTCGGCGTCAGCGCCGACACCATGCGGCGCTGGGTGGACGCCGGGCGGGTCGCCGCCGCGCGGGACGAGCACGGGCACCGGATCATCCCGGGGGCCGAACTCGCCGCCTTCGCCCGGGAGTTGGCCCGGCCGGAGAACGCCGAGGCGGAGGGCCGGCCGTCCTCGGCGCGCAACCGCTTCCCGGGGATCGTCACCGACGTGGTGCTGGGCGACGTGGCCGCGCAGGTGGAGATCCAGGCCGGGCCGTTCCGGGTGGTGTCCCTGATCAGCCGGGACTCGGCGGTGGAGCTCAACCTGGTCCCCGGTGCGCCCGCCACGGCGGTCATCAAGTCCACCAATGTGATGATCGAACGCCGCTAGCCGGCCCGGTGGATCCCCGCGGATCCCTCCGCAGCCCCCTGCAACCCCCTTCGTACGAGTCCCGGAACGAACCGAGAGGCGCCCGGATGCCACCCCCGCACCTGCCGACCACCCAGAGCGCCGTGCTCGCGATCGAGGCCGTGGCCGCCCGGCACGGCCGCACCGTCCGCGCCCAGCACGACATCGGCCGCGACCGGACCTTCGCCGGGCTGGTCGGCCCGGACGGTCCGGGCGGCTCGGGCGGCTCGCTCGGGGAACTGGACGCCATCCCGCACGAGGCGCTGCTGGAGTTCGACGGCCGCCCCGCCGTCACCGTCCGGCTGTTCACCCACGACGAGGTCGCCGTGACCGTCGAGGGCATCGCCTTCGACGTCGACCGCGACCGCGTCCCCGGCTTCCTGAACGCCGTCTGGTCCGACCTGGTGCACGTCAAGGCGCGCACCTTCCCGCCGTCCACCACGCTGATCGTCACCGTCCCCGGGGAGCCGAGCCACCGCGAGGGCATCGGCGTCCACAGCCTCACCCCCTGGCTCTCGGGAAGGATCCGATGAACGCCGCCGCCAAGCCGCTCGCCGCCAGAACGCTCGCCGCCAAGCCGCTGGCCGTCGCCCACCGGGGCGACCCGTACCGCTTCCGCGAGAACACCCTGCCCTCCGTCGAGTCCGCGCTCGCCGCCGGGGCCGACGCCGTCGAGGTGGACGTCCAGCTCACCCGCGACCGGATGCCCGTCCTGCTGCACGACCGCACCCTGGAGCGGCTCTGGGGCGACGCGCGGTCGATCGACCGGGTCACCGCCGAACAGCTGGAGGAGCTGCGGCAGGGGCCGCTCGCCGTCCCCACCCTGGCCGAGGCGGTCAAGGCGGTGACGGCCGTCGAGGGCCGCCGGCTGCTGATCGACCTGGACGACGCGGGCCCGGCCGCCGCCGCCTGGTCGGTCGTCACCGGGCTCGGCGCCGAGGCGGCGGTCGCCTTCTGCGGCCCCACCACCGCCATGCTCGCGGTGCGCGAACTGAGCCCGGACGCCGAGATCGCGCTCACCTGGAAGCAGCCCCGGATGCCGGTGCGCGCCCTGCTGGACGACCTGCGCCCGCGCTACCTCAACCCGCCGTTCGGCCTGGTCACCCCCGAGTTCACGGCCGCCGCGGCGGAGCGGGGGCTCGCCGTCTCCACCTGGACCGCCGACCTGCGCCGCACCATGCGCCGGCTGCGCGACACCGGGGTCGCGTCCATCACCTCCAACCGGATCGGCGTCCTGCGCTCGGTGCTGGACGGCCGCCGCTGACCGGAGCGGTGCTCGGCCGGAGGGCGCCCGGGTCGCCCGTTCGGGTGCTCCCGGCCGATCCGCCGCGCGGCCCGTCGGAACCTCTGCTGAGCTGGGGCGGTTCGGAATCGTCGACGACCCCCGGCGGAGGTGGCCGTGTCCGTGGAGCGCGCGCCCGGCGAGCAGCGGCAGCCGGACGACCGCAGGCCGTACCTGATGCTGCCGCCCGGGCTGCGGCAGGCGGCGGCCTGGTCGGTGGCGGTGATCCTGCTGATCGCCGTCGCCTCGCTGGTGGTCTTCGCGCTGGTCGAACTGCGGGCCGCGACCGTGCCGTTCGTCCTGGCGCTGCTCGGGGCCTCGCTGCTCTACCCGGTGGTGCCGTGGCTGGTGGGCCGGGGCGTGAGCCGGAGCCTGGCGGCCGGGCTGACCTGTGTGGTGCTGGTGGTCGCGGTCAGCGGGGTGATCGCGCTGCTGGTCAACTCGCTGGTGCACAGCGCCCCGCAGATCGCCTCCTCGCTCCAGGAGGCCGGGCAGCGGCTGGCCGACTGGCTGGGCCCGCTGGGGGCGAAGATCCGGCACGGCCTGGACAACGCCAAGGGCGAGACCAACTCGCTGGTCTCCACCCTCACCAACGGCGTGCTCTCCGGGCTCGGCCTGCTCACCCAGCTGATCACGGGCGGGGTGCTGGCGCTGGCCCTGGTGTTCTTCTTCCTCCGGGACGGCCACCGCACCGGCGACGCCATCCGCTCCTACCTGCCCGAGCGCAGCGCCACGACGGTGATCGCCTGCGCGGAGCGGGCCTTCGACGCGATGGCCGGGTTCATGCGGGGCACCACCCTGATCGCGCTGATCGACGCGGGCTTCATCACCATCGGCCTGATCGCCCTCGGGGTGCCGGGCGCGCCCGGGCTCGGCGCGCTGGTCTTCATGGGCGCCTACATCCCCTTCGTCGGGGCCTTCCTGTCCGGCACGGTGGCCGTGCTGGTGGCGCTCGCCGACGGCGGGCTCGGTACGGCGCTCTGGGCGCTGGGCGTGGTGCTCGCGGTGCAGATGATCGAGGGCAACGTCCTCCAGCCGGTCATCCAGAGCCGGACGGTGGAGCTGCATCCGGCCACCATCATGGTCGCCGTGGTGGCCGGCTCGGGCATCGCCGGGATCATCGGCGCCCTGCTCGCGGTGCCGGTCTGCGCCGCCGTGATGGGCGTCATCTCGGTGCTGCGGGGGGACCCGGACGCGCGGGAGAAGTCGGTTGCCGGGCCGTGACCCGTTGTGCGAGCATCGCTAATGCGATTTGAGTCGCGATAGTGATGCGGAGGGGTTGCGTGGAACTGTTCGAGGTGGCCGAGGCGGGGGCCGGGCCGTACGGGGTGGCCGTGGGGCCCGACGGGGGCGTGTGGTTCACCCTGGTGCACACCGGGGAGATCGGGCGGCTGGCCGCGGACGGGACGGTCGAGCGCTTCGGCCTCGGCGCGCCGGAGTGCGGGCCCGCGGTGATCACGGCGGGGCCGGACGGGGCGCTCTGGTTCAGCCGGATGCGGGACCACCGGATCGGACGGATCACGGCGGACGGGACGGCGACGTCCTTCGCGCTGCCGACGGAGGAGGCCGGGCCGTACGGGATCGCCGCCGGGCCCGACGGGGCGCTCTGGTTCACCGAGCTGAACGCCGGCCGGATCGGGCGGATCACCGTGGCGGGTGAGGTCACGGAGTTCCCGCTGCCGCTCGCCGGGGCCTTCCCGTCGCTGGTCACGGCCGGGTCGGACGGGGCGCTGTGGTGCACGCTCAACCAGGCCGACGCCGTCGCCCGGATCACCGTCGACGGCCGGGTGACCGTCCACGGGCTGCCCACCGGGGGCACCGCGCCGGTCGGCATCACCGCCGGGACGGACGGCGCGCTCTGGTACGTCGGCATCGGCGGCGGGCTGGTCGGGCGGATCACCGTGGACGGCGAGGTGACCGAGTACCCGCTGGCCGACCGCGCGGCCCGCCCGCACGCGATCGCGGCCGGGCCGGACGGCCGGCTCTGGTTCACCGAGTGGGGCGCCGGCCGGATCGGGGTGCTCGGCCCGGACGGGCGGCTCGGCGGCCACCCCCTCCCGGGCGGGGGCGCCGAGCCGCACGGCATCGCCGTCGCCCCGGACGGCGGGGTGTACGCGGCGCTGGAGCGCGGGCAGCTCGCCCGGCTGGACGGCGCGCCCGGTCAGGGCTGACGGCGCAGCAGCTCCTCCAGGTCGGCGAGCAGGCCGAGGGCGGCGGCCCGGTCGGGGGCCGGCTCCGGGGCGGGGGAGCGCTCGGCGATCACCCGCAGGGCGGCGGCGGCCTGGCGGGCGAACATGGCCAGCAGGTCCAGCTCGGGCAGGCTGGCGCGGGCCTGCGGGGCCGGGTCCAGCACCTCCAGGACGCCGAGCACCCGGCTGCCGTGGGTGAGCGGGGCGGCCATCAGGGCGGTCGGGACGTACGCGGTGGACTCGGCGAAGTCCCGGTCGAAGGTGCGGTTGGCGCCCAGGTCGTCCACCACCATCGGCTCGCCCGAGGCGGCCACCCAGCCGGCGATCCCCCGGCCGGCCGGGAAGCGGCGGCCCACCAGCGACTCCTCGCCCCGGCCGGAGACGGCCTGGAAGACCAGCTCCCCGGCCGCCTCGTCGAGCAGGCACACCGAGCCGGCCTGGGCGCCGAAGATCGCCCGGGCGACGTCCACCACGGACTGGAGCAGCTCGCGGGCCAGCGGGTCGACGGCGGGGTCAGTGCTGAGGGTCATCGGGCGCCTCCGGGGTGGGGGTGGAAGGGACCTGGACGTTGGCCGCGGTGAGGTAGAGCGCGCTCTTCAGCTGGAAGGTGGTCAGCCTCGGCCGCCGGGACAGGATGCGGGCGCAGAGCCCGGCCACGTACGGGGTCGCGAAGCTGTTGCCGGTGGTGCGGATGGTGGCGCCGCCGAGCCAGGGCACCCGGACGTTCTGGCCGGGGGCGAAGAACTCCACCGGCGGCGCCGGGTTGTACAGGTGCAGCTCCGGGTCCTCCTCCTGGTGGCTGCCCACCGAGATGACCGAGGAGAAGCGCCACGGGTAGCTCTCCACCGGGGTGTTGTGGGCGGAGGCGACGATCGCGGTGCGGGCGAAGAAGGCGTCGTCGGCGATCGCGTGCAGCTGCTCCAGGAAGCGGGTCCGGGTGGTGGAGAGGCTGAGGTTGACCACGTCGAAGCCCTGCCCGACGGCCCAGCGCAGCCCGGCGATCAGCATGTCGCCGGTGCCGGTGAAGCGCTCGCCGAGGACCCGGACGCTGTAGAGCTCGCAGTCCGGGGCGGTGCGGCGGATGATGCCCGCGCAGGCGGTGCCGTGCCCGCAGGTGTCGCCGGCGCTGTCGGGGCGGACGGCCAGCTCCCGGGTGACCGGGTCCTTGACCACCGCCCAGGAGCCCTGCACCGGCCCGACCAGCGGGTGGTCGGGCTCGATTCCGGAGTCGACCACGCAGACCCGGACGCCCTTGCCGGTGCCCCCGGCGTCCGATGCCCCGGCGTCGGAGGCGACGGCGTCGGCGAGCACCGGTAGGTCGGCGGGCCTGCGGTCGCGCAGGCTCCAGGTGAGGCCGGCCGGGCCGCTCACCGGGTGCCCCCGAGCCGCTCGGCGCGCCGAACGCCCGGCAGGTGGCCCTTGGCGGCGAACCGGTCCCGGGCGGTGGCGGCGGCCGCCGCGGCCTCGGCGGGGCGGTCGAGCAGCAGCAGGGCGTGCGCCCGGTCGAGCGCGGTCAGCGCCTGGAGCAGCAGCGACTCGGTGGCCTCGGCGGCGGACAGGGCGGCGGCGGTCAGGTCCAGCGCCGGCGCGGCCTCGCCCCGGGCGGCGGCGAGCCGGCCGCGCAGCGCGTCCAGCTCGATCGCGAGCACCGGCGGCAGCGCGGCGACGGCGTCCGCGCCGTCCAGGTGCCGGGCGGCCTGGGCCGGGCGGTCGGTGTCCAGCAGGACCCGGGCGGTGGTCAGGGCGAGGCGCGGCAGCGGGGCGGCGCTGCCCTGGTGGCGGGCGATCTCGGCGGCGTCGGCGAGCAGGTCCAGCGCCTGGCCGCCCTGCCCGAGCGCGGCCGCCGCCTGGGCGGTCAGCGCGGGCAGCGCGATCATCGCCTCGGCCAGCGACAGCTCCCCGGCCAGGCCGTTGGCCTCGGCGAGCAGCAGCTCGGCCTCCTCGGGGCGGTCGCGCAGCGCCAGCAGGACGGCCAGCGGGCCGTTCAGCGCGACCCGGACGGTCCGCCGGCCGGTGCCGTGCTCGGCGAGCAGGGCGCGCAGCCGGAAGGTCGCGTTCGGGACGGGCTCGGGGCCGGCCAGCAGCGAGGCGGCCAGCGCGGCCAGCACGGCGGCCCGGTCCAGCTCGGCGTCGGTGCGGGAGACCTGGCCGAGCGCCCGGTCCAGCAGCTGCTCGGCCTCGGTGTGGCGGCCGGCCAGCAGGTGCTCCTCGGCCAGCCGCAGCCCGGCCCGGGCCTGGCCGAGGTCGTCCCCGGTGTCGGTGAACAGCGGCAGCACGGCGCGGGCGGTCGCGGCGGGCTGGTCCTGGCCGGGCGGCAGGCCGCGGGCGGCCAGCGCGAGCCGGGCGTGCGCGGCGTCCAGCGGGTCGGCGGCCGCGTCCCGCACCTGGGCGAGGACGGGCAGCGCCTCCTCGGCGCGGCCGAGCGCCAGCCGGGCCTCGCCGAGGCGGCGCAGCACCGGGCCGGTGGCGCGCTCGCCCGGGTAGTGCAGCCGCACCGCGCGCTCCAGCAGGTCGGTGGCGGCGGGCAGGTCGGCGCGGGCCAGCGCACCGGCCCCGGCGGCGCCGAGGGCGGTGGCCGCGCGGGTGCGCAGCACGTCGGTGCGGGTGTCCAGCAGGCCGAGTTCCAGCCGGTAGCGGTGGGCGCGCTCCAGGTGGCCGCCGACGGCGGCGTCCCCGGTGGAGCGGACGGCCGGCAGGTCGGCGGCGCGCTCGTGGCGCTCGGCGCGGGCCCGCTTGGACATGGACTGGTAGACCGACTCCTGGACCAGGCCGCTGCTGAACCGGTAGCCGGTGCCGGTCGGTTCGACCAGCCGCAGCTCGGCCAGTCGGGCCAGCGCGGCGTGCAGCCGCGGCGGGGTGTCGTCGACCCAGGCGGACGGGCCGGCCGGCAGGCCGTCGATCGGGCCGGTGAAGACGTCGTCCTGCGGGTCGGCGAAGGCGTCCTGGTCGCTGCCGCCGTGGGCGAGTTCGGCGAGTTCGGCGGCGGTGAAGGCGCGGCCGAGGACGGCGGCGAGGTCGAGGGTGGCGCGCTCGTCGCGCTCCAGCCCGTCGATCTGGGCGCTGAGCAACGCCCGTCCGGTGGGCGGCAGTTCGTCCGTCAGTGCGGGGCCCTCGGTCTCGGTGAGGGCGGCCAGCAGCTCCTCCAGGTGCAGCGGGTTGCCCTCGGCGCGCTCCAGCAGCCGGGTGGGCACCGCGTCCTGGTGGGCGCTCAGCTCGGTCAACTGGGCGGCCAGCAGGGCGGATTCGTCCCAGGACAGGCCGCCGACCGGCAGCGTCGGCAGCTCCGGGCGGGCGGCCGGGAGCTCGGGGCGGGTCAGGCAGAGCAGCAGCACGGGGGCCGCGCCGAGTTCGGCGGCCAGCCGCTCGACGGCGTCCAGCAGCACCGGGCCGGCCCACTGGCAGTCGTCCAGGACCAGGACGGCCGGGCGCTCGACGGTGCGGCCGCGCAGGATCGCGGCCAGCAGCTCCAGCGAGCGGCCGGCGTCGATGCCCGGCGCCGTCGCCTCGTCCAGCCGGGCCAGCGCTTCGGCGGGGGCGGCGCCCTCGGGCTCGTCCAGCAGGGTCCGGACCGCCTCGGCGAGCGGCGCCAGCACGCCCTGCCCGCCGAAGCTGCGGCAGCGGGCGGTGCCGCAGCGCGCGGTGCGCCGGCCGACCCGCTCGCGCCAGTCGCGCACCAGCCGGGTCTTGCCGATGCCCGCCTCGCCGGCCACCAGCAGCAGCTCGGCCCCCTGGCCGCCCGCGACCCGGGCCAACGCGGCGTCCAGCAGGGACAGTTCGCGCTCCCGGCCGACCAGCGGGACGTCGAAGCGGCGCAGCAGCTCCGGGTCGTCCTCGTCCAGGCCGACCAGGCGGTAGGCGGTGACCGGCTCGGCCTTGCCCTTGAGGTGCAGCGGGCCGACCTCGTCCACCTGGGCGGCCGGGCCGGCCGCGCGCAGCGTCTGCGGGCCGATCAGCACCTGGCCGGGGGCGGCCCGGGTCTGCAGCCGGGCGGCGATGTTCACGGTCTCGCCGGAGATCAGCGCCTGGCGCGCCGAGGCGTCCGAACCCGCCACCACCTGGCCGGTATTGACGCCGATCCGGACGTCCAGGCGGACGCCGAGGGTGGCGTCCAGCTCGGTGTTGAGGTCCTCCACGTCCTCCAGCATGGCGAGCGCGGCGGCCAGCGCCCGGTGGGCGTCGTCCTCGCGGATCACCGGGACGCCGAAGACGGCCATCACGGCGTCCCCGATGAACTTCTCCAGGGTGCCGCCGTGCGCCTCGATCCGGTGGTGCATCCGCTCGAAGTAGCGCAGGACCACCTCGCGCAGGGTCTCCGGGTCGAGCGCGCCGGACAGGGCGGTGGAGTCGACCAGGTCGCAGAAGACCACCGTGACCAGCTTGCGCTCCTCGGCGGCCAGGTCGAGGGCGGCGGCCCGGGGGGTGCCGCAGGAGGGGCAGAACTGGTCGTTGGTGCCGACGAGTTGGGCGCAGAGTGGGCAGGGCATGGTGGCCGTCCTTCGGTCGTCCTTCGCGGTGCGGGGCGTGCGCGGCGAAGTGGAACGGGTGTGCGCGGCGGGGCGGTTGGCGCGGCCCGGTGGTGCGGGCCGGCCGGTGGTGCGGGGCGTGCGCGGCGGGGCGGTGGTACGGGGGCGCGAGCGTTCCGGGCCAGGGTCGCGGGCGCGGCTTCGGGCCCGGTTCGGGAACGCCTGGTAGGCGGTATGGCCGCAGGCGGGACGGGGTGCGGCAGCCTCCCGGGCGGGCCCGCCCGGGGCCCGGCGGGCCGGCGCGGCCGCTCCGACCTGCGGCCATACCGGTTTCCAACCGGCCCCGAAGCCGGGCGCAGGCGGCTCGGGCCACGGTGGTCGGCAACGGCGGGCAGCCGCCCGCCGGAGCCGTAACCACCCCCGTGCGGAAGGGAGTTCGACCATGGCCGAGAACATGGAGCAGCAGAACGTCGGCGAGAGCGGCGAGGAGACCCCGGAGGTCGAGGCGCACGTCGCCAACATCCTGGACCTCCAGGCGATGAAGGTCCTGAGCGAGTCCTCGGACGGCCTCTGCTTCAGCCTGATCAGCTACGTCCACGGCGCCGAGACCACGGTCTGACCGGAGCCCGGACACCGGGCCGTGCGCGGGGGCGGACGCACCGCCGCCCCCGGCCGCCGACACCCGGTCGCCGGCCGCCGGTTCCCGGTCACTGGTTCACCGGTCACTGGTCACCGGCAATCGGTCACCGCAAGGCTTCCGGGGCGGTCCCGCCGAGACGGGGCCGCCCCGGCCCGATCCGCACCCCCGGGTGCCCCGCCGACCACGGAGGACGGCCATGGACCCCACCCCGCTCTCCCGCAACCGGGACTTCCGGCTGCTCTGGGCCGGCGGCCTGCTGGCCTCCCTCGGCTCCCAACTCGCCTCGATCGCCCTTCCGTTGCTGGTCCTGCGGGAGACCGGGTCGGCGGCCCGGGCGGGCGCCATCGGCACCGTCTCGGTCGGCGCGCTGCTGATCACCACGCTGCCCGGCGGGGTGCTCGCCGACCGGATCGAGCGGCGCCGGCTGATGCGGATCTGCGACGTCCTCAGCCTGCTCGCGGTCGCCGCCCTGGTCGTCGCGGTGCTGCGCGGGCACACCCCGCTGCCGCTGGTGCTGCTGGTCGCCGCCGCCGGGGCGCTGATCTCCAGCGTCTACGGGCCGGCCGCCGGCGCCCTGCTGCGCGCGGTGGTGCCCACCGGGCAGGCCCGCGAGGCCTCCTCCCGGATGCAGGCGCGCGGCGCCGCCGCCCGGCTGGCCGGACCGCTCGGCGGCGGTGCGCTGTTCGCCTGGCACCCAGTGCTGCCGTTCCTCGCCGAGGGCGTCGGCCTGCTGCTGTCCACCGTCTGCGTGGCGCTGATCCGGACCCGCGCGAAGCCCGCCACGACGGGCGGACCGGCGTTCAGCCGGGCCGAACTGACCGCCGGACTGGCCTTTCTCTGGCACCGGCCCTACCTGCGCACCCTGCTGCTGGTCTTCGGCCTCGGGATGAACTTCGCGTTCAGCGCGCTGATGTTCACCACCCTGGCCGTCGCCTCCGACGGCGGCCGCTCCGGCCTCGGCGGTGGCACCGTCGTCTCCTGCACCGCGGCCGGCGCCCTGGCCGGGGCGCTGCTCGCCCCGAGGCTCGCCGCCCGGGCCCGCGACGGCAGCCTGGTCGCGCTCGCCTGCTGGGCCTGCGCGCTCACCGCCGGGGTGCTGGTGCTGACCAGGGCCCCGCTGGTGATCGGGCTGCTCTGCGCCGTCTGCATGTGCCTGTCCACCGTCGCCAGCATCGGCTTCGTCTCCGGCATGCTGACCGCCGCGCCGCCCGACCGGATCGGCCGGGTGCAGAGCGCGGCCGGCTTCCTGTCCACCCTGGTCCAGCCGTTCGGCCCGCTGGTCGGCGGCGTCCTGCTCGGCTCGCTCGGCGGCACCCGGACCTTCGCCCTGCTGGCCCTCGCCATCGCGCTCTGCGCGGCCGTGGTCACCTGGGCGCCGCCGGTGCGGCGCGGACCGGTGCTCAGCCCCGCCGTCTGACGCACCGCCCGCCGAGGCGCCGCCCGCCGCCGCGCCGACGCACCGCCCGCCGACGCACCGCCCGCCGACGCACCGCCCGCCGAGGCACCGCCCGCTCCCGGACGACCCCGGAAGACTTCGGAACAGGAGGCCCACGATGGCCGACGTCCACGAGACCCAGCTCTACTGCCTCGCCGACCCGACGTACTACGACACCCCCGGACGGCTGCGGGACGGGGACAGCCGCTACCCGCTGGGCCTCGGCGAGCCGCCCGAGGGCTGGCGGCGGGAGCAGCGCGGGCTGTGGACGGTGCTGCGGCCCGACGGCGGCCGCCTGCCCGAGCAGGGCTGGAAGCTGCACGTGTCGGCGGCGCAGGACGGCGCCGAGCGGACGCTGGCCGTCGTCGCGGGGATCTGCACCGCCCGCCGGGTGGCGTTCAAGTTCCTGCGCAGCCCGGCGGCGCTGCGGGTGGCCAACGGCAAGTACGCGGGGCGCGGCGGCAGCGGCAAGTTCGTCACCGTCTACCCGGCCACGGACGGTGAGTTCCTCTCCCTGGCCGAGGAGTTGGCCGAGGCGCTGGCGGGCTTCCCCGGGCCGTACGTGCTCACCGACCTGCGGATCGGCGACGCCCCGGTGTACGCCCGCTACGGGGCCTTCGTCGAGCTGTGGTGCCGGGACGCGGAGGGCAGGACCGTCCCGGCCCTGCGGGACCCCGCCGGCGCGCTGGTGCCGGACCCGCGCGAGCCGGCCTTCCGGCTGCCCGCCTGGGTCGAGCCGCCGGCGGCGCTGCGCCCGCACCTGGCCGCCCGGGAGGCGGCCGGCGGGGACCTGCCGTACCGGATCGTCGAGGTGCTCCAGGTCTCCAACGCGGGCGGGATCTACCTGGCCGAGAAGCACGGCACGGGCGAGCGGGTGGTGCTGCGCGAGGCCCGCCCGTACGCCGGGCTGGACGGCACCGGGGCGGACGCCCTGACCCGGCTGCGGCGCGAGCGGTGGGCGCTGGAGCGGCTGGCCGGGCTGGCGTGCGTGCCCCGGCTGCACGAGGTGCGCACGGTGTGGGAGCACACCTTCCTGGTGCAGGAGCACATCGAGGGCGTCCAGCTGTTCGCCGAGGCGATCCGGCGCTACCCGCTGGTGCACCAGAACTGCACCGCCGAGCAGCGCGCCGCGTACGCGCGGTGGGTGGGCGGGGTGGTGGACGGGCTGGCGGAGGCGCTCGACGCCCTGCACGCGCGGGGCGTGCGGTTCGGGGACCTCCACCCGGCCAACGTGGTGCTCCGGCCGGACGGGTCGGTGGTGCTGGTGGACTTCGAGTACGCGGCCGAGCTGGACGACCGGCGGGTGCCGACGGCCGGCGCCGCCGGGCAGCACGTCCCGCCTGGTCTGGGCGGCGCCGAGGCCGACCGCTACCTGCTGTGGGCCACCTGGCTGATGCTGCTGATGCCGGTGATGGAGCTCGCCGACTGCGACCCGGGCAAGCTCCCGGCGCTGGAACGGCGGGCGCGGGAGTGGTTCGGACTGGGGCCGGAGGAGGGGCCGGTGCGGCCCGCGGCGGTGGCGCGGGTGGAGTCGGCGAGCGAGCGGCGCGGCCGGGAGCTGCTGGCCGGGCCCTCGCTCGACCCGGTGTGCCGGGAGCTGGTCGCGGGCATCCACGCGGGCGCCACCCCGGACCGCCCGGACCGGCTCTTCCCCGGGGACGTGGCCGGCTTCGCCGACGGCGGGACGGGCGTGTCGCACGGCGCGGCCGGGGTGCTGTACGCGCTGCACCGCGCCGGGGCCGACTGGCCGCAGGAGTACGCGGACTGGCTGGTCGCGGCGGTGCGCCGGCGGGCCGACCGCCCGGCCGCCGGCGGGCTGTACGACGGCCCGCTCGGCATCGCGCTGGCGCTGGCCCGGATCGGCCGGACGGAGGCGGCCGAGGAGCTGGCCGGGCGCGCCCGTACGGCCCTCCCGGCGCGCGCGGCGGGCCTGTTCGGCGGCCGGGCCGGCGCGGCGCTGGCCCGGCTGCGGCTGGCGGACGCGCTGGACAGCCCCCGGGAGCTGGCCCACGCGCTGGACGACGCACGGGAGTTGGCCGGAGTGCTGCGCGGCGAGCCGGTGCCCGGGCTGGACGAGCCCGCGGCCGCCGGGCTGCTGTACGGGCTGGCGGGCGTCGCGCTGCTCCAGCTGCGGCTGTACCGGCGGACCGGGGAGCGGTGGCTGCTGGACTCCGGGCGGGTGGCGCTGGAGCGGGCGGTGGCGCGGTGCGTCCGGGTGCCCGACGGGTCCGCGCAGGTGCTGGAGTCCGGGCGCAGGCTGGCCTACCTGGACCGGGGCAGCAGCGGGATCGCGCTGGTGCTGCGGGAGTACCTGGAGCACGGCGAACTGCCGGGCGGGGAGGCCTTCCTGGCCGACGTGCGGAAGGTCTGCGCGCCCGGGTTCATCCGGGAGCCGGGGCTGTTCCGGGGCCGGGTCGGGCTGACGCTGGCGCTGGACCGGCTGGGCGGGGCGCCGGCCCGGGAGGCGGTGCTCGGGCAGGTGGGCAGGCTCCAGTGGCACCTGGTGGCCCGGCCGGAGGGGCTGCTGGTGCCCGGGATGCGGCTGCGCCGCTTCTCGGCGGACCTGCACACGGGCGCGGCCGGGGTGCTGCTGGCGCTGTCCGGGCTGACGGAGGGGCGCGGGGCGGAGCGGGCGGACGTGCTGGACCTGCTGACCCTGGGGTGAGCGGGGCCCGGGGCTGTCACACGGGTTCCGGGGACCGCGCGGGCGCCGCGACGGCGGTCTGCGGTGCCCCGACGGCGGTCCGCACCGCCCGCTCCCGGGCGTGCAGATGGGTGAGCCGGGGCAGGGCGTACAGCGCGGCGTGGGCGGTGACCTCGCCGGTGGGGGAGGTGACCGCCCCGGTGTCGGTGAGCGCCTCCAGGGTGCGCAGGGCGAGCCGTTCGGGCCGGCCGAGGGCGGCGGCGGCCTCCGGGAGGGTGAAGAGCAGGGCGAGCGGCAGGGCGGCGAGCCGGGCGAGGGCGAGCCGGCCCTGGTCGGTGAGGTCGCGCCAGCCGGAGTCCAGCCGGGCCCGGACGGTGACGTCCCCGGCGACCAGTTCGTCCAGGGCGCCCGCCGGGTCCTCCAGCCGGGCCGCGTACTCGGCAAGCGGGAGGTGGCGCAGCACGGCCAGCCGGGTGCCCGCGACCCGTACGGCGAGCGGCAGCAGCCCGCAGGCGGCCGCGATCCGGGCGGCGGCCGCGCGGTCGGCGCCGGTGCGGCCGGTGCCGACGATGCGGCCGAGCAGGTCCAGGGCCTCGGCGGGGGCGAGCGGCGGGACGGCGATGCGGCGCACCGAGGCGAGGCCGGCCAGCTGGCCGCGGGAGGTGACCAGGACGGCGCTCGGGCCGAAGCCCGGCAGCAGCTCGCGGACCACGGCCTCGCCGGGGGCGTCGTCCAGGACCAGCAGCAGCCGGCGGCCGGCGAGCGAGGCGCGCCAGAGCGCGGCGGCCCGGGCGGTGTCGGCCGGGGCGGTGTCGGCCCGTACGGTGTCGGGGTGGGCCGGGTCGGCGGGGCCGGGACCGGTCCGGTCGGCCCCGGCCGGTGCGGTGCTCGGGCGCCCGGTGAGGGCGGCGAGTTCGGCGAGCACCTCGGGCAGCGGGCGGGCGGCGCCGTCCTCGGTGCGCAGCCGGACCAGTACCCGGCCGTCCGGGAAGCGGTCGGCGAGCAGGTGGCCGGCGTGTACGGCGAGCGCGGTCTTGCCGCTGCCGGCCGGGCCGGTGAGCACCGCGACACGTCCGCCGCCGGAGCCCAACTCGTCGACAAGCTGGCGTAGTTCGTCGGTTCTCCCGGTGAAGTCGGCGGTGTCGGCGGGCAGCAGGGAGCCGCCCGGGCCGGTGCCGCGGTCCGGGCGGGCGGCGGTGGGCAGGGAGCGGCCGCGGGCCAGCAGTTCGCGGTAGCGGGCGGTCAGCGCGGGGCTCGGCTCCAGGCCCAACTCGCGGGCGAGCAACTGGCGGTGGGTGTCGTAGACGGCGAGCGCCTCGGCCTGCCGGCCGGAGAGGTGGAGGGCGTTCATCCGGGCGGCCTGGAGGCGCTCGCGCAGCGGGTGGCGCTCGGCGAGTTCGGCCAGGTCCTCGGCGACGGCGCCGGCGTTGCCGAGCTCCAACTCGGTCTCCGCCCAGTCCTCGTGGACGCCCAGGCAGCGGGCCTCCAGCCGGTCCGCCTCCGCCGCGACGGCGGGGGAGCGGCGCAGGTCGGCGAGCGGCGGGCCCTGCCAGAGGTCGAGGGCCTGGCGCAGCAGCCGGGCGGCGGGGGCGAGCGCCCCGCCGTCGGCGGCGGCCCGGCCGGCCCGGGCGAGGGCCCGGAACCGGAGCAGGTCCAGCTCGGGCTCGGCGACCCGCAGCAGGTAGCCGGCCGCCGAGTGCGACAGCCGGTCGGGCCCCTCCTCGCGGCCGAGCAGGGTGCGCAGGGTGCAGATGTAGACCTGGAGGTTCTTCCGGGCGGTGCGCGGCGGCTCCTCGGGCCAGACCGCGTCGGTGAGCAGGTCGACCGGGACGGCGGTGTTGGCGCGGCTCAGCAGGACGGCCAGGACCAGCCGCTGCTTCAGCGGGCCGAGGGCCAGCGGGCGGCCGCCGGCCTCGCCGGTGAGCGGGCCGAGGACGGCGAAGCGCAGCCGGGTGGGGGTGGCGGGCTGGGCCAGGGGCATCGGCGTACCTCCGGGGCGTGGGCGGCGGCAGTGCGGCGGTGTAGCAGGTGGTGGGGGCCGTGCGGTGGTGGGCGCAGGCTACTTGACGGCCGATCGGCGCTGAAGACCACGGAATCGACCGGCTTCGGTCACAGCGGCCGCACAACCGGGGTGCCGGAAGGTGGGATCGACGGGGGGTTTCGTACGGCTGTGCGGACGGCGTTCCGGCAGGTCGGGCGCGGTGGCGGGGGCCGGCCGGACCGGGCGGACGGAGGGCGCGCGGGGCGCCGCCGGACGGGTGCGCGGGGCGGTGGGGAGGGGCGCGTTCCGGCGGTTCTCGACCCGGGCTCAGCGCCGCGGCGAGCGCGGCCCGAGCGGGCGGCGCGGTCGCGGGCGGCGGCCCGACGGCCGGTCAGAAGGCTGCGGGCGAGCGGATGGCAGGCGGTGGACGAGCGGACAGGAGGTCCCGGTCGCGCGGTCGGGAGGTCCCGGTCGGGGGCCGGGAACTCGGGCCCAGCGGCCCCGGACGGGCGGGCCGAAGGGCCCTGGGGCGCGGAGGCGGCCTGTTCGGATCATGGAGCGCCACCCATTCGCACGACGTTCCGAAGGAGTGCGTCCTTGAGCGCCACCCAGGCACAGGGCGACCCCACCTCACCGCCGACGACCCTCCCCGCAGGGGCGGTCAGGGCCAGGAGGCCCGGTTCGGCCCTGGTCAGACTGCTGACCACCACCGACCACAAGACGATCGGCACCATGTACCTGGTGTCCTCGTTCGCGTTCTTCCTGATCGGCGGCATCCTCGCCCTGGTCATGCGCGCCGAACTCGCCCGGCCCGGAACGCAGATCCTCTCCAACGAGCAGTTCAACCAGGCGTTCACCATGCACGGCTCGGTGATGCTGCTGCTGTTCGCGATGCCGCTGTTCACCGGCTTCGCCAACTGGATCATGCCGCTCCAGCTCGGCGCGCCGGACGTCGCCTTCCCGCGGCTGAACATGCTGTCCTACTGGCTGTTCATGTTCGGCTCGCTGATCGCCGCGGCCGGCTTCGCGACCCCGCAGGGCGCCGCCGACTTCGGCTGGTTCCTCTACGCGCCGCTGTCCGACGCGATCCACTCGCCCGGCGTCGGCGCCGACATGTGGATCATGGGCGTGACGCTGTCCGGCTTCGGCAGCATCTTCGGCGCCGTCAACTTCATCACCACCATCATCTGCATGCGCGCGCCCGGAATGACCATGTTCCGGATGTCCATCTTCTGCTGGAACGTGCTGCTGACCTCGGTGCTGGTGCTGCTGGTCTTCCCGGTGCTGGCCGCCGCGCTGCTGGCGCTGGAGTGCGACCGCAAGTTCGGCTCGCACGTCTTCGACCCGGCCAACGGCGGGGCGATGCTCTGGCAACACCTGTTCTGGTTCTTCGGCCATCCCGAGGTGTACATCCTGGCGCTGCCGTTCTTCGGCATCGTCTCGGAGGTCATCCCGGTGTTCAGCCGCAAGCCGATGTTCGGCTACTCCGGCCTGATCGCGGCCACCATCGCGATCGCCGGCCTGTCGGTGACGGTGTGGGCGCACCACATGTACGTCACCGGACAGGTCCTGCTGCCGTTCTTCTCCTTCATGACCTTCCTGATCGCCGTCCCGACCGGGGTGAAGTTCTTCAACTGGGTCGGCACCATGTGGAGGGGCTCACTGAGTTTCGAGACCCCGATGCTCTGGACGGTCGGCTTCCTGGTCACCTTCCTCTTCGGCGGCCTGACCGGCGTGCTGCTCGCGGCCCCGCCGATCGACTTCCACGTCTCCGACTCGTACTTCGTGGTCGCGCACTTCCACTACACGCTGTTCGGCACCGTGGTCTACGCGATGTTCGCCGGCTTCCACTTCTGGTGGCCGAAGATGACCGGCAAGAAGCTCGACGAGCGGCTCGGCCGGATCACCTTCTGGACCCTGACCGTCGGCTTCCACGCGACCTTCCTGGTCCAGCACTGGCTGGGCGCCCAGGGCATGCCGCGCCGCTACGCCGACTACCTGGCCTCGGACGGCTTCACCACCCTGAACACCGTCTCCACCATCGGCTCGTTCCTGCTCGGCCTGTCGATCCTGCCGTTCCTCTACAACGTCTGGAAGACCGCCAAGTACGGCGAGAAGGTCACCGAGGACGACCCGTGGGGCTGGGGCCGCTCGCTGGAGTGGGCGACCTCCTGCCCGCCGCCGCGGCACAACTTCGTCAAGCTGCCGCGGATCCGCTCCGAATCCCCGGCCTTCGACCTCCACCACCCGGACATCGCGGCCCGGGACGTCCTGGAGCACAGCGGCAAGCCCGCCACGCACCTGGGCGACGTGGAGCCGGCGAAGTACGACCGGCCGCTGAGCCGGGCCGACCGGGCGCGGGTGGCGCCCGCCTCCACCGACTCGCCCTCCTCGGACGGCTGAGTCCGCTCCCCCCGAACGCCGTCCCCGCCCGCGTCGCTGCCCCCGGGCGGGCGGGGACGGCCCCGTCCGCTCCGCTCCTCACCCTCCTCACCAACCCCTTCGTGACCAGGAAGGCCGGGTCGTGAACCACACCGTTCTCGCCATCGGCACCGCCGCCCTCACCGCGAGCGGCTGTGTCTGGTACCTGCCCGCCATCGCCGACCTCCAGGCCGGCGCCGACCGGCCCCGCTCCACCCGTACGGCCGCCGCGGCCTGCGTGCTCTGGTGGGCCGGGCTCGCGCTCGCGGGCGGGCTGCTGCTCGTCCTGTCGGACTGGCGGCCCGCCGCCCAGATCGCGCTCGCCGGACTGGTGGGCGGCGCGGCGCTGCGGGTGCGGGCCCTGGTGGACCGCCGCCGGGAGGTACGGGAGACGGCGGTCCGCTGGGCCGCCCTGGACGCGGGGCCCGCCCCGCGCTCCAACCGGCCGCCGGCGCTGGCCCTGGCGGGCTGGCTGGTGGTCGGTGCGGCCGTCGCCCTGCTCGGAGCGGCGGCCATCCTGCTGTCCGGCGGCGGCGAGGTCGTGCCCCGGGTGGTGCTCGCGGCGGTCAGCGGCGCGGGCGTCGCGCTCGCCTTCCTGCTGATGGGGCTGGGGAACGTCCGGCGGCAGGGGCGCTGAGGGCGCCCGGACCGGGCACGGGTCCGTACGGCCCCGGCCCGTACGGCACGGGTCCTGCGGCCCGGTCCGAATGGGGCCGTTGGGCCCTGGGCCCGCGGCCGGTCGCGGGGGGATGATGCCCTGGGCCCCGCTGGGAGTGTGCGGGGGTGACGAAGGTGGAGCCGCGTGATGGCGACCAAGACGGAGGGTGCCGAGGCCTCGGCACCGGTCCGGGTGTTCCTGCTGGACGACCACGAGGTGGTGCGCCGCGGGGTGCACGACCTGCTGGACGGCGAGCCGGACCTGGAGGTGGTCGGCGAGGCGGCGACGGCCGAGCAGGCGCTCGTCCGGGTGCCGGCCCTGCGGCCCGACGTGGCAGTGCTGGACGTCCGGCTGGGCGACGGCGACGGCGTCTCGGTCTGCCGTGAGCTGCGCTCGCGGATGCCCGGGCTGGCCTGCCTGATGCTGACCTCCTTCGACGACGAGGAGGCTCTGCTGGACGCCGTGATGGCGGGCGCCGCCGGGTACGTGCTCAAGCAGATCAGCGGGACCGACCTGGTCGCCGCCGTCCGCACCGTCGCCTCCGGGCGCTCGATGCTCGACCCCGGCGCCGCGACCCGCCTGCTGAACCGTCTGCGCAGCGACGCCGAGCCCGCCCAGCCGGTCACCACCGGACCGGGCCTGACCGTGCGCGAGCAGGAGGTCCTCGAACTCATCGGCGAGGGCCTGACCAACCGGCAGATCGGCGAGCGGCTCTACCTCGCCGAGAAGACCGTCAAGAACCACGTCTCGCGGCTGCTCGCCAAGCTCGGCGTCGAGCGCCGGGTGCAGGCCGCCCTGATCGCCACCGAGCTGCGCCAGGCCTCCGCCGCCCCGCAGCCCTCCGTGCTGCGCTCCGGCCGGTACTGACCCCGGGCCCTGCCCGGCGGGTCCTCCGGGTCCTGTCGGGCGGGGCCGTGGGCCGTGGGGCCCGGGGCCGACGGCCCGCCGGGCGGGGCCCTCGCCGGGCCCCGCCGGGACCATCGGCCCTCGCGGCCCGGCCCGGGCCCGGGCGAGCATCGCTCGCATGAACCGCGACCACGTCCCGTCTCCTCGGCCCGTCCCGTCCCCCCGGCCTGTTCCGTCCCCTCGGCCCGTCCCGCACGACCGCCCCGTCCCGGCCGACCGTCCCGACCTTCCGGAACTGCGCGAACTCGACCGGAAGCGGTCGCTGGAGCTGCTGGCCCGGGCCGACGTCGGCCGGGTGGTCTACACGGTGGACGCCCTCCCGGCCGTCTTGCCGGTGCCGTTCCGGCTGGCCCCCGGCGGAGTGCTGCTCTCGGCCCCGGCCGGCTCCGAACTGGCCCGGGCGGTGGACGGCGCCGTGATCGCCTTCGAGGCCGACGAGGTGGACGGCCGGGACGGCTCCGGCTGGTTCGTCACCGTCCTCGGCCGCGCCCAGGTCCGCCCGGCCACCAGGGCGGCCGACCCGGGCGGCACGGTCCGCATCCGCATCCGCCCGGAACTCGTCATCGGCCGCCGCCTGGCCTGAAAGGGCCTACGGGCCCAGCAACGCCCCGGCGGTGCGCAGGAGTTCGGCGTCCGCCGCCGCGTCCGCGGTGCCGGCCAGGCCGGAGCGGAAGAGCGAGGCGCCCTCGATCAGCATCACGAACACCCGGGCGCGGGACCGCCGTTCCTCCTCCGTCAGGGCCGGGCGGCGTTCGGCGAGGAAGCAGGCGACCAGCTCCTGGTAGCGGTCGTAGAAGGCCCGGACGGCGGCGGCCACCGAGGGGTCGCGGGCGGCCAGCGCCCACAGTTCGGCGAACAGGCGGACCAGGCGCATGTCCTGCTGCTCGGCGAGCAGTTCGCGGAGCAGGGCGTCCTCGTCGCGGCCCGGGTCGAGCAGCGGCGCGAGCCGTTCCACCGAGCGGGCGAGGACGCGCTCCAGTACGGCGGCCACCAGCTCGGCGTGGGTCGGGAAGTAGTGCTGGAGGTGCCCGAGACGGACGCCCGCGGCGGCGGCCACCGCCCGCATGGACAGCTCGCCGCTGCCCGTCGTGACCAGCAACTCCTCCGCGGTGTCCAGCAGTTGCTCCCGCTTCTGGGCACCCTTGCCGCTCAGGCCCCGGACGCTGCTCATGCCGCCGCCTCCGTGCCGCGCGCTCCGTCCGCCGCGGTGACCGTGACGGTGACGCCGAGGGCCGCCAGGTCCTCCAGCACCCGCCCGGGGCGCGGGGTCTGCTCCGGGAAGGCCACCCCGGCGGGCGGCGGGGCGCCGTCCGTGCCGAGCGCCCGGCGCAGCGCCAGCAGGGCGCCGACGGCGGTGAGTCTGGCCTGGCCGGCCCGGTCCTCGACGGTGGCGGTGAGGGTGCGTCCGCCGGAGGTGACGTCGGTGCGCAGCAGGGCGGTGCCGCCCTCGCCGGGGGAGTAGAGCAGGGCGCGGCGGGCCGGCTCCCAGCGGTCGCCGCGGCCCCAGCGGAAGAAGCCGGCGTGCCGGGCCGCGAGCAGGGCGGTGGTGGAGGAGCGCGAGCTGAAGCCGATCCGGGTGGCGGCGGTGGTGGTGCCCAGGGTGAGCGGGAGGGTGAACTGCTCGGGCGTGTCGATCCCGGCGACCAGCGTCGGGGCGTCGCCGATCCGGACGGTCCGCGGGCGGCTGAGCGGCACGACGGAGCGGCGCCGGCCGTCCTGCACCACCTCGTAGTCGAGCCCCAGGCGGTCCATGAACTCCACCGAGTCGGCGCCGGCCCGGTCCGCGAGATCCCAGCGGATGGCGGTCTCGATCCGCTCGGCCCCGCCCAGCCGGTCCGCCAGGGCGGCGGCGACCAGGCTGGTCACCCCGCCCATCCAGGCCGAGGAGAGCAGCACCGGGGCGGTCGGGCGCAGCAGGGCGGCGAGCGTGGCGGCCCGCTGGAGCCGGGCGGTCCAGCGGGTGACGTCCACGTACGGGACGCCCGCGCGGACGGCGGCCCGCAGCACCCGGTCGTCCGGGTCGTTGACCACCCCGACCACCGCCCGTACGGCGGCGGTGAACGGCTCGGGGTCGGCGAGGTCCCAGCGGCGGGCGGTGGCGTCGTCCAGTTCGGCGGCGAGGGTGCCGCCGCGCTGCTCGGAGCGGCCGGTGAGCAGCAGCGGCCAGGAGGGGGAGGCGAGCCGGGCGAGTTCGGTGCCGACGGTGCCGTAGCCGCCGACCAGCAGGACGGGGCCGTCGGGGTTGTGACGGAGGCGGTCGGAGGGGAAGGTGGGGTGCACGGGGATGCCGCCGGAAACGGGTTCGGTGCTCATGGGAGACAAATATAGGTCACACGACCTAAAATTGTCGTCATGACTGAATCCACTGTTACCGGTTCCACCGATGACCTGTGCTTCTTCGACAGCGGCCACGGCCGCCTCGCCTACCTCGACGCCGGCACGGGCGAGCCGCTGGTGCTGCTGCACGGCGGCCTGCTGGACCACCGGAGCTGGGCGGACCAGCTCCCCGCCCTGCTGCCCGCGTACCGGGTGATCGCGTTGGACACCCGCGGCCACGGCGCCTCCGACAACGCGAGCCGGCCGTTCCGGCCCGCCGACGACCTGGCGGACCTGCTGCGCCACCTCGGCCTCGGCCCGCTGACGGTGATCGGGCTGTCCATGGGCGGGACGATCGCCCTCGACCTGGCGCTCGAACACCCGGAGCTGGTCCGCGCGTTGGTGATCAGCGGCAACGGCACCAGCGAGTCCGAGTTCACCGACCCGTGGCTCGGCGAACTCGCCGCCGACCAGACCGCGGCCCTCGCCGAGGGCGACGGCGAGGGCTGGATCGACTCCTTCACCCGGCTCGCCTCAGGGCCGCACCGCCGCCTGGACGAGGTCGACCCGGAGGTGGTGCGCCGGCTCAAGGAGATGACCCGGAACACCATTTCCAAGCACACCCCCGACGACCCCCAGTACCTGGTGCCGGTCACCGACACCTGGAAGCGGCTGACCGGGATCACCGTCCCGCTGCTGGCGATCAACGGCGGCATCGACTCGGCGGACCACGTCAACCTGGCCGAACGGGTCGTCCGCACCGTCGTCGACGGCCGCGCGGTGACCGTCGAGGGCACCGGGCACTACCCGAACATGGAGCGGCCGGCGGAGTTCAACGCCCACCTGCTCGCCTTCCTGGGCGCCCTGCGGGGCTGACCGCCCCGCGGCCGCCGCTGGCTCGGCCGCCGCGCGGCGAGGGAGGCCGCGCGGTCCGAGCAGGGATCAGGGCCCGACTGGGGTCCAGGACCCGAGCAGGTCTCAGGAGCCGACCGGGGCCTCCCACGCCAGCCGGGTGCCGCCGCCCTCGGCCGGGTCGACGGTGAACGAGCCGCCGACCCGGTCGGCGCGCTCGGCCAGGTTGCGCAGCCCGCTGCGCCGCCCGCCCTCGGGCACGCCGACGCCGTCGTCCGTCACGGTCAGGGCCACCCGCCCGGCCAGCGCGCGCAGCGTCACCTCGACCCGGGACGCCCCGGCGTGCCGGGCGGCGTTGCTGAGCGCCTCGGCGAGGACCGCGACCACGTGCCCGGCCAGCTCCTGCGGCACGTCGGTGTCCAGCAGGCCCTCCATGCTCAGCCGGGGCGCGAAGCCGAGCGGCCCCTGGGCCTCGGTGACCACCCGGGTGGCCCGGGCGCGGAGGCCGCGGTCAGGCTCGCTGTGGGCGCGCAGGCCGAAGATGGTCGAGCGGATGATCTTGATGGTCTCGTCCAGGTCGGCCACCGCCCGGGCCACCCGGTCCGCCGCGGCCTGGCTCTCGATCAGCCGGCCCGCGCTCTGCAGCGTCATCCCGGTCGCGAACAGCCGCTGGATCGCCAGGTCGTGCAGGTCCCTGGCGATTCGGTCACGGTCCTCCAGCAGGTTCAACTGCTCGGCGTCGCGCCGCCGTTCGGCCAGCTCCAGGGCCAGCGCGGCCTGGTCGGCGAAGCCCAGCAGCGGGCCCGTCTCCTCCGGCCCGAAGGCCGGCTGCCCCTGCGCCCGGGCCAGCAGCAGCACGCCCCGCCCGTACCCGGCACCGGTGCCCAGCGGCACCGCCACCGCCGCGCCCAGCCCGTCGAAACGGCCCGCCGGACCGGCCGGGAAACGGGTGTCGGAGGCCAGCTCGTCACTGGTGGCCGGCGAACCGGAGGCGTACGCGGCGCCGGACAGCGTGCCGTCCACCGGCACCGTCACCCCCAGCCGCGCGGAGGGATCGGCGCCGAGCGCGACCTCCACCGTCAGCTCCTCGGCCCGCTCCTCCGGGCCGGCCAGCGCCACCGAGACGTCCGCCAGCTCGGCACCGGAGATCTCCCGGGCCCGGCGGGCGATCAGCTCGACCACCTCCAGCCGCGGCGCCCCCGACAGCAGGCTGCGGGTGATCTCGGTGCTCGCCCGCAGCCAGCGCTGGCGCAGCTGCGCCTCCTCGTACAGCCGGGCGTTGTCGATCGCCACCCCGGCCGCGACCGCCAGGGTCGAGATCACCGCCTCGTCGTCCTCGTCGAAGTCCAGCCCGCCGCGCTTGTCGGTCAGGTAGAGGTTGCCGAACACCTCGCCGTGCACCCGCACCGGCACCCCCAGGAAGGTGTGCATCGGCGGGTGGTTCGCCGGGAAGCCGGCCGAGGCCGGGTGGTCGGACAGCACCGGGCAGCGCAGCGGCCGCGGCTCGCGGATCAGCTCGCCCAGGATGCCCCGGCCCGACGGCGGCGGGCCGATCTCGGCGATCTCCTCCTCGCTCAGGCCCACCGTCAGGAACTGCGACAGGGTGTGCCCGTCCGGCCCGATCACCCCGAGCGCCCCGTACCGGGCGTCCACCAGGTCGGCGGCGGCCTCCACGATCCGGTGCAGCGCCTGCGCCAGGTCCAGCTCACGCCCGACCGCCAGCACCGCCTCCAACAGGCTGTGCACCCGGTTCTGCGTGCCGCGCGCCGCGTCGATCCGCCACTGGAGCTCCTCCAGCAGCTCGTCCAGGCGCAGCCGTGGCATCCGCGCGCCGCCACCCGCCGCGCCGCCGTCCGCTCCGCCCACCGCTGTCCTCCTCGTCGTCCTGCCCTGACCAGCCCGTCCACCGTCCGGACGCACCCCGCCCACCGTCCGGACGGCCCCCGCCGCCCGACCCGACTCGGGTGCCGTCCGACCAGCGGGATTGCCGTGTTCACGGTAGTGCCCCGGTGTCGGCGGTCGGGACGGCGGGGTCGGCCGTAGGCTCCGTCGGGCGGGCCTTTCGTCCCGTCGCGGAGGGTCCTGCGGCCTCTGCCGCCGGGCCGTGTGCGGGTGCCAGGGTGGGGGAGGAGCGGACGGGGCGTCAGAGCGCACCGCGGCCCGCACCGAACCGCCGAGCGTCGACAGCGTGTCGACAGTGTGGAGGAAGAGACATGACGTCAACCGTGCTGGCCGGGGTCGACGGGTCGCCGCAGAGCACCGCGGCCGTTCACTGGGCCGCCGCCGAGGCGGTGCGCCGGGGCGCCTCGCTGCGCCTGGTGCACGCCTGGCCGTGGCTGACCGACGGGGTGTCCTCCTTCGCCGAGTCGGACGACCTGCCCGAGGCCGTCCGCCGCACCCTGGCCGAGGCCGCCGAGGACGTCCGCGGCCTGCACCCGGACCTGACCGTGGAGACCGACGCCGTCCTGGACGCGCCGGTGGACGGTCTGCTGGCCGCCGCCGCGGAGGCGGAGCTGCTGGTGCTCGGCTCGCGCGGCCGCGGCGGCTTCACCGGGCTGCTGCTGGGCTCGGTCAGCATCTCGGTGGCCGGGCGCAGCACCGTGCCGCTGGTCGTGGTGCGCGAGGCCGGAACGGCGGGCGAGAGCGGCAAGGGCGAGGTGGTGGTCGGCGTGGACGCCCACACCCCGGAGCCGGAGGTGCTGGACTTCGCCTTCCGGGCGGCGGCCCTGCGCGGCGCCCGGGTCCGGGCGGTGCACGGATGGGACCTGCCGCCGGTGTTCGGCTACGCGGGCGGGGCCGTCCCGGCCGCCGAGCTCGGCCAGTTGGAGGCGCTGGAGGCCGAGCTGCTCTCGCTCGCCCTGGCCGGACCGCGCGAGCGGTACCCGGACGTCGAGGTGGTCGAGGACGTGCAGCTCGGGGCCGCCCGCGCCCTGGTCGAGGCCTCCGCGGGCGCCGCCCTGGTGGTGGTCGGCCGGGGCCGCCGCCCGATCGAGTTCGGCCCCCGGCTCGGCCGGGTCGCGCACGCCGTCCTGCACCACGCCGAGGCTCCCGTCGCGGTCGTCCCGCACGGGTGACGGACGCCCGTCCGGTGGATCCGCCCCCGTCCCGATCCACCGGACGGGCCTGTGCCCGCCAAGGCCCCCGGCCCGGCCGTCGTGAGGACGGGCCCAAGGGCCCTGTCGTCCGCGCGGCCGGGCGCGCACGCTCGGAAGCAGCGGGACCTCCGGGCCCGTCCTGACCCCGCGGTTGATGCCGAAGCCCAGCGGCTGAAGGAGTGGATCGCCATGACGCTCGACCCGGCTCTCACCCAGATGCTCAGCGCGGCCGACCTGCGCCTGCTCGCCGCCGCCGGCGGCGCGGCGCCGTCGCTGCACAACAGCCAGCCCTGGCGCTTCGTGCCGACCCCGGACGGGCGCGGGCTCGCCGTGTACGCCGACACCGGTCGTTCCGTACCGCTGGCCGACCCGGCCGGCGCCGCCGTGCACATCGCGGTCGGCGCGGCCGTGTTCAACCTGCGGGTGGCGGCCGGGCGGCTGGACCGGGAACCGCTGGTCCGGCTGCTCCCGGACGTCGCCGAGCCCGGGCTGCTCGCCGTGCTGGACCTCTCCCGCCCGGCCGTCGCGGAGGCGCCCTTCGGCCGCGACCTCTACCCCGCCATCGCCGCCCGGCACTCCAGCCGCGAGCCCTTCACCCAGCGCGACGTGCCCGAGGCGGTGATCGGCGAGCTGATGGCCGCCGCCCGGGAGGAGGGCGTCACCCTGGCCGCGCTGGAGGAGGAGGGCGTACGGCGGGTGCAGGAGCTCACCGCCGACGCCGAGCGCCGCAACGCCGCCGACCCGGCCAGGGCCGCCGAGTCCCGCGCCTGGCTGCGGCCCGACGACGGCACCGCCGAGGACGGCATCCCGCGGTCGGCGCTCGGCCCGCAGGACCACGACGCCCGGGTGCCGATGCGCGAGTTCGGCGGCCGCCCGCCGGAGGCCCCCGAGCAGCCGCCCTCGCAGCGCTTCGAGGCGCTGCCCCAGCTGTGCACCCTCAGCACCCGCGGCGACGGCCCGCCGGACTGGCTGCGCACCGGGCAGGCGCTGGAGCGGGTCTGGCTGCTGGCCACGCTGCACGGCGTCCGGCTCACGGTCTGGCACCAGGCGATCGAGTGGCCGGACACCCGCTGGGCGCTGCGCGACCCGGCCGCCGGGCCGGGCCACGTCCAGCTGGTCCTGCGGGCCGGGTACGGCCCGCCCGGGGCGGCCACCCCGCGCCGGGCGGTCGAGGAGACGCTCGGGGAGCGGCCTTCCTGAACCGATGAGGTCAGGGCGTGTCCCGCGGACCGGAAGGGTCCGCGGGACACGCCCTGACGTTTTCAGCGCGCTCGTTCAGCGCGCTCGTTCAGCGCGGCCGTTCGGCCGCCGGCAGCACCTGGGCGGCGAGCCGCAGCGGCGGGCTGTGCCGGAAGGTGAGGGTGAACTCCACCCACTGGCCGGCCCGCAGCGGCGGCGGGTCGGCGATCATCAGGTCCGCGTCCTCCGGGGTCATCCGCAGCTCGCCGCGGCCCGGCACCGGCAGCGCCGGGGCCGGCTCCCAGCGGCCCGCCGCGCCCTGGTGCAGGTGCCGCTTCAGGGTGATCCGGCCGCCGAACTCCCAGCTGGCACCGGTCAGTTCGTCCGGTATGTCGCCCGGGTTGCGGATCGTGAAGAAGGCCGCCGTGGCGGAGGCCGCGCCGGCCGTCGGCAGCAGCACCCAGCCCGGTCCAGCCTCCACCGGGCGGTCGCGGCCGGCCCCGCCGAACGCCGTCCAGCCGGTGAGCAGGACCAGGGCCAGCGCCGCCGCGCCGACCGGCGGGCCGACCGCCCCGAGACGCTGCCAGGCCTTCACCGTCGTCCTCCCTTGCGCTGTCCCTGTCCCTGTCCCTGGCCCTTGCGCTGTCCCCGCCCCGGTTCCCAGGTGCGCAGCCGCAGGCTGTTGCCCACCACGAGCAGCGAGCTGAGCGACATGGCGACCGCCGCCAGCATCGGGTTGAGCAGTCCGACCGCCGCCAGCGGGATCAGCACCAGGTTGTAGCCGAAGGCCCAGAGCAGGTTGGCCCGGATGGTCGCCAGGGTCTGCCGGGCCAGCCGTACGGCGTCCACCACCGCCTCGATGTCGCCGCGCACCAGGGTCAGCCCGGCCGCGCCGATCGCGGCGTCGCTGCCGGAGGCCAGCGCCACCCCGAGGTCCGCCGAGGCCAGTGCCACGGCGTCGTTGACGCCGTCGCCGACCACCGCGACCGTCCGTCCGGCGGCGCGCAGTTCGGCCACCACCTCGGCCTTGCGCTCGGGGGAGGCCGAGGAGTGCACCCGCTCGATGCCCAGCTCGGCGGCCACCGCCCGGGCGGCGCCGGGGCCGTCCCCGGTCAGCAGTACGGTCTCCAGGCCCAGTCCGCGCAGCCGGTGCAGGGCCCGCCAGCTCCCCGAGCGCACCGTGTCGCCGACCGCCAGGACGGCCGCCGGCCGCTCGTCCAGCTCGACCACGACGGCCGTGCGGCCCGCCTCCCCGGCCTGCGCCACCGCCTCGGCCAGGGCCGGCGGCAGCGCGGCGTCGTCCGGCCGCCCGACTCGGACGGCCCGGCCCTCGACCGTCCCGGACACCCCGAGCCCGGTGGCGGCCGCGAAGCCGGTCACGGCCGGCAGCGGCCCGCAGCGCTCGCGGGCCGCCGTCGCGACGGCCCGGCCGATCGGGTGTTCGGAGCGGTGCTCGACCGCGCCGGCCAGCCGCAGGGCCTCGTCCTGCGTGGGACCGTCCGCGGTGGTGACGGCGGCCAGTTCCATCCGGCCGGTGGTCAGCGTCCCGGTCTTGTCCATCACCACCGTGTCCACCCGGCGCAGGCTCTCCAGCACCTCCGGGCCGCGCACCAGCACGCCCAGCTCCGCGCCCCGCCCGGTCGCCGCCAGCAGCGCCGTCGGCGTGGCCAGCCCGAGCGCGCACGGGCAGGCCACCACCAGCACCGCGACCGCCGCCGTCACCGCCGCCTGCGGGGCCGCGCCCGCGCCCAGCCAGAAGCCCAGAACGCTCGCCGCGACCGCCAGCACGCAGGGCACGAACACCCCGGCCACCGCGTCCGCCAGCCGCTGCGCCCGCGCCTTGCCGGCCTGGGCCTCCGCCACCAGCGCGGTGATCCGGGCCAGTTGGGTGTCCGCGCCGACCGCCGTGGCCCGCACCACCAGGGCGCCGCCCACGTTCACCGTCGCGCCCGCCACCCGGTCCCCGGGGCCGACCTCGACCGGCACGCTCTCCCCGGTCAGCAGGCTCAGGTCGAGCGCCGAACCCCCGTCGACCACCACCCCGTCGGTGGCCACCCGTTCGCCCGGCCGCACCACGAACTCCTGCCCGGGCAGCAGCAGTTCGATCGGCACCAGGCGCTCCTCGCCGTCCGCCCCCCGCAGGCACACCTGCTTGGCGCCCAGCTCGGCCAGCGCCCGCAACGCGGACCCGCTGCGCCGCCGCACCCGGCCCTCCAGCAGCCGCCCGGCCAGCACGAACAGCGGTACGCCGACCGCCGCCTCCAGGTACACGTGCGCGGTGCCGCCGCCGTCGGCGGTCAGCGAGAACGGCATCCGCATGTCCGGATCGCCCGCCCCGCCGAGGAACAGCGCGTACGCGGACCAGCCGAAGGAGGCCACCACACCCAGGCTGACCAGGGTGTCCATGGTCGCCGCCGCGTGCCGCAGCCCCCGCAGGGCGCGGAGGTGGAACCCGGCCGACCCCCAGGTCACCACGGGGACGGCGAGCGCGAAGCAGACCCACTGCCAGGCGGTGAACTGCGCCGACGGCACCATCGACAGCACCAGGACCGGGACGGCCAGCAGGGCGGTGACCAGCAGCCGCCACCGCTCGTCCGGCTCCTCCGCCGCCACCCCGACCGGCGCCCCCGCGGGCAGCGGCTCGGCGGTGTAGCCCGCCCGCTCGACCGCCGCCACCAGCTCCGCGACCGGCACCCCGGCCGGGTGCAGCACCCGGGCCCGTCCGGTCGCCAGGTTCACCCCGGCCGTCACCCCGTCGATCCGGGCCAGCCGCTTCTCCACCCGGCCCACGCACGCCGCGCAGGTCATCCCGCCGACCGCCAGATCGGTGGCGACCACGGGCTCGGCGACGGCGCTCACCGCATCCCGCCCATGCCGTGCCCGTCCATCCCGGGCGACCCGCCGCCCCCGCTACTGGGCCGCAACCCGGGCGCGACCGGGCCGACCTGGCGCCCCACCCCGTAGGCCACCACGAACACCACCACCAGCAGCAGGACGAACCCCGCCAGCACACTCAACGGCCGGACTCCCGGCGACTTCGCACTCACCCCCCAGCAGTCGGACGGGCGACGCGGTTGGTTCCCGTACGTTCCGGAACCGGTTCCCGTACGTTCCCGAACCGGCGGTGCCAAGCCGCTCCGCCGGGCGGCGCCCCGGCGGGTGTCCCTTGTCAGTGGGGCGTCGTAGGTTTGCTCCGCACGCCGAACACCGGGCGTGCGGACCGAGGAACACCGAAGGGGGAACCAGCGATGAAGCGTACGGGGAAGCACGGCTTCGCGGCGGTGGCCGGGGCGGTGGGGGCGGTGCTCGCCCTCGCCGGGACGGCGGTGGCGCTGCCGGCCGGGAGCGGGGCCGAGGCGCCCGCCGCGGTTCCCGGCCAGCCGGGGACGGGCGAGATCCTGCCGCACCCGGGGCCGGAGGGGCTGATCTGGATACCGGACTGGATCGGCGACGGCGGCGCCGTGACGGCCTCGGTGAACCCGTCGCAGCCGTTCACGTTCACGCTCGGCTGTCGGGGCGGCGGCTCGGTGGACGTGCACATCGGCGGCGCGGCGCCGGTCGACTTCACGGTCCAGTGCCCGGTCGACTCCACCGGCGTCGGTTCGGTGGAGGTCCCCGCCCGCCCGGGCCGGGACCTGCTGTTCACCGCGCACACCTCGGACCCGTCGATCCACTGGGGCATGTACGCCACCCAGGCCGACTAGACATATCGCAGGGCTACGGCCGAACGCTGCGCGGCCCGATGGCGGTGGCACCCGACACGCCGACCCGGGCCCGCAGTTCGCGGTCGGCGGTGGCGACCAGACAGGTGCGGGCGGGGTTCCGGGCCTTCTCGGCCCGGACCAGCTCCACGATCCGGTCGTCGCCGCTGCCGCTCGCCGCCACCACCCGTACTCCGGGCACGCCGTCCACCCCCCGGGCCGCGCCCTCGACGACCAGCACCACCTCCAACGGGCCGGGGTGCTCCGGCACGCCCCGTTCGGCGACGGCCACCAGCGCGTCCCGCAGCCGCTCGGCGGCGCCCCGCCGGTCGCGCCACCAGCCGTCCGGCACCGATCCGACCACGTTCGCGCCGTCCACCACCAGCAGCGGGAGCGGCCCGGCCTCGTTCTCGTCCATGGCCGCCAGCCTGCCACGCCGCCAGGCCGGGTTCCGCGGCGGCCGGTCGGAGCCGCGCCGCTCGGCCGAACCGGCGACGCGGGCGGCATGTCCGGTGCCGCCTGAGCGCCGGCCCCGGGCGGCTCGGGTAGGCAACGGGCCCATGGACACACGCATCGACGAGATCGCCGAACGCATCTACCGGATCTCGACCTTCGTCCCGGAGATCGCCCCGCCCGCCGGGTTCACCTTCAACCAGTTCCTGGTCGACGCCGAGGAGCCGCTGATCTTCCACACCGGGATGCGCTCGCTGTTCCCGGCGGTGTCCGAGGCGGTCGGCCGGGTGCTGCCGGTGGAGCGGCTGCGGTGGGTGACCTTCGGCCACGTCGAGGCGGACGAGTGCGGGGCGATGAACGAGTTCCTCGCCGCGGCCCCGCACGCGCGGGTCGCGCACAACACGCTCGGCTGCCTGGTCTCGCTGAACGACCTGGCCGACCGCCCGCCGGTGCCGATGGACGACGGCGAGGTGCTGGACCTCGGCGGGCGCCAGGTACGCCGCCGGGTGCGCAACATCAACACCGCGCACGTGCCGCACGGCTGGGAGGCGCGGGTGCTGTTCGAGGAGCAGACCCGCACCCTGTTCTGCGGCGACCTGTTCACCCACCTCGGCAACGGGCCCGCCGTCACCGACGCCGACCTGGTCGAATCGGCCCTGGAATCCGAGGGGCTGTTCCGCCAGACCTCCTGCCTGACGGCCGCCGCGACCGCGCTGCGCTCCCTCGCCGAGCTGCGCCCGCGCACCCTGGCGGTGATGCACGGCTCGTCCTTCCACGGCGACGGCGCGGCCGCGCTGACCGCCCTGGCGGACGGGCTGGAGGAGCGGTTCGGACCGGAGTCGGGGTTCGTCGGGCTGCCCAGCGCACTGGCGGGCCCGCACCCGTAGCCCGGTCCGTCGGCGCTCAGTCCGTCAGCGCTCAGTCCGTCAGCGTGATCCGGATGCCGACGGTGCCGCGCTCGCCGCGGCGCAGCCGGCTGCCGAGCAGGGTGAGCACGCCGAGCAGGCCGTACTTCTGGCGCAGCAGGGTGCGGTAGGCGGCGGTGCGCTCGGGGCCGAGGAGCTCGGCGGTGGCGGGGTACTGCTCGCCGGTCGGGTGGCCCTTGACGTCGCACGGGCCGACCAGCACGTCGGCGCGGTTGCGGATCCGCTTGACCTTCCAGGACTCCGCGACGGTCCAGACCCCGAGCGCCTCCCCGTCGCGCACCACCCACACCGGGGTCGGCACGGCGGTGCCGTCCTTCCTGTACGTGGTGACGAGCAGGTAGCTCCCGGAGGAGAGCTGGACGATCCGGGCGAGCCGGTCCGCGGCGGAGGGGTCGGGCGTGGTCATGGCCGGAAGTCTAGAGGGCCCCGGGCACCATCCCGGGCAGCGGAGACGGGCGGTCACCAGAACTGCGCCAGCGCGCTCTCCTTGAAGGGCGTCGGGCTCACGCTGAGGTCCCCGGCGAAGGGCCGGTCCAGTACCAGGACCAGCAGCAGGCTGAACCCGATCAGCGCGGCCACCGAGCCGACGAACAGCAGCCGTACCTTCGGGCTGCGCAGCCCGTACAGCAGGGTCAGCGCGAGGATCACCAGCGCGCCGCCCACGATCAGCACCTGGAGCAGGACCGGCAGTTCGTTGCGGCTCTCGTTGATCCGGTCCCGGCGCTGCCCGACCGCGTCGTTGAGGCTGCCCAACGCCTCGGTGTAGAAGGCCTGTTCGGACTGGGACTGGGGCTCGTACTCGCGCAGCACCTGGTACATCCGGTCCACCTTGGTGGCCGTCACTGTGAAGTCGCCGCGGCCGGCCCTCATCAGCGGCCACTGCTGCTCGACCACGGCGTGCACGTAGTCGTGGATCGCGGCGTTCACGGCGGTCTGGACGTCGGGCGGGAAGGCCTTGGCGTCGCGGGCGATCTGGGAGATCGACGTCGCCTCGGTGGAGACCACCTTCTGGGTGTCCTGGAGCTCGGTCCACAGGTTGACGATGACGAAGGCGAGGATGATGCCGTAGATCGCCCCGAACATGCCGAGCACCACGCCGACCATGTCGTTGTTCTCGCCACCGGTGAGGGCGGGGAAGCGGCGGGTGGTGAGGAGGCTGCAGGCCACGGCCAGGACGACGAAGCCGCCGACGACCAGGAACGTGAGCTCGGTGGTGGAGAAGTGGTTCAGCAGCCAGAGTTCCACGGCCGTCCGTCCTCGCCGGTCAGTCGGGTGTGGTCCCGCGGGGCCCGCGGGTGGTACGGGGAGGCCCGCCGGTACGGGCGGTGCGGAGCAGGGTGCGGGCGCGGCGGGTGAGGCGGTGCCGGCCGTGGCCGCCGACGCCGGTGGCGCCGGTGGCGCCCCCGACGGCGGTCGTCCCGCCCCCGTCGTACGCCGGGGCGGACGCGGCGGACGTGGTGCGGCGGCGGGCGGTGACGCGGGCGGTGGCCCAGGCGGCGAGGGCGGTGGCGAGGACGGCGGCGGTCCAGACGGCGGGGGCGAGGCCCGAGCCGGAGCCGCTGGTCAGCGGCGGACGGGACCAGGGCGGCAGCTGCTCGCCGGCCTCGGCCCCGCCGGCGGCGGCGGACGGCCCGGCGGGGGCGGGGGCGGCGGTGTCGTCGACCAGCTTGCCGACCGGCTGGACCTTCCCGGCGGCCGCGAAGCCCCAGTCGAGCAGGCTGGCGGCCTCGTCGTAGACCCTGCCCTGCGCGTCCGGGTGCATCACCGTCACCAGCAGGGTGCGGCCGTCGCGTTCGGCGGCGCCGGTGAAAGTGGCGCCCGCGTTGGTGGTGTAGCCGTTCTTGACGCCGATCAGGCCGGGGTACTTGCCGAGCAGCCGGTCGGTGTTGGCGATGTCGAAGCTGGTGCGCTGGCCGGTGAGCTTGTCCAGTCCGCCGGGGAAGCGCGCGGTGCGGGTGGCGCAGTAGGAGCGGAAGTCGGCGTTGCGCAGCCCGGCCCGGGCGAAGAGCGTGAGGTCGTAGGCGGAGGAGACCTGGCCGTCCATGTCGTAGCCGTCCGGGGAGACGACCTTGGTGTCGCGGGCCTGGAGCGCCCGGGCGCGCTCCTGCATCTCGGTGACGGTCTGCTGGATGCCGCCGTTCATGTGGGCGAGGACGTGGACGGCGTCGTTGCCGGAGCTGAGGAAGACGCCCCGCCAGAGGTCCTCGACCCGGTACGGCAGGTTCTCCTTGACGCCGACCAGGCTGCTGCCGGCGCCGAGGCTGGCGAGCTCGGTCGTGGTGACCTTGTGCTCGGTGGTGCGGTCGAGCTTGGGCAGCACGGTGTCCGCGAACAGCATCTTGAGGGTGCTGGCCGGGGGCAGCGGCAGGTGGGCGTCGCGGGCGGCGAGCACCTCGCCGGTGGCCGCGTCGGCGACCAGCCAGGAGCGGCCGGTCAGGTCGGAGGGCAGCGCGGGCGCCCCGGCCAGCGGCGCGACCTGGACGGCCGGGCGGCCGAGCCGCTCCCCGCCGACGGCGGGGACGGAGTCCTGGGCGAGGGAGGCCGGGGCGGTGACGGCGAGGACCAGGACGGCGCAGGCGGCGGCTCCGGCCGCGGTCACGGCGGCGGAGGGCGACTTCAGGGGTGTGCGGGTGGGGAACACACGGCGAACGTACCCGCGCCGCCGCCGGGCCGCCGGGCCTGCTGCTCCGTCCGGAGCCGGGCTGAGCCGTCCGGAGCCGTCCGGAGTCGGGCCGGGTGGTGAGGAGCCGGGTCGGAGCCGCGTGGAAGGGACGACTTTGGTGGCGCCGGCCCGCACCGAAAGTCGGATGTCCGGCGGAGGGCCGGATTCCTAGGCTCGGGAGCATGAAGACCCTGCTCGGCTACCTCGGCTCCGTGTTGATCGTCGGCGGCGCCTCCGGCCTGCTGTCCACCTGGATCGAGGGCTTCCGGCTGTTCGGCTTCGTCCGGGTCCTGGTGCCGGCCGGCCACGAGATCGCCGGGTACTCCACCCTGGTGGTGCTGGGTGTCCTGCTGGCGCTCCCCGCCGCCCGGCACGGTTAGGGGATGCGCGGCAGGGCTGGAACGCGCCCGGCACGGTCAGCGCACGCCCGGATCGTCTGAGGGCGCCCCCGCCGCGATGCCGTCGAGCAGGACGGCGAGCCCGGCGCGGAAGGCCTCCCGGTGGCCGTCCTCGGGGGCGCCGCCGCCGGTGCTCTGCAGGGCGACGAGCAGGGGGAAGCGCTCCGCGAAGTCCGGTGCCAGCTCGGCGAGTCGGGCGGAGCGGGTGGCCCACCAGTCCTCGTCGGCGATCCCGGTGGCGGCGGCCGCGCCGCGCGCGTCGGCGGTGGTGGCGGCCAGGCCGCGGACGAACTGCCAGAGCGCGGCGACCGCCCCGCGCAGCCGCGCCGGCGCCAGGCCGACCGGCCGCAGTGCGCGCAACAGCGCCTCCATCGCGGCGAGTTCGGCGGGGCCGAGGACCGGGCGGGCCTGCGAGACCTGGAGCACCCAGGGGTGGCGCAGGTAGCAGGCGTACAGGGCTTTGGCCCAGGCGGTGACGGCTTCCCGCCAGCCGTCGGCCACCGGGAGTCCGCCGGGGAATTCGGCGGGAACTCCCGAGGGGGGTTCGGTGGCGAGTTCGGCGAGCGCCCGGTCGTGCATCAGGTCGAGCAGTTCGGCCTTGCCGGGCACATAGGTGTAGAGCGCCATCGCGGTGCGGCCGAGCCGTTCGCCCACGGCGCGCATCGACAGCGCGGCCATGCCCTCGGCGTCGGCCACCGCGATTCCGGCGGACACGATCGCGTCGACGCTCAGACCCGGCTTGGGGCCGCTGCGCCCGGCGCGCGGCTCCTCGGGCGCGCCCCAGAGCAGGGCGAGCGCGCGGTGGGCGTCGCCCTGTCCGGCGTAGACGGTCATCCGACATCTCCTTATGGCGTAAAGTATCGCTCCGACGGCAACTCTTTATGCCGTAAGGTTACCAACCGAAGGGGTTTCGCGATGACATTGCCCGTCACCTTCGTCGAGGTCGTCGAGGTCCGCCGGATCACACCGCGCACCGCCCGGATCACCTTCGCCGCCGAGGAACTCCCCGACGCCGTCGGGACCGCCCCGGACCAGCAGCTGAAGCTCTGCTTCCCGCGCCCCGGGCAGCGCGAGCCGGTGCTGCCCGCCCGGCAGGACGACCCGATGGGCTGGTACCAGGCCTACCTGGCGATCCCCGAGGCCGAGCGCCCGCTGCTGCGCAGCTTCACCCTGCGCGGCCGGCGGCCCGGCACCCGGCTGGTCGAGATCGACTTCGTGCTGCACGGGGACTCCGGCCCGGCCGCCGCCTGGGCGGAGCGGGCCGCGCCGGGGGACCGGCTCGGGATGGTCGGCCCCTCCGCGCTGTACGCCCCGCGGGTCCCCTTCGTCGAGGCCGCCACGGAGGCCGACTGGGTGCTGCTGGCGGGCGACGAGACCGCGCTGCCGGCGCTCGCGACGCTGCTCGGGGTGCTGCCCGAGGGGGTCCGGGCGTACGTGTGGATCGAGGTCGCGGACCAGGCGGAACGCCAGGAGCTGGAGAGCCGCGCCGAGCTGGAGGTGGAGTGGCTGTACCGCGACGGCGCGGCCCCGGGCACCGTGCTGACCGAGGCGTTCCGGGACGGCGTGCTGCCCGGGGGTGAGCCCTTCGTCTGGCTGGCCGGGGAGGCGGGGGCGGTCCGGGAGGTCCGCCGGCTCCTGATCGAGGAGCAGGGGGTGCCGAAGGAGGACATCGACTTCACCGGCTACTGGCGCCACCGGCTGACCCAGGACGACGCGCCCACCGCCGACGACCTGGCGGACGCTCAGGAGCGCCTGGCCGGCACCTGAGACCGGGCCGGGCGTCCCGCCGCGGCTCCCGCCGCGGGACGTCCGGGCGCCGTGGCGGCCGTTTCGCCGGGCGGCGGCGTGGGAAGGGAGTCCGCCGGGGCTCTCCCGTGCCGGCCGTCCGGATCCGGCAAGGGCCGATCGGCTGAAAGATGCGGATTCGACCCGATTTCCTCTCCGAATTTTACTGATTGATGGTCAACTTTACTTTCTGATGGGGATTTACCCCCTTGTCGTGATCCTCTCAGGTGCGTTGGAATGCGTCAGCTGTCCATCTGACGAGAGGATTTATATGATCGGCTGGCGGAAAACCCAGCTAGCGGCCGCCGTCACGGTGACCGCCGCGTCCATGGTCCTGAGCCTCGGGACCATCGCGACCGCGGCCCCGGCCCCCGAACCGCAGAACGCCCAGGCGGCGTCCACGGACGGGTCCCCGGTGCCGGTGATCGTCATCATGAAGGACCAGATCGCGGACGCCCCGGCCGACCACGGCCACCTCGGCGCCCGGCAGCAGAAGACCGCCGACGCACAGGCGCCGCTGCTGAACAAGGTCAAGGCCGGCGGCGGCACCGATATCAAGAGTTTCGTGGTCGGCAACGCCTTCTCGGCCACGGTCAGCCCCGCCCTGCGGGCCCAGCTCCAGGCCGACCCGGCCGTCTCCTCCGTGGTGGCGGACGCCCAGGTCCAGGTCGCCCCGCCGGCCGCCGCCAAGGCGAAGGCGGCCAAGGACACCGCCGCCGCCAAGGCGCCCAAGGCCGACGCCGCTCCGCAGGCCGTTTCGGGCAGTAACGGCCAGGGGGCGGAGGAGAACGCGACCAACACGGTCTGCCCCGCCGACCCGGCCAAGCCGCTGCTGGAGCCCGAGGGCCTCTACTCGACCCGGGCCGTCACCGGCAACGGCAAGCCCGGCGTTGAGGACCTCGCCACCGGCAAGGGCGTCAAGGTCGCCTACATCGCGGACGGCCTCGACCCGAACAACCCGGACTTCATCCGGGCCGACGGCTCGCACGCCGTGGTCGACTACCAGGACTTCGCGGGCGACGGCTGGGACGCGCCGACCGGCGCGGCCGAGGCCTTCGGCGACGCCTCGGCGGTCATCGCCCAGGGCCGCCAGGTCTACGACGTCTCCAAGTTCGTCAACTCCTCGCACCCGCTGCCGGCCGGCTGCAACATCCGCATCCGCGGCCTCGCCCCGGACGCCGACCTGGTCGCGCTGAAGGCCGGCGGCGAGATGATGTCCAACTCGTCGATCCTCCAGTCGATCGACTACGCGGTGCGGGTCGCCCACGTGGACGTGCTGAACGAGTCCTTCGGCGGAAACGTCACCCCGGACAGCGGCGCGCACGACACCATCTCGCTCTTCAACGAGCAGGCCGTCAAGGCCGGTGTCACCGTGGCGGTCTCCACCGGTGACGCCGGCCTCAGCGGCACGATCGGCACCCCGGCCACCGACCCGTCCGTGATCGCGGTCGGCGCCTCGACGGACAACCAGAACTACCAGCAGACCGGTTACGCGGCCTCCCAGTTCTCCAACAAGACCTGGAGCAACAGCCGCATCTCCGCGCTCTCCTCGGGCGGCTTCACCCAGGCCGGCCGGACCGTCGACCTGGTCGCGCCGGGCGAGTCGGACTGGGCGCTGTGCACGCCCGACACCAGCAAGTACACGGACTGCACGGGCTACAACGGGCAGCCCTCGCCGATCCAGCCGTTCGGCGGCACCAGCCAGTCGGCCCCGTTCGTCACCGGCGCCGCGGCCCTGGTCATCCAGGCCTACCGCGACACCCACGGCGGCGACTCGCCCGCCCCGGCGCTGGTGAAGAAGTTCCTCACCGGCACCGCCACCGACCTCGGCGTGCCGGCCGAGGAGCAGGGCGCCGGCCTGCTGAACGTCCGCGCCGCCGTCGAGGCCGCCCGCGGCTACGACGACGGGGACGGCACCGACGGTGCGAAGACCGTCGTGGTCAACACCGGCCAGGTCGACATCGCCGGCGCCCCCGGCTCGACCCACACCGCCGACGTGTCCGTCACCAACACCAGTGACAGCACCCAGACGGTGAGCGCCACGACGCGCAGCTTCGCGCCGCAGTCGAGCAACCGGCAGACCGTCCAGCTGGACCCGTCCTCGAAGGACACCTTCAAGTACGCGACCAACGGCGCGGACTGGGTGCAGAAGCAGGTCAAGTTCACCGTCCCGGCCGGCGCCGACCGCCTCGCGGCCTCGATCGCCTGGCAGGGCGCGCCCAACCCGGTCACCAACGGGCCGGTGGTCCGGATGACGCTGCTCGACCCCTCGGGCCGCTTCGAGACCAACACCCGTCCGCAGGGCGGCGCCACCCCGGCGAACTTCGGCCTGGTGGACGTCCCGCACCCGGTGGCCGGCGAGTGGACCGCCGTCCTCTACACCCCGGCCGGCCAGGCCGGCTACAACGGCGCCGTCCAGCTCGGCACCGCCACCCAGCGCGCGGTGCCGGCCGGCGCCGTGAGCCCCGGCACCACCGACCTGAAGCCGGGCCAGACCAAGACCCTCAAGGTCCAGCTCACCACCCCGGCCACCAGCGGCGACTCCAGCGAGGCCGTCCTGGTCTCCGGCTCCAACGGCAACACCACCAGCGTCCCGGTCGTGCTGCGCAGCCTCGTCCCGGTCAACCAGGGCAAGGGCACCTTCACCGGCACCATCACCGGCGGCAACGGCCGCAGCGCCTCGCCGACGCAGAGCTTCTCGTACGCCTTCGACGTCCCGAAGGGCCAGAAGGACCTGCGGGTCGGCCTGACCGTCGGCAAGGACCCGAAGCTGCTCATGCAGGGCGCGCTGATCAGCCCGAACGGCACCCCGGTCGACATCGAGGGCAACGGGCAGTTCGACGCCCAGGGCAACCTGGCGGGCACCGGCAACGGCGTCTCGGCCACCGCCGTCAACCCGGCCGCCGGCCGCTGGCGGTTCGTCCTGAACGTGCTCGGCCCGGTCAGCGGCCAGGAGCTCGCCCAGGACTTCACCGGCACCATCGCGTTCAACCAGAACCAGGCCACCGCGGCCGGCCTGCCCAACGACGCCCGCACCAGGCTGGCGGCCGGCAAGCCGGTCACCGTCCAGGTGAACTACACCAACAACACCGTCGCGACCCAGCGGATCGCGGCCGACGGCCGGCTGGACCGCCGGGTGGACGTGCCGCTGGTGCCGCAGGGCACCTCGGCGACCGTCACCCTGCCGCTGAGCCTCAGCTCCGCGGTGCCGTCCTTCCTGGTACCGCCGGGCACCGACCGGCTCAAGGCCGTGGCGGCGTCCTCGACGCCGGCGCAGATCGAGCTGAGTGCCACCACCGGCTCGCCGGACCTGTTCGGCGACCTGAAGAAGGCCCAGGACGGCTCCACCGTCTCGGTCGTCACCGACAACGGCACCGCCGAGCAGCCGGTCGTCCCCGGCACCTGGAGCACCTTCGTCCAGCAGATCGGCCCGTTCGGCACCGGCGGCGCGCCGGCCGGCACCTCCACCATCACGGCCACCGCGCACACCCAGGCCTTCGACCCGGCGCTGACCTCCAGCACCGGTGACCCGTACGCCGCCTCGGTGAACGCCTCGGCCGCGGCCGCCACCCCGGTGACCGTCGCCCCCGGCGCCACCGGCACGCTCCAGGTGACGCTGACCCCGACCGGCCCGAAGGGCAGCACCGTCAAGGGCGTGCTGTACCTGGTGTCCGGCCCGACCGGCGTGGCCACCGCCAACAACGCCCTGAACACCACCGGTTCGGTGCTCGCGGCGATCCCGTACAGCTACACCGTGAACTGACGCCACGTCAGCCGACGTCAGGCCGAGGCCGTCCCGGGGTTCCGGGGCGGCCTCGGCCGCGTTCGACGGCCGGGGTTCCGGGGGCGGCCGACTGGGCAGGGTCGGGAGTGAACGGATGTTGTCACCGGATGTTGTCACCGGATGTTGTCACCGGATGGGGAGTTGCGAGTTGAACGACGCGATCAAGCACGGCGAGGTCGTGGTGAACGGCGTACGGCTGCACTACGCGGAGCAGGGCGAGGGGCCGCTGGTCCTGCTGCTGCACGGCTTCCCGGAGAGCTGGTACTCCTGGCGCCACCAGTTCGCGCCGCTCGCCGAGGCCGGCTACCGGGTCGTCGCGCCGGACCAGCGCGGGTACGCCCGCAGCGAGCAGCCCGAGCGGATCGACGCCTACACCCTGCTGCACCTGGTCGGCGACGTGACGGCGCTGATCGCCGCGCTCGGCGAGGAGAAGGCCGTCGTGGTCGGGCACGACTGGGGCGCGCCGGTGGCCTGGGCCGCCGCGGCGCTGCGGCCGGACCTGGTGCGCGGGGTGGCCGGGCTGAGCGTGCCGCCGCTGCCGGCCGGGCCCGGCACCCTGTCCGCGGCCCGGGAGAACTTCGGCGAGGGCTTCTACCAGATCTACTTCCAGGAGCCGGGCCGGGCCGACGCCGAGCTGGCGGCCGACGTCAAGTCCAGCCTGCGCCGCATCCTCTGCGGCATCCAGCCCGACGGCGAGCCGCGACCGTGGATCGTCCCCGAGGGAAAGAAGCTGCTGGACACCGTCCCGGAGCCGGAGAGCCTGCCGGACTGGCTCACCGACGAGGACCTCGACGTGTTCGCCGCCGACTACGCCCGGCACGGCGAGAACGCCTTCACCGGGGGCCTCAACTGGTACCGCAACATCGACCGGAACAGCGAGCTGATGACGGCGTTCGTCGGCCAGCGGATCGACGTGCCCGCGCTGTTCGTGGTCGGTGAGCGGGACCTGGTGAACGCGATGATCGCGCCGGAGGCGGTCCAGTACCTGCTGACGCACCTGACGCCCCGGCTGCACCGGCACGTCCGGCTGCCGGACACCGGCCACTGGACGCAGCAGGAGCGCCCGGCCGAGGTCACCGAGGCGCTGCTGGACTTCCTGGCGCACCTGGACAAGTAGCCGGCCGGGGCACCGGGCGCGGCCTCGGGGGCCGCGCCCGGTGTCAGACCGGCAGGAGGCGGGCGATCAGCTCGCCGAGGCGGCGGGCGTTGCGGCAGGAGTGCATCTCCACCACGCCCGCGTAGACGAGGGCGGCGGAGTCGCCGGTCGGCCAGAGCGAGGGCTGCTCGGGGTTGAGCCAGAACACCCGGCGGGCCCGGGCGGCGATCCGGCGCAGCGCGTCCGGGTTGGGGTCGCGGTGGTTGTTCCTGGCGTCGCCGAGGACCAGGACGCAGGTGCGCGGGCCGACGGCGTCCAGGTGCCGTTCGGCGAACTCCCCGAGTGCGGAGCCGTAGTCGCTGTTGCCGTGGTAGCCCGTGACCTCGGCCTCGGTGAGGATCCGGGCGGCCAGGCGTGCCGGGTCGTCGCCGCCGCGCAGCAGGCCGGTCACCTCGGCGGTGCGGTTGACGAAGGCGAACACCCGGACCTTGCTGAACTGTTCGCCCATCGCCTGCACCAGCAGCATGGTGAAGTCGGCGAAGCCCGCCACCGAGCCGGAGACGTCGCACAGCAGCACCAGCTCCGGGCGGGCCGGGCGGCGCCGCCGGTACGCGGGGCGCAGCGGCACCCCGCCGGTGCCCAGCGAGCGGCGCAGGGTGCGGCGCAGGTCGATCTCGCCGCGGGCGGCGCGCCGGCGCCGGGCGGCCAGCCGGGTGGCCAGCTTGCGGGCCAACGGGTGGACGGTGCGGCGCAGTTCGGCGAGCTGGTCGCGGCCGGCGTAGAGGAAGTCGACCCGGTCGGCGGTGGGGGCGACGGCGCGTTCGGCGATCCGCTCGGGGCCGCGCAGCTCGGCGACCCGGCGGCGGGCCTCGCCGGCGGCCATCGCGCGGAAGTCCCGGATGCGGCGGCGGATCTCGTCGGCGAGTACCCGGTCGGAGAGGTCCCGGTCGGCGGGGCCCCGGTCGGCGGGGTCCCGGGCGCCGGGCCGTTCGCGCAGGGCGGCGAGGACGCGGGCGAGCAGCGTCTCGGGGGCGAGCCGGCCGAGCGCCTGCTGGGCGGACCAGCCGCCGGAGCCGGGGGAGCCGCCGCTGCCGGGGGAGCCTCCGGTGCCGTACCGGCCGAAGGCCTCGATCAGCTCGCCGGCCAGCCGGGCCTGGGCGGCGCGGTCGTCGGCGGCCAGCGCGGCGGCGAGGCGCTCGCGCAGCTGCTCGCGCAGCGGGTCGGGGCGGCCGAAGCGCGGCGGTTCGGGGTCGTCGGGGACGGGCGGCGGGTCGGCCCGGACGGCCTCCGGGGTGCCGACGCCGAGCGGGAAGAACAGGTCGAAGGCGGCGTCGTAGACGGTCCGTTGGGCTTCCGAGCGGAGCAGGGCGGCGGCCAGGCCGGCCCGCATCTGCTCGCGGTCGGCGAAGCCGAGGACGTCCAGGACGGCGGCGGCGTCCACCGTCTCGGCCGGGCCGATCCGCAGGCCGTGCCCGCGTAGGGCGCGGACCAGGCCGGTGAGGCGGGCGGCGGTGTCGGCCTCCCAGGGCGTCGTCATGCGAGGGTGAGCTTCTGGGCGGCCTTGCGGACGTCGTCCTGGTGCTTGAGGATCACGCCGAGGGTGTCCCGGACGACCGTCTCGTCCAGGGTGGCGGCGCCGAGCGCCAGCAGGGTGCGGGCCCAGTCGATGGTCTCGGCGACGGACGGGGCCTTGCGCAGCTCCATCGCGCGCAGCGCGCCGACCACCCGGACCAGCGACTCGGCCAGCGTCTCGTCCAGTCCGGGCACCTTGAGCCGGACGATGCGGCGCTCCAACTCGGCCTCGGGGTAGTCGAGGTGGAGGAAGAGGCAGCGGCGGCGCAGCGCCTCGGAGAGCTCGCGGGTGGCGTTCGAGGTGAGCAGCACGAAGGGGCGGCGCTCGGCGGTGATGGTGCCCAGCTCGGGGACGGTGACCTGGAAGTCGCTGAGCACCTCCAGCAGCAGCGCCTCCACCTCGACGTCGGCCTTGTCCATCTCGTCGATCAGCAGCACGGTCGGCTCCTCGCCGCGGATCGCGGTGAGCAGCGGGCGGGCGAGCAGGAACTCCTCGCCGAAGATGTCGGTGCGGGCCTCCTGCCAGCCCTCGTCGCGGCCGGCGGTGATCCGCAGCAGCTGCTTGGCGTGGTTCCACTCGTAGAGCGCGCGGGCCTCGTCGATGCCCTCGTAGCACTGGAGCCGGACCAGCCGGGCGCGGCCGATCGCGGCCACCGCCTTGGCGAGTTCGGTCTTGCCGACCCCGGCCGGGCCCTCGACCAGCAGCGGCTTGCCGAGCCGGTCGGCGAGGAAGACGGTGGTGGCCACGGAGGTGGAGGCCAGGTAGCCGGTGGCGGCCAACCGCTCGGCGGCGTCCGCCACCGAGGTGAAGAAGCCCGTGCCGTGCCCGCCGTCGTCGCTCATCCGCCTGCCCCGTTCCGGTTCGCCGTCTCCGTGCGGCGCCACCCTACCGGCCGGTCACTTCGCTGTCTCGGGGACGGGCGTCCGGGGTCGGGGGCGGGCGTTCCGGTTCGGGGACGGGTCCGGCGCAGCGGCGTACGGCCCGGTGAGGGTGCCGTACGCCGCCGTCGTCAGGACGGGCCGTGGGGGCCCCGGCGTCAGTTGACGAAGAGCGCCGGGCTGCCGGCGACGGAGCTGTCGAGCACCGGGCCGTAGGTGGCGCTGAAGTAGCCCGTCGAGAAGCACAGGCTCGGCCCGGACACCAGGGCGAACGGCTGGCCGGCGAAACCGATGGTGTTGCCGGTGTTCGAGGTGGTGCCGTTGATCCCGGTGCTGTTCTGGTAGTTGCAGCTGATGCTGCCCAGGATGGTGTTGAGCACCACGGTGGTGCCCATCACGCCGGCCGCGCCGGGGGTGAGCTTGACCGGGTTGCCAGGGGCGTCACTGACCGTGTTGGTGAACGGCAGGCTGGTGACCGTGACGCTCTTGACGCCGGTGACACCGATGACGTTGGAGGTGCAGGAGCCGAAGGTCTGGGTGTCGAGCCGCTCGACGGCGCTGCCCGGCGCGGCGGGGTTGGCGGTGACGGTCGCCGAGAAGGAGGAGGCGGCACACTTGACGCCGGTCGACCCGGTGGCGCTGTTGTTGAAGTTCGCGGTGGTGCCGGAGACCAGGTTGGCGGTCAGCACGTCGCCGACGGCGACGTCCGGGCCGCTCGGACTTCCGGTGGTCAGGACCGCGCCGGCGGCCTGGGCGGGGGTCACGGCCGCGCCGGTGAGGGCGAGTGCGGCCAGGGCGGCGGTGGCGAGGGTGCGGCTGATGCGCATGAGGGTACCTCTCTCCGTCCGGTGGACGGGGGTGGGGGAAACCCGGCGTGCGGGTGTGGTGGTGTGCACGACGGGGGAGGGGCGTGGCGGGTGCCGGAGGCTTCGCACCGGAGACGTCGTACCGTTCCCCGGGTCGCTCTCCGGGCCGCGCTCCGGTCTTCACACCGGATGCCCTCGGCCCATGCCGAGGGCGGGCGGGCCCGGCGCCACGGGCCCGCCCGTGCGGTACGGCGGTGCGGACGTACGCGAGGGTGGGCGTACGGCGGTGCGGTGGAACTGCGGTGGTACGGCGGTGCGGTGGTACGGCGGTGCGGTGGAGCTGCGGTGCGGCCTTGCGTGTGGCCTTGCGTACGGACGGCGGCGTGGAACACCGCGGCACCGCGCCGTTCGGTCGGGGACGTGCGGTGCCGTCGGGGCCCTCGACGACTGCCACCGTCGCGGTCCCGTCCCCGCCGTGGTCCCGTGGCCCGGGCTTTCGCCCCGGTCCGCGGAGCCCCCGGAGGTCCGGCCGGTGGGCGCCTGCTGGCCCGCCGGTTGGAAACCTGTCAGTGTTGTAAACCCGGTGTTCCATCAATGTCAATACAGGACACAGGAGTTGGTGATGGATCGGAAACACCTCCGCGGAGCCGACGTGGTCCTGCTGCCGGGTGCCCGGACCGGCCGCGATCCGGCCCGCTCGATCAAGCCGGGCCCGCGCCGGCTGCCCGCCGGAGTGGTCGCCGCGACCCAGCGCGATCGACTCCTGGACGGGCTGGTGCGGACCGTCGCCGAGCGCGGCTACCAGCACGCGACGATCAGCGACATCTGCCGCGCGGCGGGCGTGACCAGGCCGGTCTTCTACGAGCTGTTCAACGGCAAGGAGGACGCCTTCCTGGCCGCGCACCGGCACGGCACCGGTGTGGTGATCCGGCGGATGGCGGCCGCCTTCGCGGCCGAATCCGACTGGTGCCGGGGCATCCGGAAGGCGCTCGGCGCGATGCTGCAACTGCTGGCGGGGACACCGGCGTTCGCCACGATGGCGGTGATCGAGATCGAGGCGGTCGGTCCGGCCGGCCGACGGGAGCGGGACCAACTGCTGACCAGGTTCCGCTCGTTCTTCGCCGATGTGCCCCAACTTCCGGGCGGGGTCGGGTCGAAGGAGATGGTGGACGCCGTGGTCGGCGGCGTCTACAGCGCGATCTACCGGCGGATCGACTCCGGCCGGACCGAACAACTACTGGAGCTCCTGCCGCTGTTGAGCCTGTTCTGCCTGTCGCCCTTCCTCGGCCCGGCGGAAGCGGCCGAGCGGCTGGGGGTGCGGGACTGGCCGAAGCGGGTCGCGGATTGGTGAAGATCCTTCGTGCACCTGTATTGACCCGGCCAATACCGGGCAGTAGCTTCCCAGTTACCTACCGGCGCCGACCGGTCCGCCCCGCTGCCGAGGGGCGGACAGCCCGGTCGGGCCGGGGAACGCTGTCCGCGCCAGGACAACGTGCCAAGTGCCTGCACACCCATTCCACCCACAGGGAGCACACACATGGCCATGTCCGAGGACGCCGCCACGGCGGCCGAGACCCCGCAGACGCCGAGCGGGCCGAGAAGAGGACGGGTCCGGCTGAAGCGCAGCGCCCTGATGGCCGTACCGGCCATCGCGGCCGGTGGCGTCCTGATGGCGCTCACCGCCCAGGGCGTGCTCGCCGCCCAGTTCTCCATCTCCGGCATGCCGTTCACCATCACCGCCGACAAGCTGGACGGCGAGGGCTTCGCCCAGTTCGGCTCGCTGGACTCGATGATCCCCGACAGCCCCAACGCGGGCTCCACCGGCGGCCAGGTGCTGGTCGCGGTGTCGGCGATCAAGAAGGCCGAGATCACCAACCTGTGCCAGAGCGTCGACCTCGGCGGCATCAACCTGGTGATCCACGCGGGCGACGGCGGCACCCCCGTCACCGCCTCCGACCTCACCACCGACTCCGACATGCTGTCCGGCGACGCGGAGTTCAAGAACATCGAGATCGGCGGCGACGCCAGCACGTACACCAAGGCCGGCCCGGTCGGCAAGGGCAACCCCGGCGTGTTCGGCCAGCAGGCCGACCACGTCACGCTGACTCACCTGAACCAGCACAACTACGCGAGCACCGCCGTCGGGTTCAAACTGCCGAACCTGCGGCTGAGCTTCAGCTCCACGGGCTGCTGAGCATGGCGGAGTCCGTACCGGAGCCGGCCGGCACCGGCGAGGGCACCGCGGCACGGGCCGAGGGGGTGGCCGCCGAGGGGACGGCGGCCGCGCCCGCCCAGGCCGTGGCGGCCCCCGTCGCCGAGCCCGCCGCACGCCCGGTCACACGCGACTGGCGGGGCCGGCGACCGTTCTGGGGCGGGCTGCTGGTGACACTCGGCGGCGCCGAGGTCCTGTTCACCCTGAAGGCTCCGCTGCCCGTCATCCTGCACATCGGGATGCAGGGGCTGGCCGGGTACCTGGTGCCCGCGGTGATGCTGCTGTGCGGCCTGCTGATCCTGTTCAACCCGGCGCAGCGGCTGTTCTACTCCATCCTCGCCGTGCTGGCCTCGCTGGCCAGCTGGGTCACCTCCAACCTGGGCGGCTTCGTGATCGGGATGCTGCTCGGGGTGGTCGGTGCCTGTCTCACCTTCGGGTGGCTGCCCGACCAGCCGCTGCGCCAGGGCCGGCAGCGGCGGCTGGAGCGCCGGGAGGCGCGCCGGGCAGGAGTCTGACGACGGCGGTGCCCCGGGTCCTGGTGGTAGGAGAGCACCGGGGCGCGGGGCACCCTTCCGTCCTGCCCGCCCGTTCCGGGGGTGCGTGCGCGCGATGGGGCCCGTGCGCGGTGGGGGTGCGTGCGCGCGGTGGGGGTCCGTGCGCGCGGTGGCCGAAAAGCGTCCCGGTCCGGACGTACCACCGCAAGGGGTCGTTGGTCCCGGGTCTCTCCGGGGCGATCGGCCCTTCTCGTGTCCGGCGGCCCGGCAGTTCACTGGGCGGGACATGGACAACAGCAGCAGCATGAGCACTGGCACCGCCACCGCCACCGCCGAGTACGACCGCCTGATCGCCCGCCATCACGCGATGCGCCTGCGACGCCAACTCCTCGCCCCGTCCACCTCGGCCGGCGGCGACCTCGGGTGCAACGCGTACGGGGAGGAGGGCGGCTACGACGGCGCCGCGGACCAGCACGTCATCCGGCGCGACCTCGACCTGATCTCCCCGCTCGCGGACCTGATCGACCACCTCTACGCGGTGATGTTCAGCCACCGCCCGTACCTGCGACCGCTCTTCCCCGCCTCGATGGAGTTCCAGCAGCTCCACCTGGAACGGATCTTCCACCATCTGATCGACCACCTCGACCGCCCGGCCGAACTGGAGCAGACGCTCCGCCAACTCGGCCGCGACCACCGGAAACTGGGCGTCCGTCCGGTGCACTACGAGGCCTTCGAGGAGGCCCTGTGCGCGGCCGTCCGGCACCGGGCCGGCGAGCGCTGGACGGAGGAGCTGGAGGGCGCCTGGGTGCGGATGCTGCGCTTCGCCGTCGGCGCGATGGTGGCCGGCGCCGACTCCGCGCTCACCGAACCCCCGTACTGGCACGCCGTGGTGACCGGCCACGAGCGCCGCCGCCCCGACCTCGCCGTGCTGCGGGTGCGCACCGGCGAACCGTACCCGTACCGGGCCGGGCAGTACGGCACCGTCGAACACCCGGCGCTGCCGCACACCTGGCGGCAGTACTCGATGGGCTGCGCCCCGCGCGCCGACAACGAGCTGGAGTTCCACGTCCGCCGCACCGCCCCCGGCGGGGTCAGCGCCGCCCTGGTCGAGCACACCGGCATCGGCGACCGGCTGCGCCTCGGCCCGCCGCGCGGCAGCCTGCTGCCCGACGGCGACGCCCGCGACCTGCTGCTGGTCGCGGGCGGCACCGGCCTCGCCCCGATGAAGGCGATCATCGAGCAGCAGACCGCCCACCGGCCGACCGGCCGCCGGGTCCACCTGTTCGTCGGCGCCCGGGACCGCCGGGACCTCTACGACTGGCAGTCGCTGTCCGAACTCGGCCTGCACAAGCCGTGGTTGACCGTCACCCCGGTCACCGTCGGCGAACTCGCCGACGCCGTCGCGACGGCCGGGGACTGGCGCGAGCACCTGGCCTGCGTCACCGGGCCGGCCGGCATGGTCGGCTCCGTCCGCACCCGGCTGACGGCGGCGGGGCTGCCGTCGGCGCAGGTGCGGTTCGACCAGGCGCTGTTCCGGTGACGCCCGCCTGACCGGTGACGCCCGCCCGTCCGGTCGGGTCGGCTCAGCTGGTGAGGACCGCTCAGCGGAAGCAGTAGGAGTCGGAGGAGGCGTCGCCGCCCGCCAGGTGGGTCTGGTGGACGCGCAGGCCCCGGAAGTCGGCGCCGTGCGGGAAGAAGCGCTCGTCGACGCTCAGCCCGCCGGCCTCCGGGTCGGCGTCCAGCTTGACCATCCAGGGCTCGATGCCGTCCGGGTAGAACTGGTCGTCCCAGGCGCCGTAGAGCGAGTTGGTGAGGTAGACCCGCCGGCCGTCCCGGCTGATCTCCACCATCTGCGGCGCCCCGCTCAGCGGACGGCCGGGCTCGGCCGGGTGCGGGGTGCGGGCGGTGATCCCGCCGAGCCGCACCGAGCCGGCCAGCCGGGGGTGGAACGGGTCCGAGACGTCGTACTGGAACAGCTCGCCGGTGCCCCAGGCCGACACGTACAGCCAGCGGTCGTCCACCGACAGGTTGATGTCGGTGACCAGCGGCGGCACCGCGCCGAACGGCCGCAGCGCGGGCGGCAGGTCCTCGGCCGCGGCCGGCTCGGCGGGGATCTCGATCACCTTGCGCGCGGTGAACGCCGGCCCGTCCCGGTACCAGAGCCAGACCGAGGAGGACAGGTCCTCGACGTTGGTGACCACCCCGGCGAACCCCCACTCCGCCTGCGGGTCGTGCGCCGGGCGCAGCTCCAGCACCATCTGGTACTGGTCGCCGAGGTCCACCCGCTGGAGGTGGCGGCCGGAGTCCAGCTCCCAGAAGTGCAGCGCGTGGCCGTACTTGCGCCCGAGCAGGAGCTCCGGCACCACCCCGCCCTCGACCATCGACGGGGTGCCCCACTCGCTGGTGATGCCCACGTTGGTGCCCAGGTGCCACCAGACGTCGTAGGCGAAGTGCTGCGGCCCGCGCTCGGTCTCCCAGGCGCGCAGCACCTCGAAGGTGGTGTGGTCGAGCAGCGCCACCCCGCCCGGGCCGTCGTTGCCCTCGGCGCCGCCCAGGCAGGACAGGAAGACGCCGTCGGGGCCGCAGTGCAGGGTGTGCGGGCGCGAGTAGCCCGCCTTGGCGGCGAGCTCCTTCGCCTCCACCGTCTTGACCAGCCGCGGGCGGACCGGGTCGGGGTAGGTGTCCATGACGTGCAGCCGGGAGGAGCGCAGCCCCGGCAGCAGCAGGTAGCGCCGCTCCGGGTTCTCGTGGCACGCGTGGGCGAGGGCGCTGGAGCAGGCGTTCCAGCCGAAGTGGTGCAACTCGTCGCCGAGCGTGGGGAGTTCGGCGAAGTTCAGGACCTTCCCGTAGCTCGCCGAGTCCGGATCGGTGTCGACGCTCAGCAACGCGTCCGGCCGCCGCCCCGACCGGTCGAACCCGGCCACGTACGCCAGCCTCTCCGGCGGGGCGGCGATCGCCTCGGCGGCCGAACGGTAGAGCGACGGATCGGTGTGCCCGTGCTGCATGCAAACTCCCCAACTCGCCTGGTCTGTCCCGGAAGCGTTCCACAGAACCACCGGCGCACAGCAGGCGCACGAGGGGCGGGCGACTACGCTCACGGGGTGCACAACAGCATTCGCGGGGGGACCTTCCACGCCCCGGTCGTCCAGGCGGACACGGCGCACGTCACGGTCACCGCGCGCCCGCCCACGATCGCGGGGCTGCCGCCGGTCACCTCCGCCCTCACCGGACGCGACCAGGACCTCGCCGAACTCCGCGCCCTGCTGGCCCCGGACGGCCCGTCGACGGTGACGGTCACCGGCCTCGGCGGCATCGGCAAGACCACCCTCGCGCTCGCCGCCGGCCACGCGCTGCTCGGCGAGGGCCACTACTCCGCCGCCCTCTTCGTCGACCTCCGCGGCTACGACGAGACCCCGGTCGAGGCCGGACAGGCCCTCGACACCCTGCTCCGGGCCCTCGGCGTCCCCGCCGAACACATCCCGCCCGACCGGGAGAGCCGCGCCACTCTCTACCGCGCCCGACTGGAGCAGCATGGCGGCGGCGTCCTGGTCATCGCCGACAACGCCTCCGCCGCCGACCAGGTCCGCCCCCTCCAGCCACCGCCCGCCACCCGCCACCGCCTCCTGGTCACCTCCCGCGAAACCCTCCCCGGCCTCGGCGCCCGCCTCCACCGCCTCGGCGTCCTCGACGCCGAGGCGGCCGTCACCCTCCTCGACACCGCCGTCCGGGCCGCCCACCCGGACGACGAGCGGATCACGGCCGACCCGGCGGCCGCCGGGCGGATCGCGAAGCTGTGCAGCCACCTCCCGCTCGCTCTGCGGCTCGCCGCCGCCCACCTCGTCCTGGACCCGCACCTGTGCCCGGACGAGCTCGCCGAGGACCTCGCCGACCGCGCCGCCCGGCTCGACCTCCTGGACGACGGTGAGGTCGGCATGCGCATCGTGCTCGATCGCTCGCACCGGCGCCTCACCGAGCCGCAGGCGGAGCTCTTCCGCCTCCTCGTCCTCAACCCCGGCCCCGACATCTCGACCGAGGCCGTCGCCGCGCTGACCGGCACCAAGCCCCGCGAGGTCCGCTCCCGGCTCGCCCGGCTCGCCGGCAGCGCCCTGATCGAACAGGCGGCGTGCGGCGGCCGCTGGTACCTGCACGACCTGGTCCGCGACTACGCCCTGGAACAGCTGGGGAAGGACCCGGAGCTGGGAGCACGGCGGTTGAGCCGGTTGGTGGAGTACTACGTGATGACCGCCCATGCCGCCAACCGGCGGGCCGCGTCACCGCCCGAGTGCTCGGACGCCGGCCTCTTCCCGGAACGGGCTGCCGCGCTGGCCTGGCTGGACTGCGAGCGCGCGAACATGGTGGTCCTGACCCTGAGCTTGGCACACGTCGGAATCCACCGAGGGGTCGCGCGCCTGTCGCCCGTAGTGGTGCCCGGGCTGATTTACAGCGGCAGGGCCGACATGGCGATCGCCGTCACGGAGGCGGCACTGAGGGCTGCCGACTCCATGGGTACCAGCGACGTCGAAGCGGACGTCTGGAACAACTACGGGATTTCGCTCAGCCTCGCGAGCCGTTCCGAGGAGGCGGTGGAAGCCCATCGACGTGCCCTTGCCATCGCGCGCAGCTGTCATGACCGGGTGGGTGAGACGATCGCGCTGCTCAACCTCGGCGAGCGGCTGAGGGTCATGGGTTGCCTCGATGAAGCACTTGAGTTCCTCGAACGCGCCCGCGTGCTCTGCGAGGAGTGCGACGACCGGCTCTGCCCGGCCGTGGCCTGGGGAAGCACGGGATCGGCTCTCCGGGTACAGGACCGGAACGACGAGGCATCCCAGACCCAGGAACATGCCCAAGGCACCTTTTGAGCACTCGGCGTGAAGCGAGCGGACGCCCGGTGGCCACGGGCTCCCGACGACACCCGTGGTGCCGCAGCGCGGATCCGCACATGACGACCCACCGCCGAGCGCCGCGCGGCTACCGGCCGGTATGGTCGGGGGTGGAACGGGCGGTCACCTGCCGATACGGGCAGACAGATACAGAGGACGGGTGCGGCGAGCAGATGGAGTTCCGTGAAGACATCCTGGGTGCCCCCTACGAGGCCGCCGAGCTGACGCTGCGGCCGGACGACGAGGGGCCGGTGTGCGCGACCCTCGTCCGGCGTCCGGCGCCCGGGGCGGAGCGCGCCGTGCTCTACATCCACGGGTACAACGACTACTTCTTCCAGACCAACCTCGCCGACCACTACGCCGCGCTCGGCTTCTCCTTCTACGCCCTCGACCTGCGCAAGTACGGCCGCTCCCTGCGCCCGCACCAGTCGCCGAACTTCGTCCGCGACCTTGCCGAGTACGACGAGGAGATCGACGAGGCGGTCCGGATCATCCGCGAGGTGGACGGGCACCGGCAGCTGCTGCTGAACGGGCACTCCACCGGCGGGCTGATCGGCGCGCTGTGGGCCGCCCGGCGCGCCGGGCGCGGCCTGGTGGACGGGCTGTTCCTCAACTCGCCGTTCCTGTCGATGCCGGCCGGGCCCGCCGTCCGCACCCTCGGCGGCCCCGCCGTCACGGCGCTCGGGCGGCTGGCGCCGACCCGCGTCCTGCCGTCCGCGCTCAACCCGCACTACACCCACAGCCTGCACAAGGACCACCAGGGCGAGTGGGACTTCGACCTCACCCTCAAGCGCCCCGAGAGCTTCCCGCTGTACGCGGGCTGGCTGTCCGCGATCCACCAGGGCCACCGGCGGCTGCACCGGGGACTGGGCATCGACGTGCCGGTGCTGCTGATGGCCTCGACCCGCTCCATCTCCACCACCAAGTGGCACAGCGCGCTGCACCACGCCGACGCCGTGCTGCGCGCCGACGACATCGCCGCGCAGGGGCCGCGGCTGGGCCGGCACGTCACCATCGTGCGGATCAAGGGCGGTATGCACGACCTGGTGCTCTCCGGGGAGGCCGCGCGCACCGAGGTGTTCGCCGAGCTGGACCACTGGCTCGCCGCGTACCTCGACGTCGAGCCCGTCGGAGAGCACGCGTGACCTCCGAGCACGATTCGCGGGACGAGCGGGACGAGCGGGACGAGCCGGTACCGGTCGGCCGCCGGACCGACCTGGGCTTCGCCAAGCTCATGCCCGACCTCGACCGGGACGGCGGCTGGCTGCTCACCCTGGACGGCACCCCGCAGTCCTACGTCGACCTCGCCGACCCCACCCACCTGGAGTTCGAGTACACCCGGCGCCTCGGCCACCTCGCCGACGCCCTCGCCCCCGCCGGGCAGCCGCTGGACGCGCTGCACCTCGGCGGCGGCGCGCTCACCCTGCCCCGCTACCTGGCCGCCACCCGGCCCGGCTCGCGGCAGCGGGTGGTGGAGGTCGACGGGCCGCTGCTGGAACTGGTCGCCGAACACCTGCCCTGGCAGGGCCCCGGCGCGGACATCACCGCGACCGTCGGCGACGCCCGGGCAGCCCTCGCCGAGACCCCGGCCGGCTCGCAGGACCTGGTGATCGCCGACGTCTTCCACGGCTCGCGCACCCCGGCCCACCTCACCTCGGTGGAGTTCCTGCGCCTGGCGGCCGCCGCGCTGCGCCCCGGCGGCTGCTACGCGGCGAACCTGGCGGACGGCCCGCCACTGGCCTTCGCCAAGGCGCAGGCGGCGACGGTGCGCGCGGTGTTCCCGTACGTCTGCCTGGTGGCGGAGGCACCGGTGCTGCGCGGCCGCCGGTACGGCAACATCCTGCTGGCCGGCTCGACCGCGCCGCTGCCGGTGGCCGAGCTGACCCGGCTGCTCGCGGGCGACATCTTCCCGGCCCGGCTCACCGACGGCGACGACCTGGCCGCCCTGGTCGGCCGGACCGCCCCGGTCACCGACGCCGAGGCCACCGACTCCCCGCCCCCGCCGGACGGCGCCTTCAGCATCGGCTGAACCCTCGGCCCCCTCGCGGCCCCTGGCGCGGAAATCCGCTGGTCCGTCCCCGTCCCCGCCGGTAGCCTGCGGGGACGATCAAGGGAGGTGAGCCGGTGCGTCCGCTGCTCCTGCTGGACGTCGACGGACCGCTCAACCCGTGCGCGGCGAAGCCCTACCGGCGGCCCGAGGGCTACCGGACCCACCGGCTGACGACACCACGCTGGGAAGCGGCCGAGCGCCGCCGACTCACCGCCTGGGGCCTTCCCCACAAGGCCCCGAAGCCCCTGCGGGTCTGGCTCAACCCGGCCCACGGCCCGGCCCTCGCCGCGCTGCCCTTCGACCTGGCGTGGGCGACGACGTGGCAGGAGGAGGCCAACACCTTCATCGCCCCCCTGCTCGGGCTGCCCGCCCTGCCGTACCTCCCCTGGTCCGAGCCACAGCCCGAGCCGGACGACGGCGTGTTCTGGAAGACCCCACAGATCGTCACCTGGGCGCAGGGCCGCCCGTTCGCCTGGGTCGACGACCTGATCACGGACGCCGACCGCACCTGGGTCGAAGCCCACCACCCGGCCCCGGCACTCCTCCACCACATCGACCCGAAGGCTGGCCTGACGGCGGAGGACTTCGCCCTCCTGGCGGACTGGTCGAACGGGCTGGGCTGACCGCTGGCCCCGCCACGGCCTCCTGGCGCAGAACGGGGACAGGGCCAGCCGCAGGGGGCGGTCAGGGGCGGTCGAGCAGCAGCTCCACCCCGAGTGCGGCCTGCGTGGACTCGATGTTGTGCTGTGCGGGCAACGGACTTCCCTTGCTGAGGAGTTGGCTGGCCGGGTGCCCCTGCCCACGATACGAGGCAGGGGCACCCTGGTGTCCGGTCAGTGGCTGTCGGGGACCTTGTCGTCGCACGGGGAGCAGTCCGCCCCGTCGATCGCCCACAGCTCCTCGTCGGCGTCGAACCCGTTGCCGCGCAGGAACTCGGCGGTACGGACCACGGTGCCGTCGTTGCGTCGCTGGATCAGCGGGGCGTGGTGCTTGTAGCGGCCGGCGTTGTACGCCTCGCAGACGGCGAAGTGCACCGGCGTGTCCAGCAGGAGCTGGTGCACCCCGATGTCCACGATCTTGCCGACGCCCAGGTGCACCTGCGGGTGTTCCATGGCGGTGATCGTGTAGGCGATGGCGTTGTCGAGGATGCGCTCGGCCATGTTGCGGACCATGGTGTTGTCGCGGAGCAGGAGCGCGATCTCGCGGTCGTACAGGTCGCCGGTGTTGCCGGGGCCCTCGAACACGTTGTACGTCAGCTCCTTGACGTACGGCCGGACCGCGTTGAGGAGCGCGCGGGGATCGCGGAACTCGGTGTCCGCGGGCGCTTCCAGTGCAACGGTCATGGTCCGTTCCTCTCTTCTCGGTGGCGCACTGCCTTCGCCGTGGCGGCGGGGGTGCGTGATAGACCGTAGGGAGGCGGCTACAGGCGGTGCCACAATCTTGCATCGTCTTGCACGGATTCACCCGAGCGCGTGGATTGCCTGCTCAATGAGGGTCCGAGCTTCACGGCCGTGCACCGCCATGCCGGAGAGGGCCTTGAACGCCTTCGAGTACGCGGCGATCTCGGTCGGCGTCGTGATCTTGACGACGGCGGTCAGCAACTCGGCGTCCACCTGCCGATCATCGAACATGTAGAAGGCTTCGAGCGGCCACATCACGCGAGGCGCCCGGAAGGGAATCACCCCGAGACTGACGCGCGGCAGGGCCATGACCTCCAGCAGGTGGCGCAGTTGATCCGCCATGGCCTCATCGTCGCCGAGCGGGTAGTAGAGGACCGTTTCCTCCAGGACGAGCGCGTAGGTGCAGCTTCCCTGATGGAGGCAGCGTCCGCGCTGGAGCCGGCTCTCGACGGCGGCCTCCACATCGTTCGGAGTGTTCTGGAAGGCCGTGATGGTCTCCATCAGCGCACGCGCGTACTCACGGCGCTGGACGATCCCCGGCATGACGTTGGAGCAGTACATACGGATCTGCCGACTGTTCCTGAACAGGGGCAGGATGGCGTCCTGGGCGTGCTTCATCCCCGTGCGGTGGAGGCGCTTCCACTCGACGTACATCTCGTCGGCCGCCCGACTCGCGGCGACCAGGTCCGCGGCCTGGTCCTCCGCGCCGCAGGCTGCGCACCATCGTTGGATGTCGTCAGCTGACGGTGGGGTCTTGGCACCCGCGATGCGTGAGACCTTCGACTCGCTGAAGCCTGTTCGTAGGGCCAGACCATGCCCTGTGAGGCCGGCATCCTGCTGAAGCGCTTTCAATCTCTTGGCGATCGTCTCGCGGGCGCTCTGCGCGCTGGAGGACGGCGACAGGGGCATGATCCGGTAGTCCTGCGTACTGGAATCAGACGGCGAACTTCTCGTGCTCCACGCCGCGCTCCCACACCGCTTCGAAGGCGTTGGCGCAGAGCTCGACCACCGCCGGATCCTCGGAGTACTGCGGGTCCAACGCAGCTCCGGGCCCGTCGAACAGGTTGAAGCGGACAGCGCGCCCGTCCACCAGCCAGAAGTCGTTGCCCGGCAGGGCGAGGCCCGACGCCTCACTGCGGGGCAGCCAGCGCACCTGCTCGCCGATGGCCAGGTTCACGCTGGTGATGTGGCGCTCGTACCGCACGTAGTCCGTCACCGGCACCGACACGACGCGTGCCCGGCGGACCTGGACGCCTCGGGCGACGGTGCGGCGGACGAGGTCGCTCCACCCGCTCCAGTACTCCGAGTCGGGGTCGACATCGACGGCTTCACCACGGTGCCACTTGGCGAGTTCGGTGGCTTCCTCGACGACGCTGTACTGGTCACGCAGTTCCAGGTGCACCGCCGTGCTCCTCGCCGAGTTAAGCATCTCGACGAAGCTGGGAACGCTCTGCCTCATCACACGCCCTCCTGAGAATCGGCACCATTCGGGCCGGAATCCGAAACACTCCCTCGTGCGACGGGATCGTGTTCTCGTGGTCCGGACCGTGGCCGGCCGCGAGCACGCCGGCGATCGACGCCTCGTCGGCGACGTAGCTCTGGACCAGCAAGTCCCCGACCCCCTCGTCCACCCAGACGGTCGGCCTGTTCCCCTGACCGGTCTCCGGGTCGATCCCAAAGAACCGTATCGCCGTGCCCACCCCTCCTGTCACTTCACTTGCGCTACCTTGCATGGCTGTTGGTGCAGGAACAGGATCGCGCGCGGGCCGGATGCCGTGTCAGGCGTTTCACTTTCTGATGAGCAGCCAGCTCAGCGACTTCGAGTCCAGCACTGCGGTAACAACCCTCGGCTCCAAGGCAAGGCCTCGTCCATACCGGCGCTCAAGAAGGAGCGACAGAATCCCGCGCATCGTTACCCAAAGTAGCCGATCGAATCCCTTCTCGACGGTGCCGACCTGTTCTCCGAGGCCGCTGACGCCCGGTGGCGACCTCTGCGGTCTTCTCCCGGGGCACAATGGCATGGTCCGGCAGGGGGGAGGGGCCCATGGGGAAGGCGGACGGACCGCGGGACCGGCGCCCGCGGCGCGGGCCGGCGGCGGGTCAGGTGGTGCGCGGGCTGATCGCCGTGCTGGGGCTGGCGATCGTGGTGTTCGGCTTCGTCCGCTACCACGACGCCTACGACGAGGGCGGGGCCTACCTCGACGCACCCGTCTGCGGTGCCACGGTCGACGGGGCGGCACAGGCGGACTGCCTGCGTCCCGAGAGCGGCCGGGTGACGAAGAAGTGGGTGGACGCCAACAGTGACTCGACCTCGTACCGCCTCGCCGTTCTCCGGGAGAACGCGCCGGGCCGCACCTACACGGTCGACCAGTCGTTCTACGACGCGGTGGACGTCGGCTCGGCCGTGGAGCTGCGCTTCTGGCGGGGCCGGGTGGCCGAGATCATTCACCAGGGGCACCGAACCGACCCGCAGACCACCCCGTGGGCCCTGATGTTCCGGATCGGGCTGCTGGTCGTGGCGGGCACGGCGCTGTTGGCCGGCGGCCTGGCCGGGGCGTTCCTGGAGGCGTGGAGGATGCAGGCGGTGATCCTGGTCCCGCTGTTCCTCCTCACCTGGGGCGTCGGTGCGCGGCTGCTGGCCTGGCGCTGGCCGCAGGCCCTCACCGTGGGCCTGCCGGCGCTGGCCTGGCTGACCGCCGCCGCCCTGGCGACGGCCGTGGCCGTGGTGGCGGCGGAGGACTGAGCGGCCGGGACCGGCTCTGGGCGCAGCTGCGGGTGGGCATCGCGCTGGCCGAGCAGGCCTGGTCCGGGCCCGCTACGGCCTCCTGGCGCAGAACGGGGACAGGGTCAGCCGCAGGGGGCGGTCAGGGGCGGTCGAGCAGCAGCTCCACCCTGTCGAGTGCGGCCTGGGTGGACTCGATCAACTCGCCGTCCCCCTTGGCGATCCGCAGCCGCAGCGCCTCCTGCAGATGGGTCCGGGCCTGCGCGAGGTCACCGCGTTCCATCAGGTGTTTGCCGGTGTGCTGGAGTGCGAAGTCGAGGAGTTCCGGGTGCCGGGTTCGCGCGGTGTCCAGCGCGCTGCGGTAGAGCGCGTCCGCGGTCCGCACGTCACCGGCGTAGCGGTGCGCGTCGGCGAGGTTGAGTCCGGTGGCGACGACGGCCCGGGTGTTGCCCGTCTCCGTGGCGAGGTCGAGCGACTGGCGGAGGAATGTACGGGCCTCCTCGTGGTGGCCCAGGCACAGGTGGCCGATGCCGATCCACCTGGTCAGGAGGCGGGCGCGGGCGGGGTCGGTCCCCTCGGGCAGGGCCCGGAGTTCCCCGTGGAGCCGGCCGACCGCGGTGGTCAGCTCGTTCCGGTCGCTGGGGACCATCCGCAGGTCGTGGTCGTGAGTGATGAGGTGCTCGAGCACGTGGCCCTCCGTCGTTCGGTTCTCCACCCCGTGGGGTGAGAAGTGCCCACGCGGGAGAACGAGTTCGCGCGCTCCAGGTCGCCTGGAAGGCCCGGTCGATGGTTGCCGTCGTAGAGCTCCACGGGTCGGTGAGTCGGCGCGTCGGCGGGAGGGGAGGTGCGGACGGGGTGTCAGAATCGGCGGGTTCATGCCCATGACGGGAACACGGCGGGAACGCGACGGAATGAGTCGGACCGCGACGGGACCACGTCCGAAGGAGCGAGCGATGAGTGGCGGCGGGGAGCGGCCGGAGCTGGGGCAGGTACCGGAGACGGCGCTGTGGACGCTGTGGCACCGGGCGGTGGAGGCGCGGCGGCCGGACACCGTGCTGCCGGACCCGAAGGCGGTCGAGCTGGTGGAGCGGATCGACTACCCGTTCGCGGCGCGGTTCGGGGAGAACGCTCTGGTGAGCCAGCTCCAGGCGTTGCGGGCCGCCTGCTTCGACCGCGAGGTGGCGGACTTCCTGACCCGCTGCCCGCGCGGCACCGTGGTCGGGCTCGGGGACGGCCTGGAGACCCAGGCCTGGCGGGTCGACAACGGGCGGGCGAGCTGGCTGTCGGTGGACTTGCCGGAGACGGTCGCGCTGCGGCGGCGGCTGCTGCCGCCGGACGAGCGGCACCGGATCGTCGCCCACTCGGCCACCGACCCGGGCTGGATGGACGAGGTGGACCCGTCGAACGGGGTGCTGATCAGCACCGAGGGCCTGCTGATGTACCTGCGGCCGCAGGAGGTCCGCGCGCTGATCGCGGCCTGCGCCGAGCGCTTCCCGGGCGGGGCGATGGTGCTGGACGCGGTGCCGCGCTGGTTCAGCCGGCGGGCCGTCGAGGGCAAGCTGCGGGACCGGTACTACCAGGCGCCGCCGATGCCGTTCGGGATGGACGCGGACGAGCGCGGCGAGCTGGCCACCGCGCACCCGGGGGTCACCGACGTGCGCGAGGTGTACCCGGAGGGCGGGCGGTGGCCGGTGAGCGCCCTGCTGCCGTTCGCGCGCCGGATCAAGCAGCGCCCGTCCGTGGTCGCACTGCTTTTTGCCGAATCTTGAAGAAACGGTGGTCGAGCTGGAACCATGGCGCGGGGGCGTACGTCGTAACCACGGGTGATCGGCCGGGGGGACAGGCCGCCCGGCACGTTAGGCTCGTTTCCGGGGGAGCGGCCTGGGTGCCGCCATCGGACGAACTGCCGGGACGGGCACGCGGCTCCAGGGGGAGCGCGGCCGGTCCCGTCCTGCCACGGAGGGACTGGCCTTGCACATCGACGCCTGGATCGAGGGGATTCCGCCGACAGCGGTGTACGCAGTGGTCGGTCTGATCATCGGGCTGGAGTCGCTGGGCATTCCGCTGCCCGGCGAGATCGCCCTGGTCACGGCGTCCCTGATGGCGGTCAAGGGTGTGGTGAGCCCGTGGGGCGTCGCCATCTGCGCGATCGCCGGCGCGATCATCGGCGACTCGATCGGCTACTCGATCGGGCGCAAGGGAGGCAAGCCGCTCTTCGAGAAGCTGGGACGCAAGTTCCCCAAGCACTTCGGGCCCTCCCACCTGGCCACCGCCGAGCGCTCCTTCCAGAAGTGGGGCATGTGGGCGGTCTTCTTCGGCCGGTTCATCGCCCTGCTGCGCATCTTCGCCGGTCCGCTCGCGGGCGCGCTGAAGATGCCGTACTGGAAGTTCCTGATCGCCAACGTGCTGGGCGGCGTGGTCTGGGCCGGCGGCACGACGCTGCTGGTCTACAAGGTCGGCAAGAGCATCGAGCCCTGGCTGGCCCGGTTCTCCTGGGCGGGCCTGGGGGCGGCCCTGGTGATCGGCCTGCTCTCGGCCTGGATCATGAAGCGCCGCGCCGCCAAGACGCACGCCAAGATCGAGGCGGAGGAGGCCGCCAAGGCCGCCGCCGCGACCAAGGAGCCGGTCGCCGACTGACCTCCCGTACGGCCGGTCGTCCGACCGGCCGTCCACAACCACCGTCGTGGTGCCCTCGGGCCCTCGGAGTAGCATCGGCCGGGTAGCTGCCGATCTTGCACTCTGGAGGGCCCGATGTCTTCGCAGCCGACCTGGGACGCCGTGGACGCCTACTTCTCCGAGCAGCTGGTCGGGCACGACCCGGTGCTGGAGGGCGCCACCGCCGCCGCCGACGCGGCCGGGCTGCCGAAGATCGCGGTCGCCCCCAACCAGGGCAAGCTGCTCCACCTGCTGGCACTGACCCAGGGCGCGAAGCGGATCCTGGAGGTCGGCACGCTCGGCGGCTACAGCGCGATCTGGCTGGCCCGGGCGCTGCCCGCGGACGGCACCCTGCTCACCCTGGAGCTGGACCCCCGGCACGCCGAGGTCGCCCGGGGCAACCTGGCGGCCGCCGGCCTGGCCGGGGTCGCCGAGGTACGGGTCGGCCGGGCCGCCGACTCGCTGGCCGCGCTGGTCGAGCAGGGCGTGGAGCCCTTCGACCTGGTCTTCATCGACGCCGACAAGCCGAGCAACCCGGAGTACTTCCGCCGGGCGCTCCAGCTGACCAGGCCCGGCTCGCTGATCATCGTCGACAACGTGGTGCGCGGTGGCGCGGTCGCCGACGCGGACAGCACCGACCCGGCGGTGGTCGGCACCCGGGCGCTGCACGAGCTGATCGCGGCCGAGCCGACGGTCACCGCGACCTCGGTGCAGACGGTCGGCAGCAAGGGCTACGACGGCTTCACCCTGGCCCGCGTCCGGGGCTGAACCAGGGCGCGCGCCGCGAATCACGCGCCGCGAGCACGCGGCGGCGTCGCGACCATGCGGCGGCGGCGCGACGGAACACGAACGCGACAGAACACGGGCGTCGCGACGGAACACGAAGGAAACGGAGACATCGTGCGGATCGGACTGCTGGGAACCGGCCCCTGGGCGGAGCGGGTGCACGCGCCCGTCCTGGCCGAGCACCCCGGGCTGGAGTTCACCGGCGTCTGGGGCCGCCGACCGGAGGCGGCCGAGGCGCTGGGCGCCGCGCACGGCGTGCCCGGGTACGCGGACCTGGACCGGCTGCTGGCCGAGGTGGACGCGGTCTCCATCGCGCTGCCCCCGACCGTCCAGGCGGGCCTCGCCGTGCGGGCCGCCGAGGCGGGCTGCCACCTGCTGCTGGACAAGCCGGTCGCGCTGACGGTGCCGGACGCCGAGGCCGTGGCCGGGGCGGTGCGCGAGCACAAGGTCGCCTCGGTGGTCTTCTTCACCGTGCGCTTCGGCGGCGAGCAGATCCCGTGGATCGAGCGGCAGGCGGAGCTCGGTGGCTGGTTCACCGGCCGCTCGGACTGGCTCGGCTCGGTGTTCGCGCCCGGCAGCACCAGCCCGTACGCGGCCTCGCCGTGGCGGGTCGAGAAGGGCGCGCTGTGGGACGTCGGCCCGCACGCGCTGTCCGTCCTGCTGCCGGTCCTGGGCGACGCGACGCACGTGACGGCGGCGGCCGGCCCGCTGGACACCGTCCACCTGGTGGTACGGCACGCCGGCGGCGCCTCCAGCACACTCGCGCTCAGCCTGACCGCGCCGCTCGCGGCCGGCGGGACGGGTATGGAGCTGCGCGGCGAGCACGGCGTGGTGCAGCTGCCCCCGCGCGGCGAGGGACCGGCCGCGGCGCTGCACCGGGCGCTGGACGCCCTGCGGGCCTCGGCGGCCTCCGGCGAGCCGCACCCGTGCGGGGCGGACTTCGGCCTGCGGGTGGTGGAGATCCTGGTCGGCGCCGAGCGTTCGCTGGCGACCGGCGCCACGGTGGCCGTCTGAGGCCTGCTGTCGGGCAGGGCCCTGACAGTCCCTGACAGGAGGGAAGGACGCCGGGCGGGGCACCCAGGTGCCCCGCCCGGCGTCGTCCGTCAGATGCCGAACGGCGCGGCGTACCGGACGGTGCCCGCGGGCAGCGGGTGGCCGGCGTCCAGGGCGAGGGCCATCAGCGCCTCGTCCGGGACCTCGATGCTCAGGCCGATGCCGTGGGCGGAGGCGCGGGTGAAGCCGAACCGCGGGTAGTAGTCCGGGTGTCCCAGGACGACGACGTGGCGCTCGCCCAGGTCCCGTGCCGCGTCCAGTGCGGCGCGGACGGCGGCGGAGCCGGCGCCGGTGCGCTGGTACGCGGGGAGCACGGCGCACGGGGCCAGGCACAGGGCCGGGACGTCGCCGATGTGGCAGCGGGTCAGCAGGGCGTGGCCGACGGCGGTGCCGTGCTCACCAGTGCCCTGCTCGTCGGTGCCGTGCTCGGTGGTGGCGACGAGGGACAGGCCCTCGATCCAGGAGGCGTCGGCGCGCAGCGCGTCGACGAGGTCGGCCTCGGCGGGAGTCCCGAAGGCGGCGAGGTTGATGTCGCGGATGGTCGGGATGTCGGTGCCGGTCTCGGCACGCGTGATCCAGTTGCGCATGGTGGACGGAGATCCGTTCCTGAGGAGTGTTCGTGCGGGCCCCGCGGGCTCACGCCCCCGGCGAGGCGGGACAGGAGGAGGTCAGGCCGCGGCCCGGGACGTGAGGGAGACCCGGACGCTGCGCATGGCGGCCTTGAGCGCGGTCATCAACCCCACCTCCCTCTTCTTCCTCTGCTCCTGCGTACTCCTGAACGGCACGTACTGCGGACGAGTGTACCCGGTCCGCCCGGGTCGGTCCCGTCCGCCCCGTCCGCCCGGTCCGTCCGGTCCGTCCGCTCAGGCGGGCGGCAGCGGCGGCAGCGATGTCCCCGGCGGCGGGGTCGAGGACGGGCGGCGGTCGGTGGGGCGGCTCGGCGGGATGACGGGGGCGCGGAAGTCGCGCGGGCCGGTCCACAGCGCCGGGACGGCGTCGCTGCGCCGGGCCAGTTCGTACGCCAGCGCCTCGTAGTTGACCCGCCAGCCGTGGAAGTGCGCCCAGGCGTCCTCGACCGGGCGCTCGCGCGGGAACCCGGCCGCGGTGATCATCGCGACGGCGCCCAGGTACTCGGCGTAGGTCAGCCGGATCGGGATGTCCGGGTCCGGGTCCGCTTCGAAGTCGATCCGCAGCGAGCGGCCGATGTCGCGCATCGCGGTGAAGCCGGCCCGGATCACCAGCCGGGCCTCGGGCGGGGCCGAGCGCGGGCAGAGCGCCAGGTGCAGGGCGGCGGCGTCCATCACGGCGATCAGCCCGACCACCCAGCTGCGGTGGGGCTGCGGGGAGCGGAAGGAGAGCAGCACCGGGTAGTTGGAGTGGCTCTCGCCGATGTCGGCGGCCAGCCGCTCCCAGTCCCGGTAGAGCTGGGGGAGCGCCGTCTCGGTGTCCACCAGGGACTGGCGGGCCAGCAGCTCGGGGCCCCAGGCGGGCTCGCCGGCCCGGGACTGCAGCAGGGTCACCTCGGTCTCGCGGCGCTGGTAGGCGGCGTAGAGGGTCGGCAGGTAGGCGATCTGGAGGGCGATGACCAGCGGGCCGCTGGCGGCGGCCAGGAAGTCGATCGCGGAGAGGTGGAGCCGCTCGCCGCTCGCGAAGCCAAGGGTGAACAGGCTGGACCCGGCCTCGCGCACGGACACCGACCAGCTCAGCTCGGAGGTGCCGTGCAGCAACAGGGTGTAGGCGGTCAGCATGCAGCTGAGCCAGACGCCGAGCATGCCGAGGAGCACCAGCGGCGCCAGCCAGGTGAGCGCCCGGTCCTGCGCGAGGTAGCCGCGGTTCGGCCCGGCGGACAGCCGCAGCAGCGTGCGCAGCACCCGCCAGAGCCGCATCACCAGCGCCGAGTAGAGGCCGCGCGGAACGACCAGCGTGCGCAGGATGCTGCCGATGATCAGCAGGAGCAGCAGCGTGCCGAGCGCGGTCTGGATCATCCTCATGGCGCCATTCTGGCGGCACGCCGGGGCTGGCGCGGACCGGGTTCCGCGCGGGCGGCCGTCCGCGGGCTGTTCGTCCACGGTCCGCGGCCCGCCCGTCGGACGCTCACGTCCCACCCGTCGAGCGCAGTATGACCATGATCACACCAAAGCCAGGCATACGTACTGATGTTCTCATCACGTCTATGTGTACGGAGGGTCAGCCCACGAGCGAATCGGAGACCGGACTGTGCGTGCTCAGCAAGACGGCGGGGCCGAAGACGTGGCCGAAGACGGGGCCGGGGAGACGGCCGAGGGCGTGGCCGAGGAGACCGCCGAGAAGACCGCCGGCGAGACCGCCGAGAAGGAGACGCCCGGGCGCCGACGCCGACGTTTCCTGCCGCGCCCGCGCCCCCGACCGTTACGCGGGTCGCGTCCGTTCCGGGGCCGGCGCCCGTCCCTGCGGATCGACTACCCGCGCCGCGGACGGCGCGGCGTCCGCCGCTGGCTCCCGTCCTGGCGGCAGCTGCTGCTGGTGGCCGGGACGGGCGCGGCCGGGCTGAGCGGCTGGCTGCTCTGGTTCTACGCGCACACCGCCGTCCCGGAGGACCTGAACTCCTTCGCCACCCAGCAGAACAACGTCTACTACTGGGCGGACGGCAGCGAGATGGCGCGGATCGGTCCGACCAACCGGCAGGAGGTGCCGCTCGGCCAGGTGCCGGAGCCGGTGCAGTGGGCGGTGCTGGCCGCCGAGAACGAGACCTTCTACGACGACCCGGGCATCTCCGTCACCGGCATCGGGCGCGCCGTCGTCCAGATGGTCACCGGCGGTGAGACCCAGGGCGGATCCACCATCACCCAGCAGTACGTCAAGAACATCTACCTGAACCAGCGCCAGGACATGTCCCGCAAACTCAGCGAGATCGTCATCGCGATCAAGCTGGACGACCGGATGAGCAAGCAGGACATCCTGGCCGGCTACCTCAACACCAGCTGGTTCGGGCGCGGTAGTTACGGCATCGAGCGCGCCGCGGCGGCGTATTACGGCAAGGACGTCTCCCAGCTCGACCCGAGCGAAGGCGCCTTCCTGGCCGCGCTGTTGAAGGGCGCCGGGCAGTACGACCCGGCGGTCAGCGCGGAGAACCGGGAGCGCGCCGAGGAGCGCTGGTCGTGGATCCTGGACCGGATGGTGGAGGTCGGCAAGCTGTCCGCCGCCGAGCGCGCCAAGTACACCGTGTTCCCCGAGCCCAGGCCGCAGCCGAAGTCGGCGGGGCTGAGCGGCCAGACCGGGTACCTGGTGGACATGGCCCGCGCCTACGTGGAGAGCCACAGCGACATCACCCCGGCCCAGTTCGACCTCGGCGGCCACCAGATCCGCACCACCTTCGAGAAGCCGAGGGTCGACGCCCTGGCCGCCGCCGTACGGGAGGGCACCGCGGGGATCGACCCGGACAACCGGGAGGCCGACAAGCTCCTGAAGGTCGGCGCCGCCTCGGTGGCCCCGGACGGCCGGATCGTCGCGCTCTACGGCGGCACCGACTACCTCAAGCAGGGCTTCAACAACGCCAACACCACCACGGTGCCGATCGGTTCGGCCTTCACACCGGTGGTGTACGCCGCCGGGCTCGGCCAGGGAGTGCAGCGCCAACGGGGCGGCGACCGCACCCCGGTGACGCCCGCCACCCCCTACAACGGCGACGACGGGGTGAACGTGATGACCCCGGAAGGGCCGTACTGGGGACGGGACGGGAAGATCGTCAAGACCGCCAACGACGGCAGGCGGAACTGGGGCACGGTCACCCTGCGGAACGCGGTCGAACAGTCCGTCAACGGGCCGCTGATGCAGCTCGGCATGGACGTCGGCCTGGACCGGGTGCAGAAGACCGCCACCGACCTCGGCCTGCTCCCCAACAGCCTGGGCGAACTCGTCCCCGCCCTCGGCGTCGGCAACTCCACCCCCAGCGCCGTCCGCACCGCCGACGCGTACGCCGCCTTCGCGGCCGGCGGCAGCCACACCGACCCGTACTCCGTCCTCAGGATCTCCCGCAACGGCGCCCAGCTCCCCCTGCGCCTGCCCGCCGCCACCCAGGCACTGACCCCGTCGGTCGCGGCCGAGGTGGACGCGGCGCTCAAGGGCTCCGTCCGCGACGGAGCCGCCAAGCCGGCAGCGGAGGCCGGCCCCGGCCTGGCCGCCAAACCCGGCACCACCGCAGACCGTACGGCAGGGTGGTTCGTCGGCTACAACGGGCAGCTGTCGACGGCGGTCACCATCTTCCGCGCGGACCTGAAGGACATGAAGCTGCTCTCCCTCGAAGGCCTCGGCGGCGCCACCCCGGACACCTCCGACGCCGCCCTCCCGACCCGCATCTGGAGCACCTACATGAAGACGGCGGCACAGTAGGCCGGGCCTGTCTGTCAGTGCCGTCTGGTAGACAGAGACCGTGCCGTCTTCTCCCGCCTCCACGGGACACGCGGCGCGGCCCGTCCGAACCAACCAACTCCCCGGGCCCGTCCGGCAGGGGGAGTCGAACCGAGGAGGATGCACGACGTGTCCGTCGTTGCCGTGTACGTCCCCGCCGCTTCGAAGCGGAACTTCGAGATCGGCCTGCGCGAGTCCATATGGGGCTGGAAGCCCGAAACCGCCGAGAAGGCGAACACCCCGGAGGTGCTGGACGGGCTGAAGCCCGGTGACTACGTCCTGTTCGGCCACCGGGGGCCGAACGCCCGTGTCCCCGAGGGGGGCTGGGCCGACGCGGTCCTGCGTGAGCTCGCCGTCGCCCAGGTCACCGGAGCGGTCTACAAGGACGAGGCCACCGTCTGGCCGGACGACGCCTACCCGGTGCGCGTCCGCCTGGACGTTCTGGACCTCGAGGCCACCGTCGAGGGAGGGCAGCTCGGCGCTGCGGCGATGGAGGCCTTCCGGCTCTCCGCCAACAAGCAGGGCACCCCGGTCCCGGTGGCCGACCCCGAGGTGATGACCAGGCTGGTCGACTCCATCGAGCAGCAGCCGATCGCGTCCTCCGACGCTACGGGGCCCACCGCCGCCTGGCACGGCCTGGACACCTCGCAGGACCCGGACCGCTACCTCGAGCTGGGCGACAGCCTGGACCGCCCCGTGGTCGCGCTCGCCCGCCGCGAGCAGGCCCGCGTGCGGCGTGCCAAGTTCAACGGCAGGAGCTCCATCCGCTGCGACCTCTGCGGGCGGGAGCTTCCCCAGGCGCTCGTCCGTGCGGCGCACGTGCGGAAGAGGTCGCAGAGCAACCTCGAGCAGCGCTCCCACCTGGCGAACGTGATGGCCGCCTGTGTGCTCGGCTGCGACGCCCTGTTCGAGGACGGCTACATCAGGGTGTCCTCCGACGGGATCGTGGAGGTGTCGGAGAAGGGCGCGGCCTCCGCCGACCTCCTCGCGGCGGTGAGGGCCCTCGAGGGCAGGCGGTGCACCGCCCACACCCCCGATAGCGCGCAGTACTTCGACTGGCACTGGACCAACTGGGCCGCGCCGTCGGCGGCCGGGGCCGTCCAGGCCGGGCCGGAGACGCCGGCCGGCTGAGCGGACCGCGGGCGCGGACACCCGGCGGCCCACGCCGTCGGGCGTCCGCGCGGGCTGTCGGCGTCGTCGGCGCTCTCGGCGTTGTCGGTCGGTGATGGTATCCATCGGTCATGTACGTACACCGGGGGATCATCGACGACGTGGCGCGGCGGGCCGCGCGGCCGGAGTTCATGGACGCCTGTGCGACGCGGTTCCGTGCCCTGCACGGCGCGGCGCCCGGGGAGGAGGAGGCCGGTAGTTGGCGGCGGAGCTGGCCCGTCCTCCTCGACGCGCTGGTGCGCGCCGGTCTGGGCGGCCTCGACGTCCTGCTGGAGCTGTCGCTGCCGGGAACGGGTGAGCGCGTCGACGCGGCCGTCGTCGGCCAGGACGCGGACGGCGCCCTGACGGTCGTGGCCGTCGAGTTGAAGCAGTGGACCGGGGCGCGGCCCGTACCGGGCCACCCGGGGATGCTGGAGGTCGGACGGCGGTCCGTGCAGCACCCCGCCCGCCAAGTCGGCGGATACGTGCACTACCTGCGGGGCTGGGCCGACGGCGGGAACGGCGTTCGGGCGAGGGGTGCGGTGGTCCTGCACAACGCTTCCGCCGACGTGATCGAGCGTCTCCGGAGTATGGTGTCGCCCGACTCCCCGAGCGCCGAGTTCCCCCTGCTGGGCCGCGACGACCTCGCGGTCGGCGTGCCCGCGGGAGACCTCGCGGAGCGCCTCGGCTGCGCCGGCCTGTCGCCCGCGCCGGGGGAGGCCGTCGACCGGTTCCTCGCCGGTGAGCACCGGCCCTCCGAGCAAGCCATGGAGCGGCTGGCCGCCAACATCGAGGACCAGCGCCCGTTCCGCCTGATCGGGGAACAGGACCGGGCCCGGCTGGCGATCCTGGACGCCGTCCGGGAGGCGGACGCGCGCGAGGACGGCCTCGGCGCGGCCGGGGCGCACGGGCCCGGGGGCATGGTCGTGGTCACCGGCGGGCCCGGCACCGGCAAGACGGCGATCGCCGCCCGCCTCATGGGCGAACTGTGCCGCGAGTCCCGGCGCAACCCCCGCCTGCTGACCCCCTCCGGCACCCTCACCCGGCAGCTCCAGCGGCTGCTGCGCGAGGAGTCCCGCGGCCTCGTCGCGACGTTCAAGAGCAAGACCCCCGGCGGGCTGGACAAGAACAGCGTGGTCCTCCTCGACGAGGCGCACCGCGCCGCCACCTACCCGCACCAGCGGGGCACCGGCTTCCCCGCCGTCCTGCGCAACCTGCTCGACCGGGTCGGCGTCCTGGTCCTGTTCCTCGACGAACGCCAGATCGTGCGTCCCAGCGAGGGCCTCACCCTGGACGAACTGGCCCGCCACGCGCAGGAGTCCGGGGCGGCGTTCCGGCACGTCGACCTGGAGACCCAGTTCCGCTGCAACGGCTCCCAGGCCTACCACCGCTGGGTGGACCTCCTGTTCTCCCCGGCCGGCGCGGCGCGTCCGTGGAACGGCGGAAGCTACGACCTCGCCCTGGCCACGGACCCGGACGCGCTCGCCTCCTGGGTCGACGGCCACACCGCGCAGGGCCGCAGCGCCCGGATCACCGCGGGGTTCTGCTGGCCCTGGGACACCGGTGAGGTCCCCCCGCTGGAGCCGGAGGTCGCCATCCGCTGGCACGGCCCCGACCACGGCGAGCGCTCCTGGGCCCGCCCCTGGAACCTGCGATCCGAACAGCCCGTCCCCGGCTTCCCCGACATCCCGGCCCGCCCGTACTGGGCGACCGACCGCGGCGGGCACGACCAGGTCGGATGCATCTACACCGCCCAGGGCCTCGAGTACGCCTTCGGCGCCGTCATCATGGGCGGCGACCTCGTCCGCCGCCACGACCGCTGGCGGGCCCGCCCCGAGGCCAGCTACGACGCCGTACAACTGCGGACCCTGCCCCCGGAGCAGTACCTGCCGTACGCGCTGAACACCTACCGCGTCCTCGCGACCCGGGCCACCCACGGCACCCGCCTCTACTCCACCGACCCCGAGACCCAGGCCTACCTCGCCTCCCTGCTCCCCGGCTCCTGACCCGGCCGGGGGCGTCTCCCGGCAGACCGGCCCGGCCTCCGGCACGGCAGGCCGCGAGACGATCCTTGACGACGCGACGTCCGGACCTGGCCGAGGCCACGGCGGCCGAGTTCCGCGCGGCCGGGGCCAGCGTGGAGGTGCGGCGCTGAAGGGGAGGCCGGACGGTGTGCGTGAGAGGTAGGGCGCCCCGGTCCGGGGAGGGCTGGTGAATGCCGGTCGGGCCGTGTCCGTACTAGGGTCGTGGGCGGGCCGAGGGCGGTCGTGGGCTCTGAGGGACTGAAGCGGATGCAGCGGATGAAGATGACGTTCGGGCTGTTGGGGCCCCTGGCGGTCGCCGTGGACTCCGTGCCGCAGGCGTTGCCGCGGGCCGCCGTGTTGCGGGGGCTGTTGGGGGTCCTGCTGCTGGCGGAGGGGGAGCGGCTGTCGGTGGGGCGGCTGCTGGAGCTGGTGTGGGCGGGGCAGGCGGACCGGGTGGGCCGGGGTGCGGTGCACACCGGGATGTCGCGGTTGCGCGGCTGGCTCGGCGGGTTCGGGGACGAGTCGGTGGTGCTGGAGTCGGACGCGCAGGGGTACCGGCTGGTGACCGGGCCGGGGGCGGTGGACCTCGGACGGTTCCGCGGGTTCGCCGCCGACGGGGACGTGGCCGGGGCGATCGGGTTGCGGCGCGGGCCGGTGCTGGCCGGGCTGGAGCGGGTGAACCGGGAGGACCCGCTGGTGGCCGCCGTGGAGGACGAGGTGCGTGCCACGGTCCTGGCCCTGGCCCGGGCCGCGCAGGCGGACGGGGCGGCCCGGGCGGCCGTTCCCGCGCTGACGGCGCTCGCCGAGGAGTACCCGTACGACGAGCCGGTGCAGGCCGCCCTGTTGGAGCTGCTGGCGGCGGACGGGCGGGCGGCGGAGGCGTTGCGCCGCTTCCAGGCGTTGCGCCGGCGGCTGTCCGAGGAGCTGGGGATCGAGCCGGGCGAGCAGGTGCAGAGCGTCTTCCTGGCGCTGCTGGCGCACGACCGGGAGGACGCCCGAGCCGTTCCGGGGTGCTCCCGGGTGCCCTCCCAACTCCCGCGTGACATCCCGGACTTCACCGGTCGTGACGAGCAGGTGCGGCTCGTCCTGGACGCCCTGGCGGCCGGCCGGGTGCCGGTGATCGCCGGGATGGGCGGCATCGGCAAGACGGCGCTGGCCGTCCACAGCGCCCACCGCGCCGCCGTCGACTACCCGGACGGTCGGCTGTACGCGGACCTGCGCGGGGCCGACGAGACGCCCGCCGACCCGGCCGGCGTCCTTGCCGCCTTCCTGCGCGCCCTGGGCGCGGACCCCCGGGAGATCCCGGCCTCCCTGGAGGAGCGTTCCGCGCTGTACCGCACGCTGCTGGCCGGCCGCCGCACGCTCGTCCTGCTCGACAACGCCGCCGGGGAGCAGCAGATCGGCCCGCTGCTCCCGGGCACCCCGGCGGACCCGGCCGGGCACGGGCCGGACCGCCCGGCCGTCCTGGTCACCAGCCGCGCCGCGCTCACGGCGCTGCCCGGCTCGCACCTCGTCGACCTGCACGAACTCGACGCGCCCCACGCCCGGACGCTGCTGCGCCGCATCCTCGGGGACCGCCGGGTCGCCGCCGAGCCGGTGGCCGCCGCCCAGATCGTCGAGCTGTGCGGCGGCATGCCGCTGGCCGTCCGCATCGCCGGGGCCCGCCTGGCCGCCCGGCCGCGCTGGACCCTGGCCCGGCTCGCGCACCTGCTGCGCGACGAACGGCGCCGGCTCGACGAACTGGCCGCGGGGAACCTGGCCGTACGGGCCGGCTTCGCCGTCGGCTACGCCCGGCTGCCGGAGCCGACCCGCCGGACGTTCCGGCTGCTCGGACTGCTCGACGCGCCCGACTTCGCGCCGTGGGTCGCGGCGGCGGTGGCGGGCATCCCGCCGGAGCGGGCCGAGCGCCAGCTGGAGGAGCTGATCGACGCCCAGCTCCTCCAGGAGACCGGCGCGGAGCCGCACCTGCGCTACCGCTTCCACGACCTCGTCCGGCTGTACGCGCGCGAGCACGCCGAGGCCGCGGACGAGCCGGCCGCCCGCACCGCCGCGCTCGGACGGGCCTTCGGCGCCTGGCTCTGGCTGGCCGAGCAGGCGGCCGACCAGGTGCCCGGGCCGTGCTTCGCGCCGATCCACGGCACCGCGCCGCGCCACCCGATGCCGTCCGGCGTCGCGGCGGCGCTGCTGGACGACCCGATGGCCTGGTTCGACGCCGAGCAGCCGGCCCTGGACGCGAGCGCCCGGCAGGCCGCCGCGCTGCGCATGGTGCCGGTGGCCTGGGACCTCGCCGCCTGCCAGGAGAAGTACTGCGACGTGCGCGGCCTGTACGACGAGTGGCGCACCACCCACCTGGCCGTCCTCCAGGCCTGCCGGTCGGCCGGTGACGGCCTGGGCACCGCCGTGCTCACCCGCGGCCTGATCGAGGTGACGACCTGGACCACCCCGGCCGACGGCTCCGGCACGGCCGTCGACCTGGCGGACGGCGCCCAGACGATGGTCGCCCTGGAGGAGCGGGCGCGGCACCTGCGGCGCCTGTTCGAGGAGGCCGGGGAGGTGCGCGGGGCCGCCGACGCCCTCGTCCTGACGGCCTGGAGCCTGGTCGCCCAGGGCCGCGCGCAGGAGGCCCTGGACGCCGGCCACCGTGCCCTGGACCTCGCCACCGCCCACGACCACCCGGGCGGCGAGGCCCGGGCGCACCAGATCATCGCCATCGCCCACGGGGAGACGGACCTCGACCGCACGATCGAGCACCTCACCGAGACGCTGCGGCTGGCGCGGCTGATCGGCAACACCCGCTTCGAGGCGACCGCGATCCAGTTCCTGGGAGCCGCCCACGGCCGGGCCGGCCAGGTGGAGCGGGGCGGCGAGCTGCTCCTGCGCTCGCTCGCCATGGCCCGCTCGCTCAAGGACCGCTACGTGGAGGCGTTCTCGCTGCTGTACCTGGCCACGCTGTACGCGGCCACCGGCGACGGCCGCGCCCGGGAGACGGCCGAGGCCGCGCTGGCCATCGCCCGCCGCTTCGACCTGGGGCACCACCTCGCCCAGGCCCTCGGCATCCTCGGGGAGCTGGACCTGGCGGCGGGGGACCGCGCCTCGGCCGTCGCCCACCTGGAGGAGTCCGTGCTGGTGTGGCGCGCCCGCGGCTGGCGCTCCTTCCTCGCGGAGGCGCTCCGGGCGCTCGGCCGGGCCTACGAGGCGGCCGGGCTGCCGGAGTCGGCCGCGCGGGTGCTCACGGAGGCGCGGGAGCTGAGCGACGTCCGGTAGCGGCCGGGGCCGGGGCCGGGGCCGGGGCCGGGGCCGTTGCCGCAGCCGGGGCCGTACCGGTCGCGGGCCGCAGCCGTCAGTGATTGGTAAGCGATCGGTAAGCGCCCCTGCCTAGGCTCGATCCCCACGGCACGGGACAGGCGTACGCGCCTGTACCGTACGCGCCGCATGGGCTGCCGGTCGGGTCCGCGCAGGGGACGGACCCGGCCGGAGGTGCGGCCGTCGGGACCGCGGCATCCGTCGGTGCGTGACATCTGTCGGCCGACGGGATCCGTCGCCCGGGCCGGGGCTCAGGCGAGGGTGGCGTCGAGGAAGGCGTGCCAGGCGGCGTGGACGCGCCGGGCGTGGGACCCGTCGGAGCTGTCGGAGCTGTCGGACTCGTCGTCGACCCCGGCGAGCAGGTCCAGCAGCAGGCCGCGGAGGACGGCGAGCACCACGGTGGGGTTCGCCCGGGTGCCGTCGAGGACGCGTTCCAGCGGTGGCAGCCACTCCTCCAGCGAGGCGGTGCCGAAGTCCGGCCACGGCTCGCGCCGGCCGAAGGCGCGGACGTACCCCTCGAAGAACAGCCGCAGCGCCCCTCGGTGTTCGGGCTGCGTCAGCCACTCCCAGATCAGGTCGAGGGTCTCGCGGGCGCTGCCGCCCTCGGCCTCGGACCGTTCCAGCAGCGCGAGTTGCTCGGCCCGTCCGACCGCCAGGACCTCCCGGACCAGCTGCTCCTTCGACCCGAACAGGTACAGCAGCACGCGCGGGCTGGAGCCGATCCCGGCCGCCAGGGGGCGGAGGGAGAGGTCGGACACGTTGTGCTCGGCGACGTAGCGGACGGTCGCCGCGAGGAGGTCCTCGCGGCGCGGGGACGGCTGCCGAGCCGACGCGCGCCGAGGGGATGAGGGACGGGGCGACGGGTGGGAGGGCGCGTTGGTGGGAGCGGACACGTGCTCTATCGTTTCACTGAAACGAGTGTTTCAGTGAAAGGGGATGCCGCATGGCCGCCACCGCACCCGGAGCCGCGACCATCCGCGAGGCCCTCCGGCCCGGAGACCTGGGCGCCGTCGCCGCCCTGCACGGCGTCCTCTACTCCCGCGAGCACGGCATGGACGCGACCATGGAGGCCTATGTCGCCGCCGGGATGGCCGAGTTGGTGCTGGCCCGGGCCCGTGAGGGCGGCGCGGCACCCGGCCGTCTGTGGGTCGCCGAGATCGACGGCCGGGTGGTCGGCGCCACCGGTCTCGTCCGGGCGGAGGAGCGCCCCGGCTGGGGCCAGCTGCGGTGGGTGATCCTCGACCCGGACGCCCGGGGCCGGGGGCTGGGCCGCCGGATGCTGGAGACGGCCCTGGACGAGGCCCGGGCCCGTGCGTACGAGGGCGTGCTGCTCTGGACGGTCGAGGGACTCGGCGCCGCCCACCACCTCTACGCGACGGCCGGGTTCGAGCTCACCGTCTCCCGCCCGGCCCGCAAGTTCGGCGTCGACGCGGTCGAGCAGCGGATGGACCTGCGGTTCTGAGGGGACGGCGGCCGGGCGGGCGCGCGGGTTCGCCCCCGTGCTCGGCGCGCGCCGTCGTCCACCGCCGTCCCGTCCTGCGGTTCCCGGTGCTCAGAGCTTCACGGTGAGCCAGGCGCCGAGGCCGCTGCAGCCGCGCGCGTCGTAGGTGGTGCTGCGGTACCCGGCCGGGATCGGCGAGTACGGGCAGGTCCAGACGCCGTTGCGGACCAGCTCGTGGTACCAGGCGCCGACGCCGCTGCACCCCCGGGAGTCGTAGTTGGTCAGCACGTAGCCGGAGACGATCGGCGAGCCGGAGCAGGTCCAGAGGCGGTCCTGCGCGGGCCGCTGGTACCACGAGCCGTGGTTGTTGCAGCCGCCGGCGTTGTACATGGTGATGACGTAGCCGGCCGGGACGGGTGCCCCGGAGCAGCTCCAGCCGCCGGCTGCGGCGGCCGCCGAGGCTGGGGAGGCCGCGGAGGCCGTGCCGGCCGCCGTCGTGCCGGTGAGGGCGGCCGCGAGCACGGCGACCGTGGCGGCCGCCCTCCCCGTACGGGTCATCAGCTTGCGGAGGATCGTGGTCACGGCGACACCGTTCCGATCGGTCGTCTCCCCGCCGTCGGTGCGGCGCGGGGAGGGTGTAACAGCGGGGATGCGCCGCACCTTAGCGGCGGTGATCAGGTCGCTGATAGATCCAGATCGATACATCGACGGACCTGACCGAAAACGATCCCAACTGACCGTCATGGCGCCGCCCGGCCATGCTCCGGACGGCGGTCGCCGGATGCGTCCGGTTGGTCGTCCCACGCGCCGCCCGCCCCTGCCCGGACCTCCCGCAGGACCGTCCCGCTGACCAGGGCGTTCGGGCGGATCCGGCAGGAAATCCGTCACGCTCCGTAGTGCTTCCGATTGCCGCGCGCCTCCGGCCGGAGAAATCTTGTGGATGCTCGACCGCCCGATTTCTCCCGATTCTCCCAAGGAGCCCCACGTGTCATTCCCAGCCCGTCCTCGAACCCGCCCGTCCGCCTGGCCGGCGACCGTCGCCGCCCTCCTCTCCCTCTCCGGGATCTGGACCGGAGCCGTGACGGCCGAGGCCGTTCCGACGCCGTCCGCCCTGCCGGCGGCCGCCGGCATCACGGCCACCGGTCAGACGCCCGGCGCCTATTCGGACTGGACCTTCAACACCACCGACACCGTGACGGACGTCGACTTCCGCAACACCGTGGTCACCAGCCCGGGAGACGGCGACGTGTACTGGGCGCACCAGTTCAACTTCGACGGGAACCTCTCCTACACCGGCTTCCAGCTCGGCAAGCAGAACAGCGGACAGTTCCTCTGGTCGACCTGGGCCGACAAGGACCTCCAGTTCAAGGACGGGACCGAGGGCTCGCACTGCTGGAACAACGAGGGTGAGGGCCAGCACCTGCAGTGCTCCAACACCACCGTCAACCACGGCCGTCCCGTCACCGGGGACACCTACGCCTTCCACGTGGAGATCGACCCCGTGACCCACTGGGCGAAGGTCACCGTGAGCGACGAGACCGCCGGCACCAGCTTCGTCCTGGGCGAGGCCCTGCTGCCGAACTCCTCGAAGATCCAGCACAGTTGGAGCAGCTGGGTGGAGTACTTCGACTGGAACGACTCCCGGTATGTGTGCGACGACAACGCGTACGCCGAGAACCGGTGGGGCAAGATGACCGGCAACGGCGGCACCCTCACCGCCGAGAACACGGGAACGTCGACCAGCGGCACCTGTCAGGACATGGTCCGGCAGCAGAAGCAGGACGACGGGACGCTGATCACCGAGACCGGTCTCGGCCAGTCCGCCCGGTGGCCCCTGCGCTTCACCAACGGCGCCTGTCTGGACCGCGGCGGCGCCACCGGCGTGATCACCTACGGCTGCGCCGAATCGCCCAACGGCAACCAGCTGTTCGTCTTCGCCCGCGACGGCAGCATGCGCAGCGCCGAGGGCAACGAGTGCCTGGCCGCGCCGTCCTCCGTCGGCGGTCAGATCACACCCGCCGCGTGTGACGGCTCGGCCGCCCAGCAGTGGACGTACGACGTGATGAACGAGGCCGTGGTGAACTCCGCCGGCTGGGCCATGACTTCCAGCACCTCCGGGGGCAGCGGCGACCCGGTGACCGCGCAGGTCTTCGACGGGCGCGCCGAGCAGACGATCACGCCCTTCGAGGTGTGACGAGCCACCAGGTGTCAACGCCCCACGAGGTGTCATGAGGTACGAGGTGTCAACGCCCTACGGGGTGTGAACGAGCCGACCCGCCCACGGCCGCGCCGGAACACCCGGCGCGGCCGTTCGTACCCACCCTCTATGATCCCGCCCGGGGGGAAGGTCGCTGAGCTGGGGTACGACACCGCTGTGTCCGCTCTCCCCTCGGGGGCGCACACCCGCGTCGCCGATTCGACGACCGGGAGACGAACACTCGGTGATACTCACTCAACGCCTGGGCCGCGGGCTGCTCGCCGGCGCCTCGGCGCTCGCGCTGGCACTGCTGCCCGCGGGCCTCGCACCCACCACGGCGGCCGCCGCACCCGCCGACTCAACGCCCGCCGGCTCAGCACCCGCCGGCTCAGCACCCGGCGCACCGGCCGGTGACGGGTCCGGCCCGACGCCGGTGGACCTCACCACCACGCGCGCCTTCGCGGACACCTTCCGGCTGGACCCGGCCCAGGACACCGACCCGCTGTACGGGCTGAACGTCGGCCTCGACGCCCGGCAGTCGCCCCCGGCCGGGCAGCACGGGATCTCCTACACCCGGGTCTCCGGCCGCTGGGACACCTCGACCGCGCCCGACCAGTGGTTCGTCCAGACCAGTCATCCGGACCACCCCGACAGGCTGCTGTTCGCCAAGGGCGTCTCCGCGATCATGCTCGGCGCGCCCGCCGTCGCGGACGGCACCGGCCACTACACCGTCTCGACGGTGGTCGACCCGGTCGTCGGCGACACCGGCGGCGCCGACTGGGGCTCGATCGTGCTGAGCCGCAGCCACCGCGGCAACGGCTACGTGACCGGCGGCGACGTCGACCTCGGCCTGACCGTCACCTCGGGCGGCAAGCTCGCCCTCTTCCACGGTGGCGGCGGCGAGAACCCCTTCTGGACCGGCACGGTGGCGCCCACGGCGCAGTACGCCGTCTCGCTCACCGTCTCCACCGGCGCCGACCGCGCCGTCACCCTGACGGTGAACGGCACCCCGTTCACCGTCTCCGCGCCGGCCGGGGTGACCCGCTGGCCGGGCAGCGAGTTCCTCTACCTCGGCGCGTACCTCTCCGACCCGAACCGCGTCACCACCTTCGGTGACGGCGCAGGCCACGGCCTGAACGTCAGCCGGATCGACACCAGCGCCACCCGCAGCGCCAAGCCGTTCGTCGACACCTTCGACGGCGCGCCCAACGCCACCGCCGACCACGGCCTCAACCAGGACCTGGCTGCCCGCCAGCCGAGCCTGATCTCCGCCAACTACACCGCCGTGTCGGGCGTCAAGGGCCTGGCCCTCGACCCGCCGGCGGGCTCGGTGCAGGTCAACAGCCCGGCCCACCCGAACGTGCTCTCCTTCCCCAAGGGCACCTCGGCGGTCCGCCTCGACAAGCCGGCCACCTCGGACGTCCAGAGCGGCGCCTACACGGTGCACGCCGTCCTGACCCCCGTGGTCGGCAGCACCTCCGGCCAGGACTGGGCCTCCCTCGCCGTCGGCAACGCCTCGGGCGGCACGGGCGCCGTCGACGCCGAGGACATCGCGCTCGGCCTGCGCGTCCAGGCCGACGGCGGGCTGACGCTCTTCCAGGGCGGCACCCCGACCGCACTGCCCGCCGTCCCGCCGGCCGGCTCCTACGAGGTGTCGGCCGCGCTGGCGACCGGCGACCGGCAGCGGGCGACCGTCAGGGTCAACGGCACGACGGTGTTCTCCGGCCGCACCGCCGCCAAGCTGCCCCGCGACGGCTACGTCTCGCTCGGCGCGCACCACTCGGCGGCCGGCCAGGTCACCACGGCGGACGACCTGCGGGTCTCCATGCTGGGCGGGCTCGGCTACTACGGGTTCTTCGACATCCGGGACCCGAACGAGCCGAACTTCAGCGCCAACCACGCGCCGGAGGTGGCGCAGTGGACCAACTTCAACAACTACCTGCGCGACCAGGACCCCCGCCTGGAGTTCCTGGACCAGTGCCGGCCGCCTGCGTGATCGACCTCAACCAGGAGACGGTGGTCCCGCGTGCGCCGGGTTCCTGGGCCGTCGACCCGAACCCGAACGCCGCGCGGAACCTCCTGGACCTGGTGCGGCGCATCGGGTCGAACATCGACAAGATCGGCGCCGTCGACGTGAGCGACGAGCCCTACTCGCACGGCCTGAGCCCCGCGCAGGTCCAGACGCAGGCGGAGCAGATCAGGGCCGCGTTCCCGGACAAGACGCTGATCATGAGCCTCGACCGCTGGAACGCCGAGCAGACCGCGCCGATCCCGGCCACGGTCGACATCGTCGGCTTCGACTACTACTGCGAGGGCCGCGGCGAGATCCAGCGGCTGCTGGCGAACCTGAAGACCTTCCTCTCCTCGCCGGACCAGCACCTGATGCTCTTCCCGGAGTCCACCAACGAGTACCGGGTCGCCGACGGCTGCTACTCCGGCAAGACCGACGCCGACATCGCGGCGTACAACGCCGAGTACCGCGCGATCGCCGCGCAGGACCCCCGGGTCGTCTACCTGCAGAACTTCCGCTGGCTCGGCCCGGACCAGCCGAACAAGGTGCCGCTGACCGTCGCGGCGCAGAAGAGGATCGGCAAGGCCGTGGTCGACGCCACGCCCACGCCGGCGCCCGCCTCGGTGGGCGTGTACCGGCCCTCGGACGGCAGCTTCGGCCAGGCCGCCCACAACGGCTGGTACACCGGGCAGGCCGTGTTCGGCGGCGGGGGCGGCGACGTCGTCCCGCTGACGGGCCACTGGAACGGGCCGGGCACCGACACCGTCGGCGTCTACCACCGCGACACCGCGACCTTCCAACTGTCCTACGACAACGCCACCGTGGCCGCCACCTTCCCGTTCGGGGCCCCCGGTGACGTCCCGCTGGTCGGCGACTGGAGCGGGCAGGGGCGGAGCACGGTCGGCGTCTACCGGCCCAGCGACCAGTACTTCTACCTGTCGGACGACAACGCCACCGTCAGGTACCGGATCAAGCTGGGCAACGAGGGCTGGAAGCCGCTGGTCGGCGACTGGGACGGCAACGGCACCACCACCGTCGCCGTCTACGACCCGCAGACCCAGACCTTCTACCTGAACGACTCCAACGAGACGGAACACCCGCGCCCGGGCGTCAGGTTCGGCAACCCCGGCGACCGCCCGGTCAAGGGCGACTGGGACGGCAGCGGCAAGGAGACCATCGGCGTGTACCGGCCCGGCGACCAGACCTTCTACGGGGCCGCCGAGAACTCCGACCTGGTGGTCTACAGCAGGAAGTTCGGCAACCCGGGCGACACCCCGCTGGTGGGCAACTGGGGCTGACACCCCGTCCGCCCGTCCGACACGGCGCCCTCCCGACCGCCGCGCGGCGATCGGGAGGGCGCCTTCGGGCCGGCCGCGCGGCGCGGGTCAGCAGCGCCCCTCGCCGAGCATGATCCGCGCGATCAGCTCCTGGCGGCTGCCCACCCCGGTCTTGGTGAACACCGACTTCAGGTGGTCCTGCACCGTGTACGGCGTCATCGCGAGGGCCCGGGACACGTCCCGGGTGTCGCCGCCGCGCACCAGCAGCAGCGCCACCTCCCGCTCGCGGGCGGTCAGCCCGTACGCGGCCAGGTACAGCGGCATCACCTCGGCCGGCGAGGCGGGCGAGGCCACCACCGTCACCGCGCCCGCCGCCCCGCCGTCGCGCAGGGCGGAACCGTGCAGCAGGTACCAGCGGTCGTCCCGGCTCCACACCCGCACCGGGGCCTGCGGTACGGGCAGCCCGTGCGCCGCCCGGCGGGCCTGCTCGGCGGCCATCGCCACGCCGGTCGGGACGGTCAACGAGGTCGGGGTGGGGTCGGCCAGCCGGGCGAGCAACTCCTCAGCCGGTCCGGACAGCGCCTGCAGCCGGTTGCGCCGGTCCAGCACCAGCACCGCCGGCCCGGCATCCGCCTCCTCGGGCGGGCCGGCCGGTACGTGACAGGCCCTCAGCGCGTGGCCCAGGTGCCGGGCGGCGGCGTCGGCGAGCTGCCGCTGGCCCTCCAGGTACGGACCGCGGTCCGGAGCCCGCAGGAACGCCGCGCACCCCCACATGCCGCCGGCCGCGTCGAACACCGCCCGTAACTCGTCCCCGAACCCGGCCGGCCTGACCTGCTCCCGGAACCGCACGCTCTCCCGCAGCGACCCCCGGGTCGCCCGGCTCAGCGTCTCGGCCTGCACCCCGCTGCGCCGGATCTCGGGGAAGGTCGCCACGTCGTCCGCCCACACCTCCAGCCGCACGGCGTGCTCGAACGCGTCCAGGGTGAGGTCCTCGCTCTGCACCGAGTTCACCAACCCCGTCGCCGGATCCGCGGTGTGCCAGCACACGGCGTCGAACTCCAGTACCGGCCGCAGCAGTTCATCCGCCCGCCGGAAGACCTCGGGTGCCGTCAAGCCCGCCCCGGCAAGCTCCCGCACCCCCTCGATCGCCGCCCGCCCCGCCACCCCACGTCGCCCCATCCGGTGAAGCTAGCACGACAGTTCGCGCCCCACCCACGCACCGAACGGCAGCGCGGAGGCTCCCTCCCCGGGGGCGGAGAGGGCCAGGGGCGGTCCGAACCGCCGCCCTGGGCGCGGGCCGGGCGAAATCCGCATGACAGCGGTGGAAGGCTCCGGGATCATGGGCCGGTGGCCACGGAACCGGACATCCTCGACCTGAACATCCTCTGCCCGCCGCCCGGCGAGGGCTACCTGGAGGTCCGCCCGGTCGTCAGCGGCCGGGACCTCCTGGCCGAACTGACCCTCCGCAACAGGGAGTCGGGCGGCCCCCGGTTCATCGGATCAGGCCCCCGGTACCTCCTGGGCCGGGGCGGGCGCTTGCACGCCACGGCCGTGCCCCGGGAGGTCCGGCTCGGTGTGTCCGGGTGCGGCCTGGAACAGTGCTGCAGCACCCTGTACGTGACGGTCGGTCGGGACGGAGAGCACGTCGTCTGGGCGGGCTGGCGCGACCCGGCCGAACGGGGCTTCGACCTGCCGGAGTTCCGGTTCGCCGCGGACCAGTACGAGGCCGAGGTGCTGCGAGCCGAAGCGGACCGCGGCTGGGAGTGGCCGGGGGCAGTGGTCGCGACGCTGCTGGAGGAAGGGCTGAGGGGACGCGAGGACTGGCTCGGCAGGTGGGAGTGCGAGGTGGAGGCCGTCTGGGCCTCCCGCCTGGAACCCGACCGGATCGACGTCATCCTGCGGCATCCCCCCGGCCGGGAGGAGACGGGTCTGCCCTGGGCCCAGTTCTCGATGATCATCCCGATCTCCGCGGAGGACCCGTCGGACCAGGCCGAGCGCCTCGAAGCGCGGCTGACCGCGGGCGACCCCCGTGCCACCGCCGAGCTCTGCGGAGGCTACGAACCCGAACAGGTGGGCTACCCCTGGCCGTAGCGCCCTTAGCCCTGGCCCGCTGCCGGCGACGCCCCGCGGCTGCCCCGTGACCGCCCCGCCCGGCGCTCAGGCGGCCTGGGCCTACGGTCGTTCGTGTCGGTTTTCCGCCGGACAACGGTGGCAGCCGCTGGTTGCCTTGGGGGCATGATCAACGCCAGCAAGTCCGCGCTCTTCCGCTCCCTCCACACTCCCGCTCGTCCGCTCGCGCTCGCGAACGCCTGGGACGTGGCCAGCGCCCGCGTCATCGAGGCCGCGGGGGCGGCCGCGATCGCCACCACCAGCGCCGGGGTGGCCTGGTCGCTCGGCGCCCCGGACGGGGACCGCGTCCCCCGGGGCCCGGTGCTGGACGCCATCGCCCGGATCGCGGCGGCGGTCGCCGTCCCGGTGACCGCCGACATCGAGGGCGGCTACGGACAGAGCCCGGCGGAGGTCGCGGAGACCGTCACGCGGGTGCTGGAGGCCGGCGTGGTGGGCGTCAACATCGAGGACGGCACCCGCCCGCCGGGCGCGCTCGCCGACCGGATCGCGGCCGCCCGCGGTGCGGCGCGGCGGGCGGGCGTCGACCTGTTCGTCAACGCCCGCGTCGACACCTACCTGCTCGGGCTGGGCGACCCCGCCACCCGGCTGCGGGAGACGCTGGGACGGGCGCGCCGCTACGTGGACGCCGGTGCGGACGGGATCTTCGTCCCCGGTGTCGCGGACCCCGGCGTCATCAGGGACCTGGCCGCGGGTCTGACGGTGCCCCTCAACATCATGGCGGGGCCGAGCACCGCGCCGGTGGACGAACTGGGGGCCCTGGGCGTGGCCCGGGTCAGCCTCGGCTCGGGGGTGGCCCAGGTCGCCTACGCCGCGGCCCGGCAGGCGGCACTCGACCTGCACCGCGCCGGCGGCTACGACTCCCTCCGGCGGACCATCGACTACCCGGAGCTCAACAGCCTGTTCACCGTGAGCGGCTGACCGCGCCCCGGCTACGGCGGTCCGCTTGGAGACCCGGCGCCGGCGCACGGGCGCCGGGTCTCCGGTGGCGGGTCGGGCTGTCCGTCGGATCGCTGTGGCGGTCCGCCGGGCTACTTGGCCAGGCGGGACCAGTCGGCCGGTTGGGCGGGGTCGAGTTGGCGGAGCTGGTCGAGGACCTTCGGGTCCTGGGCGTCGAGCCAGTCGGCGACCTGGCGGAAGGAGACGCAGCGGACGCCGTCGCGCTTGCAGACGCCCTTCATCACGTCCTCGACGGCCTGCATGTAGATGCCGCCGTTCCAGGACTCGAAGTGGTTCCCGATGAACAGCGGGGCGCGGCTGCCGTTGTAGACGCGTTCGAAGCCGGCGAGGTAGCTCTCGCGGGTCTCCTTCTCCCAGGTGTCGTACTTCTTGGGGTCGCCGTTGGTGGTGTTCCCGGACTGGTTCGCCAGGAAGTTGAAGTCCATCGAGAGGCTCTGGGTGGACTTGCCGGGGGTGGGGAGCAGCTGCAGCGGGAAGTTCCAGATGCCCTCCTTCTTCGTCGGCCAGACCTGGAACTCGCCCGGGGAGCTGGCGTCGTAGCGGAAGCCCGTCGCCTTCTCGGCCGGCAGCAGGTTCTTCTGGCCCTCCAGGCAGGGGGCGCGGCCGCCGACCAGTTCCTTGGTGTAGTCGAAGGGGAGCGGCGGGAGGTCCTTGAAGCCGGTGTTGGTCTTCCAGTTGGTGACGAAGGAGACGGCCTGGTCGAGTTCGCTCTTCCACTCCTCGGTGCTCCACTCGCCGCCGCCCTTGGCGTTGCAGAAGTGCCCGTTGAAGTGGGTGCCGATCTCGTTGCCGTCGAGCCAGGCGAGGCGCAGCTGTTCCAGGGTGTCCTTGATGTGGGGGTCGGTGGCGTAGTCGATGGAGGCGTCGCCGGGCTTGTGCTGCGGCGGCTTGTAGAGCGTGCTCTTGGACTTGGGGAGGGTGTAGAGGCCGCTCAGGAAGAAGGTCATCTGGGCGTTGTTCTCGGCGCCGAGCTTGCGGAAGCGGGAGAACTGGCGGTCGTCGCCCTCCAGTGCCCCGTCCCAGGAGAAGACGACGAACTGCGGCGGCTTCTCCCCGGACTTGAGCTTCTCCGGCACGGGCTGCTTGGGCTGCGGGCCGGTGTCGGAGGTGGAGCCGTCGCCGAGCACCTTGACCTGGCCGTCCCAGGTGGGGGTGGGGGCGGGCGGTGGCGGGGCGGGGGCCTCGGTGGTGGTGCTCGGGACGGGGCTGGGCGGGGTGGTGCCGGTGGTGGCGGTGGGTCTGCTCGGTGTGCCGTCGCATCCCGTCGCCAGGGCGGAGGCCCCGAGGACCCCCATCGTCAGCAGGATGGCCGAGCCGCGAGCAGTCCGCACGGGACCCCATTTCTCTGATCTTCAATCAGGAGCTGTTCGGAAGATGATCGATGAATGTGATCATCAGAACACTTTTGATCGACCTCTGTCGAGGTGGGGATGGTGTGGCTTTGGTGGGGGTGGGCCTGGTGAGCAACTCCCTTGTAGGGCATGGGAGATGGCGCGCCGAGCGGGCTCCGGTGGAGGCCCCCGGAGGGTGTGGGGGTGCGGGGTGGTTCATCGTCGCCGCCACCGCAACGGCCGCGGCCGCCGACGGGTTCAGCGACTGATCGGGCGTCACGCGGGTTTCGGCCAAGTTCGTGGCATGGGCATGGCGCTACGTGCCCAGCCGTTCCGGCCCCGGCTAGGGTCGCTCCAGCTCAGCGAACCTCCGGCGCCCCACGGCCCTCGTGCGGCGTCCCGTGGACCTTCCCGATTGGACTGGTGTGCCATGAACAGGACGTACTACCGCCCGCTGGACCGTCCCTCGACCACGAGCGTCCGCAGCCGGCTCGCCGCCGCGGCCGGGGCCGCCGCGGTGGCCGCCTGCGTGCTCACCGGCGTCGCGGTCGCCACCGCCGGTGCCGCGACCGCCGCGCCCGCCTCGGTCCCCAAGCCCGCCGTCACCGTCTACGGCGTGGCCGGCGCCACCCAGCCCGCCGCACCCCGCTAGACCCGCCCCTTCGACGCGCCCGGGTGGCGGTTCGTCCGAACCGCCACCCGGGCGTCGCCGTTCCCGCCGGAGGGCCCCCGGACGGGCTTCGCGGCATTGACAGGGGACATCCTCGGGCTGAATGCTAAGCAAGCGCTTAGTCAATGAGGATCCACCCCGAGGAGCCGCCCGATGGCCGAGACCCCCGTCGACCCGCCCGGCCTGGACCTGGCCCGTCTCCGGTCCCGGCTGGAGCGCGAGCTGCCCGGCCTCCTCCAGGGGCCGCTGCGGGCCGACCTCGTCGAAGGGGGCCGCTCGAACCTGACGTACGTCCTGGGCGACGGCGCCTCCCGCTGGGTCCTGCGGCGCCCGCCGCTCGGGCACGTCCTCGCCACCGCCCACGACATGGGCCGCGAGTACCGGGTGATGACGGCGCTGCGCGACACCGGGGTGCCCGTGCCCCGGACGCTCCTGCTCGACCCGGACGACGAGACCCTCGGCGCCCCCTGGTACCTCATGGAGTACGTCTCCGGCACCGCCCACCGGGACGTCGCCCCGCTCGCCGCCCTCGGCGAGCGGCGGGTGCACGCGCTCGGACAGCGGCTGGTCGACACCCTCGCCACCCTGCACCGGATCGACCCCGCCGCCGTCGGCCTCGCCGACTTCGGCCGGCCCGAGGGCTACCTGGAGCGCCAGCTGCGCCGCTGGTCCAAGCAGTTGGCCGCCTCCCGCAGCCGCGACCTGCCCGAGCTCGACCGCCTGCACGCCAGGCTCGCCGAGCGCCTGCCGGCCTCGCCCGCGCCCGCGCTCGTGCACGGCGACTACCGCCTCGACAACGTCCTGGTCGACGACGCCGACACCATCACGGCCGTCCTGGACTGGGAGATGTCCACCCTCGGCGACCCGCTCACCGACATCGGCCTGCTGGTGATGTACACCGAACTCGCGGGCGTCGGCGGCGGCATCATCCCCTCCGCCATGACCGCCCCAGGCTTCCCGAAGGCCGACGAGATCGTCTCCCGCTACGCCGACGCGACCGGCCGCCGGGCCGAGGACCTCGACTGGTACGTCGCCTTCGCCTCGTTCAAGCTCGCCGCCGTCGCCGAGGGCATCCACTACCGCTTCCGGCAGGGCCGCACCCTGGGCGCCGGCTTCGAGCGCGCCGGCGAGATGGCCCCGATCCTCGCCCGGCACGGCCTGAGCACCCTCAAGGAGAGCTGAGAACCGATGGACTTCGCCTACGACGCCCGGACGGAAGAACTCCGCGAGCAGCTGCTCGCCTTCATGGACGAGCACGTGTACCCCGCCGAGCCCGTCCTCGCCGCCCAGCTCGCCGACCCGGCCCGCGACCGCTGGGCCGTCCCCCCCGTCGTCGCCGACCTCCAGGCCGCGGCCCGCAAGCAGAAGCTCTGGAACCTCTTCCTGCCGGGTGAGCTCGGGGCCGGCCTCACCAACCTCCAGTACGCCCCGCTCGCCGAAATCACCGGCCGCAGCATCCAGTTGGCCCCGCCCGCGCTCAACTGCGCGGCGCCCGACACCGGCAACATGGAGCTGCTCGCCCAGTTCGGCAGCGCCGAGCAGCGCGAGCGCTGGCTGCGCCCCCTCCTCGACGGCCGGATCCGCTCGGCCTTCGCGATGACCGAGCCCGAGGTCGCGTCCTCGGACGCCACCAACATCGAGACCCGGATCGAGCGGGACGGCGACGCGTACGTGGTCAACGGCCGCAAGTGGTACATCACCGGGGCGATGAACCCCGACTGCCGGATCCTCGTCGTGATGGGCAAGACCGATCCGGCCGCCGAGCCGCACCGCCGGCAGAGCATGCTGCTCGTCCCGCGCGACACCCCGGGCGTGACCGTCCGTCGCGGCATGACGGTGTTCGGCTACGACGACGCCGACCACGGCGGCCACGCCGAGGTGCTGTTCGAGGACGTCCGCGTCCCGGTGGGGAACCTGATCGGCGAGGAGGGTACGGGCTTCGCCATCGCCCAGGCCCGGCTCGGCCCCGGCCGGATCCACCACTGCATGCGGGCCATCGGCATCGCCGAGCGGGCGCTGGAGCTGATGTGCCGTCGGGCCAACGAGCGGGTGGCCTTCGGGAAGCCGCTGGCCGAGCAGGGCGTGGTGCAGGACTGGGTCGCCGAGTCCCGGGTGCGGATCGAGCAGCTGCGGCTGCTGGTGCTGAAGACCGCCTGGCTGATGGACACCGTCGGCAACCGGGGGGCGCACACCGAGATCCAGGCGATCAAGATCGCCACCCCGCGCACCGTCGAGTGGATCCTGGACAAGGCCGTCCAGGCGCACGGCGCGGCGGGCGTCAGCCAGGACACCCCGCTCGCCCAGCTCTGGGCCGGCAACCGCACCCTGCGGCTGGCCGACGGCCCGGACGAGGTGCACAAGCGCTCGCTGGCCCGGAGGGAACTGCGGCAGTACCGGCGCTGACCCGTAGGGGTGTGATACCCGGGTATTCCGGGGCCGGTTGGCCCCCAGGTATGACGGCGGCGGCCCGTTCCCGACCGTAGTGTCCTGCGTGTTCGATCGATCGGAACGCGGAGGGACACCATGGGAATTCCGGGACGGGCGGTGGCGGCGGCGGTGCTGGCGGCGGCAGCGGCGGTGGGCACGATCGGTACGGCCGCGGGAGCGGTCCTGCCGCCGCCGGGGGACACGAGCCCCGGGCGGCAGGCCCGGGCCTGGCTGCCGGAGCCCAGCGGGCCGTACCCGATCGGGACCACCGCCGTGCACCTCACCGACACCGCACGGGAGGACCCCTGGCACCCCGGGCAGCGGCGCGAGCTGATGATCAGCCTCTGGTACCCGACCTCCCGGCCGGCCGCCGGCGACGACCGGGCCCCGTACATGGAGCCCGCCGCCGGGCGGCACTTCGACGGCCCGGACGGCGTCGGCCTGCTCAACTACGGCACCACGCCCGGCCGCACCGACTGGTCGGCCATCCGCACCCACGCCCGCCGGGACGCCCCCGCGCTGCCCGGCGGCCCGCGCCCGGTGGTGCTGTACTCGCCCGGCCTCGGCGACCCGCGCACCTGGGGGACGGCGCTGGTCGAGGACCTCGCCTCGCGCGGCTACCTGGTGGTCACCGTCGACCACACCTACGAGGCCTCCGAAGTCGCCTTCCCCGACGGCGACCTGGCCCCCTCGGTGCTCCCCGGCATGCTCGGGCAGCCCGGCCTGGACGTCGGCGCGGTGCTGCGCAAGGCGATGGACACCCGGGTGGCCGACACCCGCTTCGTGCTGGACCAGCTCGCCGCGCTCGGTGAGCGGCCGGGCCTGCCCGCCGGGGTCGCCGGGGCCCTCGACCTCGGCCGGATCGGCATGGTCGGCCAGTCGGCGGGCGGCTTCACCGCGCTCCAGACCATGCACGACGACCCGCGGATCGCGGCCGGGATCAACATGGACGGCCAGCTGCACTTCCCCGGCCCCGACGGCCACACCGGCGTCTTCCTGCCCAGCGTCGCCGAGGACGGCCTCGACCGGCCGTTCCTGCTGATGGGCACCGGCAGCGAGGACTCCGGCGGCTACCGAGACCAGCCCGGCTGGAACGCCCTGTGGCGGCACAGCACCGGCTGGCACGCCGACGTCACCCTCACCGGCTCCCGGCACGGCTCGTACACCGACGCCCAGCCGCTGCTCCCGCAGCTCGCCCGGCAGGGCGTGCTCGGCGCCGACCAGCTGCGCAAGGACGTCGGCGACATCCGCCCCGGCCGGGCCGAACTCGCCACCCGCAGCTACGTCGCGTCCTTCTTCGACCGCTGGCTGCGCGGCCAGGACGACCACCTGCTGGACGGGCCCTCGGCGCGCTTCCCGGAGATGGCGTACGAGCGGTAGCCGGGCCCGGCGTGCCGGGGGCACCGGACGGGGTCAGCGGATCCCGGAGCCCGGGTGGGCCCCGTCCCACCGCCGCCGGGAGTCGACGATCGCGTCGTGGTGGTCGTACGACCAGTCCGTCATCGCCCGCACCAGGTGGGTCAGGCTGTGGCCGAGCGGCGTCAGCTCGTACTCCACCTGCGGCGGGACGGTCGGGTGGACGGTCCGCGAGACCATGCCGTCCCGTTCCAGGCGGCGCACGGTCAGCGTGAGCATCCGCTGCGAGATGCCCGGCAGCGCACGCTGCAGCTCGCGGAACCGCCGTACGCCCTGGGCGAGTTCGACGACGGTGAGGACGGACCACTTGTCGCCCAGGCGGTCCAGCAGGTCGCGGATCCCGCAGTCCACGCCGTCCTCGCACCAGACCACCGGGCGGGGGGTGGTTACCGCGGTGTGCCCTGCTGACATGGAAGTGCCTCCTTACGCCGGACGCCCAGGCTACCGAGGATGGTCGCGAAGCCGACGAACGATCATCTGCTCGACCGACCATCCCTGGAGGAACCCCATGCTGCTCGTCACCGGAGTCAACGGAGGCCTGGGCGCGCTCGTACTGGAGCGGCTCGCCGGGCGGGAGGGCGTCGTCGCGGGCTCGCGCACACCGCAGCGGGTGCCGGCGGGCGTCCCGGCCCGGCTGGTGGACTTCGACCGGCCGCGGACACTGGCGGAGGCCTTCACCGGCGTGCGGACCCTGCTGCTGATCTCGGCCGGCGCCGCCGAGGACGACGTGGTGATCGCCCGGCACGGCGCCGCGATCGGGGCGGCGGAGCGGGCGGGCGTCGATCACGTGGTCTACACCAGCCTCTCCGGCGACGGCGACCACCTGCCCTACGCCCTCGCCCACCGCTGGACCGAGCGGCGGCTGCGCGCGTCCGCCACCCTGCGCTGGACGGTGCTGCGCAACGGCCTGTACGCCGAGTTCCTGGGCGCGATCGCCGCCCCCGGCCCGGACGGGGTGATCAGCGCCCCGCTCGGCGACGGGCGGCTCGCGGCGGTGGCCCGGGCGGACCTGGCCGAGGCGGCGGTGAACGTCGCCCTGGCGCCCGCCGGGCACGCGGGCCGGACGTACGAGCTGGTGGGGGAGCGGGCGGTGGGCGGCGCGGAGGTGGCCGAGGCGCTCGGCGCCGCGTACCGGCCGGGACGGCTGACGGAGGCCCGGGCGGCGGTGGCGGCCTCGGACGCGCGGGACTTCCAGGTGCCGATGGTGGTGGGCACCTACTCGGCGATCGCCCACGGCTTCCTCGCCGGCCCGGGCGGGCCGGGCGACCTCGCGGCCCTGCTCGGCCGCGCGCCCCGCCCGGCCCTGGAGGTCATCGCCGAGGGGCGGTGACCTCCGGGTCACATGCCGCCGCCCAGGGTGACCCCGCCGTCCACGACCAGGGTCTGGCCGGTGATCCAGCCGGCGTCGGGGGAGAGCAGGAAGGCGACGGCGCCGGCGATGTCCTCGGGGACGCCGAGGCGGCCGAGCGGGTAGGCCTTGGCGACCTTCTCCTCGCGGCCCTCGTACAGGGCCTCGGCGAACCTGGTCTTGACCACGGCGGGGGCGACGGCGTTGACCCGGATGCCCTGGGGGCCCAGCTCGGCGGCGAGTTCGGTGGTGAGCCGGATCAGCGCGGCCTTGCTGACGCCGTACATGCCGATCCCGAGCGAGGAGCGGATGCCCGCGATGGAGGCGACGTTGACGACCGAGCCGCCGTGCTCGCCCAGCCACGCGGCGTGCGCGCGGCGGGTCCAGGCCAGCGGGGCCAGCACGTTGACGGCGAGGATCTTGGCGGCGGCGGCCTCGTCGGTGTCGAGGACCGGCCCGTAGACCGGGTTGATGCCGGTGTTGTTGACCAGGTGGTCGAGCCGGCCGAAGGCCTCCAGGGTGCGGGTGACCGTCTCCTCCTGGTGCGCCGGGTCGTCGGCCTTGCCCGCGACGGCGATCGCGTTCTCCGGGCCGCCCAGGTCGCGGACGGCCTCGGCCAGCGGCTCCGGGTTGCGGGCGGTGAGGCAGACCCTGGCCCCGCGGTCGACCAGCTCGCGGGCGATGCCGAGGCCGATGCCCCGGCTCGATCCGGTGACGACGGCCACCCGGCCCTTGAAGGAGTGCACCACGGAGCGTCCTGCCTTTCGTGCGGGGGATCCCTGCTGTCAGCTGACTAAGCGCTTGCTCAGCATGCTGTCGGTGCGGGAGGCTGTCAACAGTCCGCCGACCGCTTGCCCGTCGCACGCCGGCCCGGGTCGGGGGTCGGGCCGAGGGGTGGCCGGCGCGAAAGCCTGTACGAGTTTCTCTGGGAGGATGACGCCATGACCAGCACCCCGCTCGCCGACCTCTGGCCGACCCTGCCCGGCGCCGACGCCCGCCCCGAAGCGGCGTACCGGCTGCTCCAGGCCGCCGTCGAGTCGTTCGCGGAGCGCGGCTTCCACGCCACCACCACCCGGGACATCGCCACGGCGGCGGGGATGAGTCCGGCCGCGCTGTACATCCACTACCAGTCGAAGGCCGCGCTGCTGGCCGAGATCAGCCGGGCCGGGCACGCCGCCACGCTGACCCTGGTCCGGGGCGCGGTGGCCGGCGGGGGCGGACCGGCCGAGCGGATGCGGGAGCTGGTCGAGCAGTTCACCGCCTGGCACGCCCGGGCCCGGACGGTCGGCCGGGTGGTCAACTACGAGCTGCACGCGCTGCCCGAGGACGCCTACGCGGTGGTCGCGGCGCTGCGGCTGGACATCGAGCGCGAGGTCAGCGCGCTGATCGAGGCGGGCGTGGCGGCGGGGGAGTTCCAGGTGGCGGAGGTGCGGACGGCGGCCCGCGCGGTCACCTCGCTGGGCATCGACGTCTCCCGCTGGTACACCGACAACTCCTCCGAGGCGCCGGAGGAGCTCGGGCGCCGCTACGGGGAGCTGGTCCTGCGGATGCTCGGCGCCCGGGTCTGAGCCGGAGCCCCGTGCCGCCCGTGCCGCCCGTGCCGCCCGTGCCGCTCCGGGCCCCTTGACCTGCTGCGACGAGGCGAGCAGACTCGTATACGCAGTACGTGTCCCTCGTACGTGTGCCTCGTAGACGTACGGCGCCGACGACGTTCGGCACCACCCGGCCCCGAGAGACGGCCCCCCGCGCGGCCCCGCGCCGCGCCCCCAGCAGCACCCTCCCGCGGCGGCCACGCCCCCGACCGGCGGCGCCGACGGGAGCAGACCCCGACCCGGGCCGGTCCGGCCGGCCGTGTCGCGGGGCCCGTGCGGCCCGGCGGCACCGGGACGGCGCGCGTGGCGCGCCGGGCGCGGCCCGGGTGGAGGGAGAGGGGAGGCGCGGCAATGCCTTCCCAACAAGCCCCCGCCCATCGACGACCGAGCCCGGTGCGCCCGCGATTCTGGCTGGAGACGGCCCTCGGCGCGCTGTCCGGGCTCCTGTTCCTGCTCACCCTGGTGTGGCCGCAGTGGATCGAGACGCTGCTCGGCCTCGACCCGGACGCCGGCAGCGGCGCCGCGGAGTGGCTGGTGGTCGCGCTCGCGGCCGCCGTCACCGCCGGGTGCGCGCTCGGCGCGCGGACCGAGTGGCGCCGGGCGCACCCGGCCCCGGTCCGCGCCGCGCGGTGAGCGGATCGGAGGACCGTCATGACCGACACCGCACCAGCCGCCGCACCCCGGCTGACCGACCTCGTCCGGAGTGCGCCGCTGAGCTTCCTCGGCACCGTCACCAGGGTCGGCGGCACCTCGCTCGCCGCCCTGCCGGCCGAGGCCAGGAACGAACGGACCGCCGTGGTCCGGGTGGACCAGGTGCTGCACGCACCCGCGGCCTTCCGGCAGCTCGGCGGCAGCGAGGTCACCGTCCAACTGGCCGCCGACGCCGAGCTGTTGAAGGTCGGCGACACGGCGGCCTTCTTCACCAGGGGGATGGTCTACGGGGAGGGCCTGGGCGTGGCCGAGGTCGGCCGGCTGCCGGCCGACGCCGTCCGGCAGCACGTCTCGCTGGCCGCCACCACGGCCGACGAACTCCCCTTCTCCTCGGTGCAGCGGGAGATCCGCGACCAGGACCTGGCCGCGCACGCCGCCGAGGCGGACGCCGTCGTGGTCGCCACCGTGGTCGGCCTGGAGGACCTCGGCCTGGCCGAGTACTCCGAGCACGACCCGCACTGGTGGCGGGCCACGCTCGACGTCTCGCTCGTCGAGTCCGGCGGCGCCGCCCCCGGACCGACCACCGTGCTCTACCCGGCGAGCGGGGACATCCGCTGGCGCGCGGTGCCCAAACCGACGCCCGGGCAGCTGGGCCTGTGGCTGCTGCACGCCACCGGGGGCGAGCTCGCCGCGCGGGCGCCGTACCGGCTGCTCCACCCCGAGGACTACCAGCCGGCGCAGAAGCTCGCCGTGCTGCGGGAACGGAGGTGAGCCGACATGCCCACCATCAAGGTCGTCAACATCACCCCGAAGGCGCTGAGCGGCGACACCAACCTGGACAGTGAGCCCAACCTCGCGGTCGACCCGGAGAACCCGCTGGAGATGGTCGCGACCGCCTTCACCCCCGACCCGATGAACGGGCCGCTCGCCCCCGTCTACGTCTCGACGGACGGCGGGGACACCTGGGTGCTGAACAGCGTCGTCCCGGGCAACGGGGCACTCGGCACCGGGGACATCAGCGTCGGCTTCGGCGGGGCGGGGGGCCGGCTCTACACCGGCATCCTCAACGGCCAGAGCGGCGACCTGCAGATCCTGCGCGCGCCGGACATCACCGCGAGCACGCCGATGGCCGTGCTCGTCGACCGGAGCGGGGAGGACCAGCCCTGGGTCGTCGCCACCACCGTCACGGCGAACGGCGGCAGCGGCGACCGGGTGTACATCGGCAGCAACGACGTCGCCCAGCCCGGCGGCACCGCCACCGTGGACGTCTCGAACGACGCCGGCACCGGGCCCGCTCCGGCCGGTTTCGCGCCCGTCAAGCTCGACCGGCACACCGGCACGCTCTTCGACGGGCCGCCGGTGCGGATCGCCGCGCACCCGGACGGCACGATCTACGTCGCCTTCCTGAGCGTGACCGCCACCGGCGCGGGGGCCCTGATCACCTTCGACGTCGTGATGACCCGTGACGACAAGGGCGGCGTCGGACCGAACCCCTTCGAGGACCTCCTCGACTCGGCCGTCGGCGACGTCGGCCAGCGCGTGGTCACCGGCCGCAAGGCCCGGTTCAACCCGCACCAGCGGTCGCTGGGCCAGGAGCGCACCGGTGCGGACCTGGCCGTCGCCGTGGACCCCACCGACTCCAACAGCGTCTGGATCGCCTACTGCGACAACCTCGGCGGAACCGCCCCCACCGACTACGTGCTGCACAGCCGTCACTCGGCGGACCGGGGCCAGACCTGGGCCGCGGCGCGCCCGGACGTGGTCAACGGCAAGAACCCGTCGCTGGCGGTCAACTCCGACGGCCTGGTCGGGCTGGTCTACCAGCAGTTGGTCCACAACCAGTGGTCGACGGTGCTGGAACTGACCGCCGACGGCTTCGGGACGACGGAGAGCCATGTGCTGCACCAGGCCCCGGGCGACGTGCCGCCGGCCGGGACGCAGCTGCCGTACCTGGGGGACTACCTCCGGATGGTCACGGTCGGAAAGGACTTCTACGGCGTCTTCGCCGGCAACAACACCCCCGACCGGGCCAACTTCCCGGTGGGCGTGACCTACCAGCGCAACGCCAACTTCACCACCCACCAACTGCTCAGCTCGGACGGGGTCACCCGGGTGCCGCCGTCCATCGACCCGTTCTTCTTCCACCGGGCCGCCTGAGCACCCGCGCACCCCCGCATCCCAAGGCGCCCGCCACGACCGGTCGTGGCGGGCGCCCTGCTGTCGGGCACTGTGGCTTTCGGGGCAGGGGTTCAGGCGGTGGCCAGGCAGAACCGCACGAGCCCGGCGTCCACGTCGAGGACGATCCGCTGCATCTCGGCCCACGGCGGGTGGAACTGCGTGCCCCACTCGACGGTGAAGCCGAGCACCTTCCCCTGCTCGGGGTCGACGAAGTGGCGGGCGAAGACGTAGTCGTCGCTGGTGCCGCTGGTCGGGTACAGGTGGAAGCCGCTCAGCGGCTTGTACGCCAGGCCGCGCACGCCGTGCAGGCCCTGGCAGAAGGCCTCGGCGAGCAGCACGGCGGTGTCGGCGTCGGTCTTGGGGATGTACTCCGCGTACGCGACGTCGCCGGGCAGGCCGCGCTTGCCGTCGTACTGGCTGTTGCGGAAGTTCATGGCGGGGGTGACCGACTGGTTCTCGTCGTCGCCCCAGTTGTAGAGCATGTCCTGGGAGTAGCTGTGCACGTCGACGAACCACCCGGTCCGCGGGAACTGGTCCAGCAGCCAGCGGACGTTGCGGGTCTCGGGCTCGGAGAAGGCGCTCGGGCCCTCGTAGACCTGCTGGTCGCACGGGTCGGCCGACACCTGCGGGGTGGCGGTCGGGGCGAAGGCGGTGGCGAAGTCGAAGAGGAAGTCGTAGTTGCGGTTGAGGTCGACGCCGACGCAGTCGGGGTTCGTGCTGCCCCCGGCGTTGGCCGGGTCGCGGTTCTTGCGCCACATCGGGTCGGCGGTCTGGCTGAACAGTCGGCCGTCCGGGTTGACCAGCGGGAAGAACACCAGGTCCAGCCGCTGGAGCAGGTTGCGGACCTGGTCGGCGGTGAAGACGGTGCCGCCGTAGCCGAGGCCGGTGCCGTCGCGCTGGGCCTCCAGCAGGTCGGCGGCGAGGTGGACGAGGATCTCGCAGCTGCCCCATTCACGGGCGTGCACACCGCCGATCATCATCACGCAGCTCTTGGGGACCGGGGCCGGTGCACCGATCCTGAGGGCGTGGGCGGTGCGGCCCTCGATGGAGGGCTCGGGCAGGGTGAGCAGTTCGGACGTGCCGGGGTAGGCGGTGGCCAGGCTGGCCACGGCGGACTCGACCTCGGTGATGTTCAGGTACGGCATGACGACCTCCCGGCTCAGCCGGCGGGCTTGGCGGCGAGGCCGTGCGGGACGGCGTCGGCGGCGGCGAACCGGTCGCCGGTGCCGACCTCGGCCTGGGCGGCGCGGCCGGCCTCGCTGGCGTTGCCGATCCGGGTGACGGTGACGCCCTCGCGTTCGAGGGCGGCGATCCGGTCCTCCGGGGCGTAGACGTCGATGCCGACGCTGCCGTCCGGGTCGACGTGCGGGCGGCCACCGGTGTCGGGGCGGGCCTCGCGCAGCAGGGCGCGCAGGACCTCCGGGTCCCTGGCGGTGACGCGGAGTCGCAGGATGTCGGGTCGGGGCGGTCGGGTGGGAACGGCGGACATGGCGACCTCTTCTCGGGCGCCGGGGGAGCGCGGCCCACGGCCGGCTCAGCGGTGCCGGATTCAAGCGGATATGTCCGACGTGTACCTCGTATCCTCAGGATGCGTCGCCGCCGTAGAAGCCGTCAAGGGGCGGCTCGGGCATCCCGTCGAGCAGGCTGTCCAGGCCGCTCAGCATCTCGGCCTCGTCGTCGAAGTCGGAGAACCGGGGCACCAGGGCGCGCAGCCTGGGGTAGTCGGCGGCGGGCAGCCGGTGCAGGCCGAGCCGCAGGGCCGGGTCCGGCTCGTTCGGGTTGTCGACCACCTGGCGCTTGTCCACCAGCAGGCAGCCGAGGTTCCAGGCGACGAAGGTGCGGTAGACGGTCAGCGCGCCGGCGTCGTCGAAGCCGGCTCGGCCGAGTACGGCCAGGATGTGCTCGGTGAGCTCCAGCACCGAGGCCGGCCGGCGGGCCACCGGGACGGCCAGCGGGCGGGTCGCGACCAGCGGCAGGATCTCGGGGTGGGCGTGCGCGGTGGCGGCGAACGCCCGGGCGATCCGGCGCAGTTCGGCGCGCCAGCCGTCCTCGTGGGGGCCGCGGGCGGCGCCGGCCCGCAGCCGGGCGTTGATCTCGTCGAAGTAGGCCTCGACCAGGCCGTCGATCAGCGCCTCCTTGCCCGGGGTGTAGCGGTACAGGGCCATCGACTCCACGCCGAGATCGGCGGCCAGCCTGCGCATGGTCAGCGCGGCCAGGCCCTCGCGGTCGACCAGGGCCACGGCGGCGCCCAGTACCAGCGGGCGGCTCAGCCGGCCCCGCCTCTCGGGGGCGTCCTGCTCGGCCATCTCCGCACTCCTCCGGGTCGGTGGCGGCGTCGTCGGGCGGTCGGCTCGGCTTGGGCGCGGGGCCCGCTGCCGGGCTGGGTCTTCGGCGGATGTCACTCAGCGGATACAGAACCAGGATACAAGGGAGGAATAGGACGTAAACGGCCGCGCGGCGGCGCGGCGGCGGTGCTGCCGATCCCGCTGGTCAGATGACCGGGGGAGGGGCGGTGGGGGCGGCGACCGGGGTGGCGGGGCCGGTCGCGGTGTGTGACGCCACTCCGCACCCGCTCGCCAACCTCCTTCCGGCGCCCGGTCGCTGAGCGCGTCCGACCCGGCGGCGCCGGTCACCACGCCCGGCGCCGGCCTCAGTCGAGCAGCAGCCGGACGGCGAGCGCGGCGACCAGGGCGGCGGAGCCGAGGGCGGTCAGCAGCCGGCCGCGCGGGCCGGTGAGGGCCCGGCCGAGCAGGGCGCCGCCGGAGGCCAGCAGCAGTTGCCAGCACGCGGAGGCGGCGAAGGCGCCGAGGGTGAAGGCCGCCCGGGCGGGGACGCCGTCCTGGCTGCCGCCGCCGAGCACCAGGGCGGCGAAGTAGAGCACGGTGAGCGGGTTCAACAGGGTGATGCCCAGCAGGGCGAGGAAGGCCCGGGCGGGGGTGGGCGACGACGGCCGCGCTCCGGCGGCGGGGCCGGAGCGGCCGCGCAGTGCGGTGGCGGCCGTCCGCGCGGCCAGGGCGAGCAGCACCAGGGCGGAGGCGATCCGCAGCGGCCGGGCGACCGGTTCGAGCAGCGGTGCGAGGCCGGTGCCGCCGGCCGCCGCGAGCAGGGCGTACAGCCCGTCCGCGGTGGCCACGCCGAGGGCGGCGCAGGCGCCGGTGCGCAGCGAGGTGCGCGCGGTGAGCGACACCAGGTAGGCCCCGACGGCCCCCACCGGGACGGCCACGCCGAGCCCGGCGAGCAGCCCCGCGGCCAGCGCGGCCCTCATGCGCGGGGGGCGTCGGGCCTCCGGGGGCGGCCGGGCTGCTGCTGGACCGGGGCCGGGCGGGTGGCGGCGGGTACGGGCAGCGGGCGGGTGGCGGAGACGGTCATGGGTCGATGGTGACGGCCCGGGGCGGGGGTGGCAAACGGCTTTCCGCGGGCCCGGGATAGCGTGGGGCGATCCCGTGATCACCGTCCCGAGGAGAGCCGATGAACAGTCAGAACGATCCCGTGCGCGTGCTGTTGGCGGAGGCCTGGTCCTCCTGGGCGGAGCGGGGCGCGGCCCTGGCCGCCGAGGACTGGGACCGCCCCACCCGGCTGCCCGAGTGGACCGTACGGGAGCTGTTCGCGCACGTGGCGCCGGTGCCGGAGATGTTCACCGGGCTGCGCGCGGCAGTCCTGGACACGCCGGCCGAGGTGGCCGACGGGGCCGGCATCCTGCGGGCCTACAACCGGCCTGGCGGCATCGCCCACACCGCCGCCGGGCAGGTCGCCGAGGCGGCGAAGCGGACCGCCGAGGTGGCCGAACCCGCCGTGCTGATCGCCCGGTTCGGCGTCGAGGGCCCGGCGGCGCTGGCCGGCCTCGCGGACCTGCCGCCGGGGGCCACGGTGGCGCACCCGCTGCTCGGCAGCGTGACGGTCGGCGCGCTCGGCGAGGTGGCGCTGATGGAGGCGACCGTCCACCTGCTCGACCTGATCGCGGCCGTCGGCGGCCCGCCGCCCGCCGAGGGGGCGCTGCACTTCACCCGCGCCCTGCTGGCGGAGGTGGCCGACCCGGTGGCCTTCATCGAGGCGGCGACCGGCCGTAGCGCCGAGGCGGTGCTCCCGGTGCTGCGGTAGGGCTGCCGTCGGGTGGGGTGAGGCGTATGCGTCTCATGTCATGAGCCTTTCAAAGGTGCGGGTTTGCTGTCACGCTGCTGCTCCCGGCCCGCTCCCCACGAGAGGCTCCGATGAGAAGACTCCTGCCTGCCCTGACCGGCGCCGCCCTGTTCGCGGCGACCGGCCTCGCGGCGCTCGCCACCCCCAATGTGGCGAGCGCCGCGGACTGCACACCCGCCCAGGTGGTGGCCAACGGCGGTTTCGAGTCCGGTGGTTCGTCCTGGTCGGCGCCGAGCGGCGCGATCACCGCCGACACCGGCCAGAGCGCCCACTCCGGCAGCTCCTACGCCTGGCTCGACGGCTACGGCTCCAGCCACACCGACACGCTCTCGCAGTCCGTCACCCTCCCCGCCGGGTGCGGCACCGCGACGCTCGGGTTCTGGCTGCACGTCGACACCGCCGAGACGACCGGCAGCACCGCGTACGACAAGCTGACCGTCAAGCTCGGCTCCACCACCCTGGCCACCTACTCCAACCTGGACGCGAAGGCCGGGTACGTGCACAAGACGCTCGACGTCTCCGCCTTCGCCGGCCAGTCCGTGACGCTCGCCTTCACCGGCGTCGAGGACGCCAGCCTGCAGACCAGCTTCGTGCTGGACGACGTCACCCTGGACGTCTCCGGCGGCGGCACGTCGCCCCAGCCCGGCGACCCGACCCGCACCCCGGTCGCGCCGACGTACACCGTCGGCCTCACCAGCGACTCCTCCGGCGGCAGTTGGACCGGGCACGAGAGCGTGACGTTCACCAACGCCTCGCCCGACCCGCTGAACGAGGTGTACCTGCGGCTGTGGGACAACGCCCACGGCAGCTGCCCCAGCACCCCGATCACGGTGACCAACGTGACCGGCGGCACGCCCTCACCGCTCACGGTGAACTGCACCGCGCTCAAGATCACCCTGCCGGCCCCGCTCGCCCAGGGCCAGAGCGGCACCGTCGCCTTCGACCTCGGCATCACCGTGCCGAGCGGCGCGGACCGCTTCGGCCACGACGGCGCGTACAACTTCCTCGGCAACGCCCTGCCCGTCCTGGCGATACGGGACGCGGCCGGCTGGCACCTCGACCCGTACACCAACAACGGCGAGTCCTTCTACTCGGTGGCCGCGGACTTCGCCGTCACCCTGGACCACCCGAGCGGTCTGCTGGTGCCCGCGACCGGCACCTCGGTGGACACCCCCGGCACGGCCGGACGGACCGTCACCAAGGCGACCGCGAGCAAGGTGCGCGACTTCGCCTGGGGCGCCGGGCCGTTCACGAGGATCTCCGGCACCTCCGCCGCCGGGGTGAAGGTCAACGTCTACTCGGTGGCGGGGATCAGCGCGGCCGACTCCCAGTCGATGCTCTCCACCGCGACCTCGGCGGTCGACGCTCACGCCCAGCGCTTCGGCGCCTACCCGTACGGCGAGTTGGACGCGGTGCTCGACAACAACTTCTGGTTCGGTGGCATGGAGTACCCGGGCTTCGTCCTCGACCTGGTCAGCACCACGGCGCTCACCCACGAGATCGGCCACCAGTGGTGGTACGGCATCGTCGGCGACGACGAGTACAACGGCCCCTGGCTGGACGAGGCCTTCACCGACTACGCCACCGACCTCGCCCTCGGCAAGACCGGCAACGGCTGCTGGAACAGCGTCTCCTGGGCGTCCTCGGCGGAGCGGATCACCAACTCGATGGCGTACTGGGACGCCAACTCCTCGCGCTACTCGACGGTCGTCTACGGCTACGGCAAGTGCGCCCTGCACGACCTGCGCCGGACGATCGGCGACAGCGCGATGACCACGCTGCTGCGGAACTACGCGCAGGCGCACTGGTACGGCGTCTCCACCACCGCGGAGTTCAAGGCCGCGGCCCAGGCCGCCACCACGGTGGACCTGAGCTCCTTCTGGAGCCAGCACCGCATCGACGGCTGAGCCCGGACATCCGTACATCCCGGACGTCGCCCCCGGTCCAGGCCGGGGGCGACGTTCTTGCGCGGGGTCAGCCCAGGGCGAGGGCGCGGAGGCGGTCGGCCGCGCCGTTGAAGTAGTTCTGGTCACCGGGGAAGGTGCCGGAGTCGGCGAACTGCCAGAAGGTCTGGTAGCCCCAGCCGTTCGGCAGGGTGCCGACGGAGGAGGCGTAGCGGGCTATCCAGAGCGGGTTGGTGGTGCCGAAGCCGCCGTTGTCGCCGGTGCACTGGGTCCACCAGTTGGTGGTGGTGTAGATGGTGGGGTAGCGGCCGGTGCGGGAGTGCACGGTGTTGCTGAAGTCGCGGATCCAGCTGACCATGGCGCTCTGGCTGAGGCCGTAGCAGGTGGCGCCGTAGGGGTTGTACTCGATGTCCAGTGCGGGCGGCAGGGTCTTGCCGTCGGCGGACCAGCCGCCGCCGTGGCTGACAAAGTAGTTGGCCTGGGTGGCGCCGGAGGAGGCGTTCGGCAGCGCGAAGTGGTAGGCGCCGCGGACCAGGCCGGCGTTGTACGACCCGTTGTACTGCTGGGCGAAGGACGGGTTGGTGTAGCCGGTGCCCTCGGTCGCCTTGACGTAGGCGAACTTGGCGCCGTTGGCCGCCACCGAGGACCAGTTGACGTTGCCCTGGTAGCCGGAGACGTCCAGGCCCGGGGTCTGGGTGGCGGCGAGGGAGGCGAACGGGGCGGCGGTGCTTCGCCCCTCGCGGGCGGCGACGGTGGAGCCGGCGAAGTCCTGCTCGGGGTGGAAGCCGGGACGGCCCTCGGCGACGGGGGCGACCGGGGCGGGGTCGGCCGCGTACGCGGGGGCGGCGGCGCCGGCGACCAGGGCGGTCGCGGCGGCGAGGGCGGCCAGTGCGGGCAGTCGGCGGCGGGCCGGTCTGGCGGCCGCGGCGGTGCTCGCGGCGGTGGCTGTGGTGCGGGCGGAGCGGGAAGAGCGGGGCATGAGCACTCCTCTGGTCCGAGCGTGGGGAAGGTCGAAATGACCCGGTTCGGCCGGGGTCTGACCGGCCGTACCGCAGAGTAGCCATGTACCTGGCACCGCCACCAGGCATCTTTTTTCACATGGTGAACGCACGTCACCTCGGTCGGAACGCCAGGACCGGCAACCGGCGTTGCCGGTTCTGCCGGTGCGGCCGGCCCCGGGGAGGGATCGGCGGCGGGGGCGACGGAGGGGCCGGGAGGGGGGTCGGGGGAGGGGCGGGCAGCGGAGGCGGCGCCGGGTGCGGCGGGGGCGCTGTGGCACGATGCCCGCGGGCCGGCCACCACGGGCGGCCCCCTGCACGTGAGGAGAGACCAGCCATGATCGAGACCGCCACCGACTCCGCCCGGCCCGCCGGGGAGCCCGTGTTCCGGCCCGCCACGCCCGCCGACGTCCCGGCGCTGGTCGCGCTGGTCGAGTCCGCCTACCGGGGCGACTCCAGCCGGGCCGGGTGGACCACGGAGGCGGACCTGCTGGGCGGCCGGCGCACCAACCCGGAGGCCGTCGCCGAGGCCGTGGGCCACCCCGACGGCGTGGTGCTGCTCGCCGAGCGGGACGGCGAGCTGGTCGCCTGCTGCCAGCTGGAGCGGCGCGGCGGGCTGGCCTACTTCGGCATGTTCTCGGTGCGTCCCGGGCTCCAGGGCGGCGGCATCGGCCGGGCCGTGCTGGCCGAGGCGGAGCGGGTGGCGGGCGAGGAGTGGGGCGTCGGCGCGATGGAGATGACGGTGATCGAGCAGCGCGCCGAGCTGATCGCCTGGTACGAGCGGCGCGGCTTCCGGCGCACCGGCGAGTTCAGCCCGTTCCCGTACGGCGACGAGCGCTTCGGGATCCCGCGGCGCCCGGACCTCCGGTTCGCGCACCTCGTCAAGGAGTTGAAGGCGGAGTCCGCCGGGAATTGACGTCCGTGTACGGAAGTTGACGGCTGTGCGGAGGCCGGGGCCGGGTCGTCCGGGCGGTCGTACCAGTAGTCGTACCGGTGGTTGACGGCCTCGGAAACGGCCCGTCCTCGGGGTTCGGTTCAGTTCCGCTGGACCGGGTTTCCGCAGGTGATCCGCCGTCAACTCGCTGAGCTGGGGCGATGCGGAGATGTCATACCTCGTTCATTATTGGTCTAGGCCAATGTGAGAGGCTGAGTGCGAACGGCCACGTTCCGTCCGCTGCCCAGGGGGGCCATTTCCGCATGCCCGTTCTCCATGGCACCGCCATGCCCGCACCCGACACCGGTCCGCGCCGGACACCCGCGGACCCCGACGACCACCGGCTGCCCAGCCCGCCCGACGACGAGGAGCTCTACTGGTACTTCGGCCCGCAGCGCCGCTGGGTGCTGCTCTGCGCCACCCTCTCCTACGCGGGAGCCACCGCCACGCTCGGCCTGTTCGCCCTCAGTAAGCCGCTGCTCTGGCCCTTCCTGGTGCTCACCGTGCTCAACGCGGCCACCTGGCTGCTCTCGCTCACCGACGGCCAGCGCGCCCGGCGCTTCACCCGCGACTCGCACGACCTGCTGCTGCGCGCCTGGAGCCCCGCCCGCGCCCCGAGCGTGGACCTGCTGCTGCCGACCGCCGGCGAACCGCTGGCCGTCCTGGACAACGCCTACCGGTACACCGCGGCCGTCCAGTGGCCCGGTGAGCTGACCGTCCTGGTCCTCGACGACGCCGGCCGCCCCGAGGTGCGCGAACTCGCCGAGTCCTACGGCTTCCGCTACCACGCCCGCCCCGACCGGGGCCGGTTCAAGAAGGCCGGCAACCTCAACCACGGCTTGGCCGAGGGCACCGGCGAGATCGTCGCCGTCCTGGACGCCGACTTCTGCCCCCGCCCCGACTTCCTGCACCACCTGGTGCCCTACCTCGACAACCCCGGGGTCGGCATCGTGCAGAGCCCGCAGTGCTTCGACACGGACGCCGACATGTCCTGGCTCGAACGCGCCGCGGGAGCGACCCAGGAGATCTTCTACCGCTGGATCCAGCCCTCCCGGGACGCGCAGGACGGCACCGTCTGCTGCGGCACCAACGCCCTGTACCGCCGTGCCGCGCTGCAGCGGATCGGCGGCTTCGCCGAGATCGACCACAGCGAGGACCTCTACACCGGCCTCGCCCTCGCCCGCGCCGGATGGTCCACCCGCTACGTCCCCGCGCTGGTCGCCAAGGGCATGTCGCCCACCGGCCTGCCCGCCTTCATCAGCCAGCAGTACCGCTGGTGCCTCGGCTCCCTGGCGCTCGTCCGCGACCCGGACTTCCGCCGCGGCCCGCTGCCGAAGTCCGCCCGGCTCTGCTTCTGGAACGGCATCCTCGGCTACGTCACCAGCGCGGTGAACGTCTTCGCCGTACCGCTGCCCGCCCTGATCATGCTGTTCTTCCGGCCCGAGGAGATCCAGCCCTGGCAGGTGCTGCCGTTCCTGCCGCCGATCTGGGTCGCCCTGGTGCTGCTGCCCGCGATGTCCCGCACCCGCTGGCGCTTCGAGGTCACCCGGGTCCAACTCCTCGGCGGGCTCTGCCACGTGGTCGCCATCGCGCACGCGCTGCGCCGCCGCTCCGCCGACTGGGTGCCCACCGGCGCCGTCTCCGGCGGCAGCACGCTCGCCCGCACCGTCGCCCGGATCGGGGTCGCCTGGCTCGGGCTCGTCGTCCTCGCGGGCGCCGCCGGGCTGGTCCGGGCCGCGCTGCTGTACGGCTGGCGGCCGTACTGGGCGCTCGCCGGACTGCTCGCGCTCACCACCTACACCATGGTCCCGCTGATCCGGGAGCTGTGGCCGCTGCTGAACGGGACCAACGGGGGCAAGGGTGCCGCCGTCGGTGAGGTCGCCGCGCCCGCACCGGGCCGCTCCGACCTCGGGTTCGGACGGGCCGAGGCCGTCGCCGTCACCGCCGCGCTGCTGCTGTGCGGGCTGCTGGCCTCCGGCTGGGCCGACCCACTGATCTTCTGACGGACCGTCACTTCCACTGCAACACCTGCCTGTTGCGTTTCCTTGCGCGTCGCCCCACCGGCGCGGACACCGCCCGGCCGCCCCATCGGCCCGGCGGGCCCGACAAACCGCTGCCAGCCCTGCAAGGAGCACCGCCGTGTCAACGGCCGTACCACCACCGTCGTCGTCCTCCTCTTCCGCTGACGTCCAGCCCTCCGCTCCGACCTCCGCCGCGTCCGGCCCAGGCGTCGACCTGCTGCCCGGCGTCGTCCGGGTCGACCGGGAACTCGCCGCCCCGCAGCGCGCCACCGTCGCCGAGAGCGGGCAGGCCCGCCGGCGCACCGCCTTCCGCCCCGACATCGAGGGGCTGCGCGGCGTCGCCGTGCTCTCCGTCCTCGCCTTCCACTCCGCCGTCCCCGGCCTGACCGGCGGCTTCGTCGGCGTCGACGTCTTCTTCGTCATCTCCGGCTTCCTGATCACCGGCCTGCTCGTCGGCCGCCCGCTCGGCCTGTGGGACTTCGCCGCCCGCCGCGCCCGGCGCATCCTGCCCGCCGCCGCCACCGTGCTCGTCGCCACCGCCGTCGCCGGCGGCGCCCTGCTCGACCCGCTGCGCGGCACCGACCTCGCCCGCGACCTGATCGCCTCCGCCGGGCAGTTCGCCAACTGGCGCTTCGTCGGCCAGCAGACCGACTACCTGGCCGCCGAACACGACCCCAGCCCGCTGCAGCACTTCTGGTCGCTGGGCGTGGAGAACCAGTTCTACCTGCTCTGGGGCGTGCTGCTGCTCGGCCTCGCCCGCTACCTGCGCGGGCGCCGCCGCACCCTCGCGATCACCCTCGCCACGGTGGCCGTCGGCGGCGTCTCACTGGCGCTCTGCCTGCGCTGGACGGCCACCTCCGCGCCGCTCGCCTACTTCTCCACCGGCAGCCGGCTCTGGGAGTTCGCGGCCGGCGCCTGCGCGGCGCTGGCCGGCCCGGCCCTGCTCTCCCGCGCCGAGCGGCGCCCGGTGGTGTGGTCGCTGCGGGTGGTCGGCTGGCTCGGCCTCGCGGCCGTGCTCGCACCGGTGGTCCTGTACGACCGCAACACCCCCTTCCCCGGCGCCGCCGCGCTGCTGCCCGTCCTCGGCACCGCCGCCGTCCTGCTCGCCGGACACGCCGCCGGGCACGGCGGCCCCGGCGCCGCCGACGCCGGACGGCTGCTCGCCACCCGCCCGCTGCGCGCCGCCGGACGGCTCTCGTACGCCTGGTACCTGTGGCACTGGCCGGTGCTGACCATCGCCCAGGCCCGGTACGGCGCCCTGCCCTGGACCACCCTGCTCGCGCTCACCGCCGCCAGCGCGCTGCCCGCCTGGCTCACCCTGCGCCTGGTCGAACAGCCGCTGCGGTACGGCAGCAGCCCGGCACCCCGGCGCGGGCTCGCCGTCGGCGCCAGCGCCCTGGTCATCCCGCTGATCGCCGCGCTCACCCTCGGCGGCGGCACCGTACGGGCCCTCGGCGACCCCTCCTCCGGGCCCGTCGCGGCGCCCGCCGGAGCCGCCGACGGCCCGGGCCTGCTCGCCCCCGGCACCCGGGTGCTCACCCTGACGCCCTCGCTGGCCCGGGCCCGGGAGGACTTCCCGCCCGGCAAGGGCTGCGAGATCCCGCTCAACGCCGACAGCAGCCCGCGCTGCCTCTTCGGCGCCGAGGACAGCCCCGACCGGATCGTGCTGCTCGGCGACTCGCACGCCGGGCAGTGGATCTCCGCCGGCCTCGCCCTCGCCGAGCAGCGGCACTGGGCCCTGGAGGTGCTGGTCAAGCCCGGCTGCCCGCTGGCCACCCTCACCGTGCGCAACAACGTGCTCGGCCGGACCTTCGAGGAGTGCGACCGCTGGCGCGAGAACACCCTCACCCGGCTGGCCTCCGGGCCCAAGCCGCGGCTGGTCCTGATGGCGGGCCTCAACCGCTACGGCAGCCCGGAGGAGCGCACCGAGGGCTGGACCCGCACCCTGGACCGGCTCACCGCGCTCGGCGCCCCGCTCGCCTACCTCGGCGACACCCCGATGCCCGGCAAGGACATCCCGACCTGCCTGGCCGCCTCCGACGGGCGCTCCGACGCCTGCTTCTTCCCGCGCGACACCGCCTTCGAGCCCGACCCCGTACTGGACGGCGGGCTCGCCGCCCGGTACGGGGTGCGGACCCTCGACCTCGGCCCGCTGCTCTGCCCCGGCACCGGGCCCTCCTGCCCGGCCGTGCTGGAGGGCGTGGTGCTGTACCGGGACACCGGTCACATCACCGACACCCTGGCGCGGGTGCTGGCGCCGCGGCTGGACAGGGGGCTGCTGGGCGCCCCGGGGGCGTCCGCGGCTCCGGCGGGTCCGGGCGCTCCGGCCGCGCCTGCGGCTCCCGGGCCGACGTCGGACCGGCCGGACCAGCAGATTCAGCCGGTGCTGCCGGGTCAGCCGGTTCAGCCGTAGAGGCTGTGGCAGACCCGGGCCTGGTCCGAGCCGGGCGGCCAGTGGCCCGCCCGCTCGGCCTGGTCGCAAATGGTGTTCTGGCCGCCGCCCGCCCCGGTACTCGCCGGGGCGGGCGCGCCTGACGGGCCACGGGCCGGCGTGCTGGTGTGCGGGCTGTGCCCCGGCTTGGGGCGCGCACTCGCCGAGGCGTGCTGGGCGTCGGGCGTCGCGCTGCCCCCGGCACCGGACGCGGCCGGCGCCGTGCCCGGCCCGGTCACCGGGACCGCCGCGCCGGGGGTGGGCGGCGGCAACGGGGACGGCGCCGGCGTGACCGGCGACGGGGAGACCGGCAGCAGCCGCGCCGTCGTCGAGTCCGAGGCGGTGGGCGAGGCGTCCGGCAGCGCCGCCACGCTGAGCTCGTCACCCGACCCCGGCCCGCACATCGCCAGGACGGACGCCAGCACGGCACCCGTGCCGACCATCGCGGCCGTCCAGGCCTTGCGCGACAGGCGCCTCGGCGGTGTGGCGGTGGACCACGGCGGTAGCGGATCTGTCGGAACCGGCGGCGGCTGCCAAGCGTTCTGCGGCCACTGCCACTGCCCTCCGGTGGGCTGCCCAGTCATGTGCTCGTCCTTCCAGCGGCCCCCCTAGAACCTTGCCGTGCTCAACGAGCGCGCCGACGCCGGGACATGACCCGGAAGAGGGGTCTGGACGGGCGTTGATTGCCACCGCGCCACATGCTGGGGGGCATGGAGACCAACAGCACGGCCACCCCCCTGGTCGAGGTGGCCGAGTTCCGCACCGACAGCCGCTACCGCCTCGTCCGCTTCGAGGGCCACGGCTGGGAGCCGCTCGCACCGGAGGAGTTCGAGCCGCGCGTCCACCAGCTCTTCCCCGACCTCGACCCGCGCGACCCCCAACGGGTCCACTGGGCCGACCGTCCCTGGGAATGGCCCGCCTGGCACGCCGGCGAGGCCTGAACGCGGCCTGACGGGGCCCGAACCCCGGTTTGACGAGGTCTGAACGGCTCGGCGCGGGATCGGCAGCCCGCGACTTCGTTACGCTGGGCGGGTGAGTGTGGATCACTTCTGGCGCCGCCTGCCGGGTCAGGCCGTGGACACCTGCTCGCCGGAGGAACTCGGCGAACTCGTGCCCCGCGACCGCGACCTCCGGTACGACCGGCTGGCCGCCGCCGGGCTCGCCCTCGGCGTGCGGCGCACCGCCGTCCTGATGGAACTCGCGCTCACCGAGAACGGGCTGCACCCCGACCCGGCCGCCCGACTGCCCGTCTACGGCGGCGGACGGCACGAACCGGACGGGGCACTGCCGGGCGGCGCCATGCCGGTGCTGCGCCCCGAACAGGTCGCGGCGGCCTCCGCCTTCCTGCGCGGCTCGGCGCTCGGCGAACTCGTCCGCCAGCAGAACAGCGTGCTCGCCCGCACGGCCGCGCACCTCGGGTACCCGACGCCCTGGTCCGAGACCTGGGCGGCGCTCGTCGTCCACGACCTGCGCGAGCTGCGGGACTTCTTCGCGAGCGCGGCCGCCGCCGGGGACGCGGTGGTCGTCCGGGAGGCCGAGGAGACCGGCCGGCCGGACGCGGCGCCGCAGCGGCGCAACTCGCCGTCCAGCACGGGGGCGTGAGCCTCGGCCCCGACCCCCACGGGTGAACTCGGCTGTGCCCGTGGTCTTTTCGGTCGGTACCGACTCGACGGGCCCGGCCGCCCGTTCATCGGCGGCGACCACACCCTCGATCCTCCGGGGCCACGGCGAGCGGCATTCGCGCCGTGTGCGGAGGAAGCCCCGATTGTCCGTGATTCGGGTGAGGCCGAAGCGAGGCGACACCGCCCCTGGGCCGTCGGCACGATGGCTGTGCCGGGCCGGGGAACACCGGTCGGAGACCGCGGGGGATGGTCTCCGGCCGGTCCCGCACCGTACCGGACCGGCGTCCTGCCGGGTGCCGCCACCGCGCACCCGCCTTCCTGACGACCCCTGAAAGGGGACAGTCCCATGAAGAGGATCACCGCCGCCCTCGGCGTCGCCGCACTCGCGCTCTCCATCGGCGTCGCCGCCGCGCCCGCCGCTTCCGCGCAGGCGTCCAGCCGGTGCAACTACACCAGCAGTGAGCCGTTCCTGTCGGTCGGCGACAGCTCGACGGCCGTCAAGCAGCTCCAGTGCGAGCTCTACTACTCGATGAAGAGCAGCAACCTGGCCCGCGACGGCATCTTCGGCAACGGCACGCTGAGCGAGGTGAAGAGGTTCCAGGGCTGCGTCGGCCTCCCGAAGGACGGGCTGGTCGGCCCCAGGACCTGGGCGCAGCTCGACAAGTGGACCGCCTCCTCCGGCTACGCCTGCTGACACCGCGTCACCTGAGGCCCGGCCCCGCCCGCACGGGGCCGGGCCTCAGCCCGTAGCGGCGGCGAGGAGCGTCAGCCCGGCCGCGGTGGCGGTGTGGATCGCCGTGTTGCGGTCCCGCAGGGTGGTGACCAGCCCGGCCGCTCGCAGCACCGTCGCGTGCTCGCCGGCGCTCGCCGCGGAGATGCGGACGGCGGCGGCGACGTCCCCGGTCGTACAGCCCTCCCGCAGGACGCGCACCGCCACGTTCAGTTCCACCATCGCCGCCATCGCCCCCGCGACCCTGGTGCGCGCCAGATCCTCGCCGGTGAAGTGGAACCGGAACGCCATCCCGCCTCCCGTGATGGGGAACTGACGAAGAGTCAGCTCCTGTCCATGATGCCAGTGGAAGCCGCGGACGGGAGGGGCAAGCGCAGCTGCGACGACCGGGGTGCGATCGGATGGATGCGAAGCGCCCGCGCCACGCGGTGATCCTGGCCCGCGCCGGCGCGGCCTTTTTCGCCGCGCTGCTGTCGAGGAGGACCCCGCCGTCCGGGCCACGCGACCGGGTCAACGAGGGGTGCGGATCCGGGGGACCCGACCTACGGTGAGGATCGGGACGCCGGGCGGCCGTACGCCGCCGGTGGCGCCCCCCAACCGTTGGCGATGGCCCGCTCGCCGGGCGCCCGCACCGTGCGCGGCCGGCCCCGTAGGAATCGCCGAATCCGGTCATTCGGAAACCAGACACTCGTCGCCACGACGAGTGGGAGGCATCATGAGAAAGCTCCCGGTCGCACTGGCCCTGATCCCCGCCGCCGCGCTGATCACGTCGTGCTCCGACAACGGGGGAGCGGCGTCCGGCGGCAGCACCGCCGCGCAGAAGCCCGCTGTCGTCACCGCCGAGCCCGTGCAGTCCCAGGCACCCCAGTCCCAGGCCGCCCAGGCGCCGCAGACGCAGGTGAAGGTGGTGACGGACGGGCTGGGAGACCCGTTCGAGCTCGCCTACGCCCCCGACGGCCGGCTCTGGGTCAGCGAGAAGTCCGGGCTCAAGATCACCCGGGTCGACCCGCAGAGCGGCGCCAAGAGCACCGCCCTCGACCTCACGGGAAAGGCCTTCCACAGTCAGGACGGACAGGACGGCGTCCTGGGCTTCGCGTTGCACCCGGACTTCGGCAAGGGCAAGGGCAGCGACTACCTCTACCTCGCCTACACCTACAAGAACGGCAACGACTCGGCCACGAAGATCGTCCGCTACACCGCGAAGGACGGCGTGCTCTCCGACGAACAGCCCGTCCTGACGGGGCTGCCGGGGCACAACCAGCACCAGTCGGCCCGGATCCGGTACGGACAGGACGGCAAGCTCTACTACTCGATCGGCGACCAGGGCCACAACTACATGGCCGACTACTGTCTGCCGAACCACGCGCAGGACCTGCCGACCGCCGCCCAGGTCGCCGCGTCGGACTGGTCGCTGTACCAGGGCAAGGTGCTCCGCATCAACCCGGACGGCTCCGTCCCCGACGACAACCCCGAGCTGAACGGCGCCCGCAGCCACATCTACGCCTACGGCATGCGCAACCCGGACGGCATGGACTTCGGCGGCAAGGACCTCTACACGGCCGAGAACGGCCCGCTCACCGACGACGAGTTCAACCTCATCACGAAGGGCGGCAACTACGGCTGGCCCAACGTCGCCGGGTGGAAGGACGACAAGGCGTACGTCTACTCCAACTGGTCGCAGGCCAAGGGCGGTTGCGAGAAGCTCACCTACAACCCGGACCCGAACACGCCGCCGGCCGAGGTGCCGACGACGAAGGAGACGGACTTCACCAAGGACATGGTCTCCCCGCTCAGCACGTACGGGACGACCGTCGAGAGCGGGCACAACTTCGGCACCACGCCGGTCTGCCCCGACGCCGCCTCCGCCTACATGTGCTGGCCGACCATGGCGCCCGGCAGCCTCAAGGTGTACGGGGACGACGTCCTCGTCACCTCGCTGAAGAACGGCACCGTCTTCCGGCTCTCCAAGGACGGCAAGAAGTACGAGGAGCTCTACCGGACCGTCAACCGCTACCGCGACGTCGCCCTCAGCCCGGACGGCAAGACGCTGTACATCGCCACCGACAGCGAAGGCCAGCACATGGTCCGCGGCGACGGCGGTACCCCGACCACCCACCTGGCGAATCCGGGCGCGATCCTCGCCGTCCCCTACGACCACACCACGACGCAGTGAAGCCCCGACACGGAGGTGAGACAGTCATGACCCGTCACGAGGAACAGCCCAGGCGTGCCCGGCAGTCCCGGGAGCGCACCACCGACCGGCCGAACACCCCGACGGAAGACGCCCGTTGGCGCAAGCCGAGCTACCAGGTGGTGGAGGCGTCTCTGGAGGTCTCGGCGTACTACCTCGCCAAGCGGTAGCGGCCACCGCACCGCACCGGTAGGACCACCACTCGAAGAGGGAGGAAGCGCTGTGCGACTGCACGTACTCGGTACGGCAGCCGGCGGCGGTGTCCCGCAGTGGAACTGTGCGTGCCCCGGCTGTGCCGGGGCACGCGCGGTTCCGTCGCGCCGGCGGCTGCACGCGTCCGTCGCCGTGGAGACCGAGCCCGGCCGGGTGTACCTCGTGAACGCCACACCGGACATCGCCGAACAGATCGAGCGCTGCCCCTGGCTGCACCCCGAGGGCCGGCGCACCCGGCTGTCCGGCGTGATCCTCACGGACGCCGAACTCGACCACACGCTCGGCCTGGCGCGGCTGCGCGAGGCCGACGAACTGGAGGTCATGGCGACCGACGCGGTCCGGGACGCCGTGCACAAGGGACTCGGCCTCGGCGAGGTCCTCGCGCCCTACACCCGCCTGCGCTGGCGGGACTTCGACGGCGTCGCGCTCGAACCGCTCTCCGGCAAGCGCCCCCGCTACGCCCGGGACGCCTGCGACGGGGACTGGGTGAGCGCCCTGCGGGTGGGCGGACTGCTCTACGCGCCGTCGACCGGCGTCTGGACCGACGGCTTCGGCGAGGACGCCGACCTGGTCCTGGTCGACGGCACCTTCTGGGACGACGAGGAGCCGCGCACCGCCGGGTTCTCCACGAAGTCCGCCACCGGGATGGGCCACCTGCCCGTGCTCGCCACCCGCGACCGGCTCGCCGCCCTGTCCGCCCGGTGCCTCTACACCCACCTGAACAACACCAACCCGCTCGTCGACCCGGACTCCCCCCTCCACGAGGAGCTGGCGGACCGGGGCCTCGGGGTGGCCGCGGAAGGAGCGGTCCTCACATGGTGACGACCTTCGAGAGCGAGCTCAGGGCCGTGCCCGAGCGCCGCTACCACCACCGGCACCCCTTCAACCTGAGGATGCACCAGGGGCTCCTGCTGCCGGAGGAGCTGCGCACCTGGATCCTCAACCGCTTCCACTACCAGCGGCACATCCCGGTCAAGGACGCGCTGATCCTCGCCAAGCTGGAGGACCCCGCCCTGCGCCGGCTGTGGATCCGCCGGATCACCGACCACGACGGCGGCGACGGCGACGAAGGCGGCATCGAGCGCTGGCTGCGGCTCGGCGAGGCGGCCGGGCTCGACCGCGCCGACCTGCTCTCGGGCCGCGGGGTGCTGCCCGGAGTGCGGCTCGCCGTCGACGGCTACGTCAACCTCTGCCGCCACGGCACGCCCCTGGAAGCCGTGGCCGCCTCGTTGACCGAACTGTTCGCGCCGGACCTGATGGCCACCCGGATCGCCGCCTTCGAGCGCCACTACACCTGGATCGAGCCCGTGGGCCTCGCCTACTTCAGGACCCGCGTCGGCCAGGGCCGCCGGGACAGCGACGAGGCGCTGTCCCTGGTGCTGTCCTGGGCCCGCACCCGGGCCGAGCAGGAGGCCGCCATCGCGGCGCTCTCCTACAAGTGCGAGCTGCTGTGGACCCTCCTCGACGCCGTCGAACGGGCCCCGGCGTGACCTGGCGACCGGCCCTGAGCGGCTACGCGCGGCTGCGCCACTGCCCGGTGCGGAACAGCACGCTGCTGGTCGTCCCGGAGCGCATCGTCGTCCTCAGTGCCGAGGCGGCCGCGATCGTCGGACTGTGCGACGGCACCCGGACCGTACCGGAGATCACCACCGAGTTCCCGGCCGAGGGGGCCGACGACGTCGTGGTCTTCCTCGACGACCTGAAGGAGCGGGGATGGCTGCGGTGAACCCGCCCTGGGCCATGCTGGCCGAACTCACCCACGGCTGCCCCCTGCGCTGCCCGTACTGCTCCAACCCGATCGAACTCACCGCCCGCAGAGCAGAACTGACGACAGATCAGTGGCTGGACGTGCTGACGCAGGCCGGTGAGCTCGGGGTCGCGCACGTCCACCTGTCGGGCGGCGAACCGCTGTTGCGGCGCGACCTGACCGAGATCGTCGCGGGGGCCGACCGCGCCGGGATCTACGCCCAGCTCGTCACCAGCGGACTCGGCCTGACCCGGGGGCGGCTGGCCGCGCTGACCGCGGCCGGGCTGCCCAGCGTCCAGCTCTCCGTCCAGGGCGCCGACGCCGCCTCCTCCGAGCTGATCGCCGGACGGCGGTCGTTCGCGGCGAAGGAGCGTGCCGCCGCGCTGGTCCGCGAGGCCGGACTGCCGCTGGGCCTCAACGTCGTCCTGCACCGCCTGAACCTCGACGACATCGACGCGATCGTGGACCTCGGCATCGCCTGGGGCGCGGTGCGCATCGAACTCGCCAACACGCAGTTCTACGGCTGGGGGCTGGCCAACCGGGCCGCCCTCATGCCCACCCGGGACCAGCTGGCCCGCGCCCGGGAGGCCGTCGAGCGCCGACGGCGGCGGACCGGCGTCGAACTCGTCTGGGTCGTCCCCGACTACTTCGACGGCGTCGCGAAGCCCTGCATGGGCGGCTGGGGCGCGGTCTCCCTGACCGTCGCCCCCGACGGCCGGGTCCTGCCCTGCCCCGCCGCCTACGACCTCCCACTGGACCTGCCGAACGTCCGCGACCACGCCCTCGCCTGGATCTGGTCCGAGTCGTCGGCCTTCCGGGCCTACCGCGGCACCGACTGGCTGCCCGAGCCCTGCGCCTCCTGCGCCCTCCGGGAGGTCGACTTCGGCGGCTGCCGCTGCCAGGCCTTCGCCCTCACCGGCGACCCGGGGCGGACCGATCCCGCGTGCGCGCTGTCGCCCGACCACGGCCTGATCACGGAGCTCGCCGCCCGGCAGGACGGGGACCTCGTCTACCGGGATCCGGCCGGCCGCTGAGGCTCCGCTCCGCAGGCCGTCCTCCCCGGTCCGGCCGGCCCGTCGCCCGTCCGGTGTTCGGGTTCAGGTGGTGCCTGCGTGGTCCTGCGTGGCGCCGAGCAGCCGCCGGACGGCCTGCCGGGCGTGGTCCAGCGGTTCGGGGCCGCGCCGGACGGAGGCGAGCAGGACGGCGCCCTCCACCAGGGCGAGGGTCTGTCCGGCGGCGACCCGGGCCTCCGCCGGGCCGTAGCCCTCGCCCTCCAGCCGGTCGGCCAGGATCCGCTGCCAGCCCGCGTACAGCTCGGCGCAGAGCGCCCGCAGCGCCTCGTTGGTGCCGGCCACCTCCAGGGCGACGGTGGCGATCGGGCAGCCGCTGGTGTACCGGGAGCGCTCCAGCCGTTCGGCGAAGGCGTCGATCAGCCGCCCGGCGAGGGTGACGGTGCCGGCGCCCTCGCCGGCCAGGGAGGCGAGCAGCGCCTCGACCTCCTGGCCGGCCTGGGTGAGCGCGGCGGCCACCAACTGGTCCTTGCCGCCGGGGAAGTGGAAGTAGAGCGAGCCGCGCGGGGCGCCGGTGGCGGCGACGATCCGGTTGAGTCCCGTCCCGAAGTAGCCCTGCGCCTCGATCAGTTCCCTGGTGCCGGCGATCAGCCGGGCCCGGGTCTCCTCACCCTTGACTCCCATGCGGCGATAGTAGACCGGTCTGCATATTCGTGTCGACGGGCCTTCGAGCCTCTCTTGAGCAATAGTTGACCGATCGTCAGAAGCGGTACTGGGGTGGGTAGCCGGTCCAGTGCAGCTCCTCCGGCAGGTGGCCCTGGTCGTTCAGCAGCAGGACGGCGGGCGGCCGTCCGGGCGTGTAGCGCAGGACGGTCATCGCCGCGTTGGCGGCGTTGACACCGAGCCACCGCCAGGCCGGGGCGTCCAGGGCCTGCCGGACCAGCCAGCCGACCAGGAAGGCGTGGGTGACGACCAGTTCGTGCCGCTCCTCGCGGCCCGGCACCGGCCCGGTGAACCGTTCGACGGCCCGCCGCGCCAGCACCGCGCCCTCCTCCCGCTCCGCCGCCGTGGTGCCCCCGAGGAAGTCCAGCAGGAACCGCGCGCTGTCGTCGGGCAGTTCGTCCCGAGCGGGCACGTACGGAACGAAGTCCCCGGCCTCCTCACAGGGTTCCGGCCGCACGCCGGTCAGCTGCTCCGCGACCAGCCGCGCGGTCTCGGCCGCCCGGGGCAGCGGGCCGTGGTGCAGCGCCGAGACCGGGCGGCCGGCCAGCCGCCGGCCCAGCAGCGCGGCCTGCCGGCGCCCGGCGGCGGTGAGTCCGCTGTGGTCGCCGTGGGACTCGGCCTCGCCGTGGCGGGCCAGGTAGAGGTAGCGGGTGGCGGTGTCGGTCATGCCGTGGGACTCCTCGGGAGGGACGAAGATCATGTCGTCCCGAGTGACACACCGGGGGCCGCGCCCGGTTCCGACTCAGCCCGTGGGGGCCGCGTCCGCGTGGGCCCGGCCCGCGTGGGCCTCGTCCAGCAGCGCCAGCTCCTCCGCCGACAGCCGCAGCGCCCCGGCGGCGACGTTCTCCTCCAGGTGCGCCACGTCACCGGTGCCCGGGATGGCCAGCACGTGCGGGCCGCGGTGCAGCGTCCAGGCCAGCCGGACCTGGGCGGTGCTCGCCCCGCGTGCCTCGGCCACCGCCCGGACCTGGGCGGGCTCGGCTTCCCCGGCGCCGTCCTGCCGTCCGGCCCCGGCGATCGCGTAGAAGGGGACGAAGGCGATGCCCTGCTCCCCGCAGATCCGCAGCAGCTCGTCCTGCTCCGGCGTGGCGCCGATGCCGTACGGGTTCTGCACGCAGACCACCGGCGCGATGGCCTGAGCCTCGGCGAGCTGGTGCGGGTGGACGTTGGACAGGCCCAGCTGCCGGATCAGCCCGGCCTCGCGCAACTCGGCCAGCGCGCCGAAGCGTTCGGCGACCGAGCCGGTGCCGAGGATGCGCAGGTTCACCAGGTCGAGGTGGTCGCGGCCGAGCTGGCGCAGGTTCTGCTCGACCTGGGCGCGCAGCCGCGCGGGGGTGCGGGCGTGCTCGACCCACTCGCCGTCGATGCCGCGGCCGGGGCCGACCTTGGTGGCGATCACCAGGTCGTCGGCGTACGGCGCGAGCGCCCGGTTGATCAGCTCGTTGGCGGAGCGCAGCGGGGAGAAGTAGAAGGCCGCCGTGTCGATGTGGTTGACGCCCAGCTCGACCGCGCGGCGCAGCACCCGCAGCGCCTGCTCACGGTCGCGCGGGACGGCGTGCGGGACGAGTGCCGGGCCGGTCTGCGGCAGGCGCATCGTGCCGAAGCCGATCCGGTGGACGGTGCGGTCGCCGAGCTTCCAGGTGCCGGCGGCGGCTGCGGTGGTGGCGGGGGTGGCGGCGGTGCTGTCGGACGTCATGCCGGTCATGATCGCTACTGAACCGGCCTGACCGCCAGTGATTCGAACATGTCCATGAGGATGGGGGCGGTGGCCGCGTTGGGGGAGGGGTGGCCGGGCGTTCCGCCGTCCGTCGTCATGTCGGCCGGGCACACCGGTGTCGGCGGAGAGGGCGCGTCCCGCCGACCGTAGCGTGCGGGACATGACACCCCAACGGCACCCCCGGCACCCCCGGCACCCCCGGCACCCCTACACCCGACGGGCCGTCCTCGTCGCCGCGCTGCTCGGGGCCGCCCTCGGCGCCGTCGCGCTCACCGGGGCACCGGCACGACCGTCCGCCGCCCCGATGCGCCCGACCGGTGCGCCGCCGACCGTGTACGCGCACCGCGGCGCCTCCTCCGCCGCGCCCGAGAACACCCTGGTCTCCGACGAGGTGGCCCGCCGGGCCGGCGCCGAGTGGATCGAGGACGACGTCCAGCCCAGCAGGGACGGCGTCCCGTACGTGCTGCACGACGACACGGTGGACCGCACCACCGACGGCACCGGCCGGATCCGCGAGCTGACCGCCGCCCAGCTGGACGCGCTGGACGCCGGCTCCTGGTTCGCCCCCGCGTACGCGGGCACCCGGCTGCCGACCCTGGCCGCCCAGCTGGAGGACCTGCGCACCCGCGGCGGCAGCCTGCTGCTGGAGATCAAGGGCCCGCACAGCCGCGACGAGGTCGCCCGGATCGTCCAGGAGGTGCGCGACCACGGCATGGCCGACCGGGTCCTCGTCCAGAGCTTCGAGGTGGACGCCCTGCGGTACGCCCGCGAGCTGGCTCCCGAGCTGCCGCTCGGCCTGCTGCGCTCCACCCTGGACGCCGACCCGGTCGCCACCGCCCGCGACCTCGGCCTGGCCGCCTACAACCTCGCGGACGACGCGCTGTCCGCCCGCCCCGGCGTGGTCGGGGAGCTGCACGCCGCCGGGGTGGCGGTGAATGTCTGGACGGTCGACCGGCCCGCCCGCTGGCAGGTGCTCGCGGCGGCGGGCGTGGACGGGATCATCACCAACCGCCCGGCCGAGCTGGCCGGTTGGAGCGCGGCCTGGTCGGCGCGGGGCGCCGCCGGTTAGGCTGCCGGGCGTGGAGCAGGAGAACGCGGCGGGCGCCCGGCCGGTGGACGAACAGGCCGGGGCGGACTGGATCCGCCGGCACCTCGGCGTGGTCCTGGAGCCGCAGGGCTCGCTGACCGCCTTCGACGGGCGCCTCGTCATCGACCTGGACACCCAGGTCGTCACCGTGGACGGCCGTGAGGTCCGGCTCCGCCGCTCGGACGTCAAGCTGCTGCGCGGCCTGATCGAGCTGGGCGAGGGCGTGCACGCGCCGGACACGATCCTGTGGAAGGTCTACGACGCGTCGCTCCACCCCCACGAGCTGAGGTACCCGATGGCGCTGCTGCGGGCGAAGCTCGGCGAGCCCGAATGGATCGTGCGGACCGAGGAGGGCCGCTACGGCCTGCGGCCCCCGGAGCTGCCGTAGCCGCATACTGACGGCATGACGGGTGCAGACGGCGGCCGGGGCCCGGACCGGCGCGGGGTGCTGCGGGCGGGCGCGGCGGCGGCGCTGGCGCTGGGTGCGGCGGGGTGCACGGGCGGGAGCAGGCCGGGGGCGGCCGGGCCGAGTCCGAGCGCGACGACGCCCGCGACACCGGCCGGAACGCTGACCGAGACACCCACGCCCACCCCGCTGCCCCGCCCGCCCCTCTGGCAGCCCGGCCCCGGCGAGATCCAGCCCGACGTCAAGCGCCGCGCCGTCGAGCTGGTCGCCGCGCTCGGCGCCTGGCCGCCCGGCGGGCAGGGGGTGGAGGCGGCCCGGGCCCGGGTGGCGGCGCTCGGCCTGCCGCCCGCGCTGGCCGATGCCGCCGGTCCGTTGGCCCCGGCGGCGTCGGAGGCGAGCCTGGAGGTGGTGGTCGCCCAGTACGGCGGCATCCTCGACGACTCGGCGAGCGTGCTGGTGGTGTGCCGCCAGTGGACCCGCGGCCCGGACGGCTCGGTGGCCGAGGGCGGCACCACGGTGGACGTCCGGCTGGGCCGGGCCGAGCCGCGCTGGACCGTCACCGACCTGCGTCCGGGGGTCGCGGGCCCGGCGGCCGCCGCGCCGTCGCCCGCGGTGGCCCGGGTGCTGGCCGAGCCCCGGATCGAGCTGCCGCCGGAGGCCGCCGCCGACCTGCGCGGCGGCACGGTCCACGACAGCGTGCTGGAGGCGATGCTGCGGCTGGCCGGCCCGTACACGCTCTCGGTGAGCGTGGTGCGGACCGGCCACCCGCTGGACGTCTTCGGGACGACCCGGCCCAGCGACCATCCGCTGGGCCGGGCCTTCGACGTCTGGCGGATCGACGGCCTGGCGGTGGTGGACCCGGGTACGTCCCGGCAGCTGGTCGAGTCCTTCATGCGGGACGCGGCCGCCGCCGGTTCGTACAACGTGGGCGGCCCGGTGGCGGTCCCGGGCGGCGTCGGCAACCAGTTCTTCACCGACGACACCCACCACGACCACTGCCACGTGGGCTTCGACCACTAGGCACCGTACGTCAGTTGACGTTGACGCCGCTCCAGGCCGCCGCGACCGCGTTGTACTCGGCGCTGCCGGCGCCGTACAGGTCGCGGGCCGCGTTCAGGGAGGCGGAGCGGGCGCCCTTGTAGGTGGTGGTGGAGGTCATGTAGACGGTCAGCGCGCGGTACCAGATCTTGGCGACCTTGGCGTTGCCGATACCGGCCAGCGTGGAGTTGTTGCAGGTCGGGCTGGTGTAGGTGACGCCGTTGACGGTCTTGGTGCCGCTGCCCTCGCTGGCCAGGTAGAACCAGTGGTTGCCGACGCCCGAGGAGTAGTGGACGTCGAGCTTGCCGACGCCGCTGCTCCAGCAGTCGGCCGAGCGGCCGTCCAGCGAGGGCTTGTCGAAGCGGCGCAGCCACGGCGGGGTGGACTGGTCGCTGAACAGGTAGTCGCCCTTGTCGACGCTGTTGTTGGCGTACCACTCGACCATGGTGCCGAAGATGTCGCTGGTGGACTCGTTGAGGCCGCCGGACTCGCCGCTGTAGCGCAGGTTGGCGGTGGCGCTGGTGACGCCGTGGGTCATCTCGTGGCCCATGGTGTCGAGGTCCACCTGCTCCGGGTCGGTGGTGCCGTCGCCGTCGCCGGTCATCATGCAGAAGCAGGTGTCGGACCACTGGGCGTTGTCCCAGTTGGTGCCGACGTGGACGAAGACGGTGGCGCCCTTGCCGTCGTTCTTGATGCCGCTGCGGCCGTGGACGTTCTTGTAGTAGTCGTACGTCCAGGCGGTGTTGGCGTGGGCGTCGACGGCGGCGGTGGTGCGGTCGGAGGAGAACTTCTTTCCGTCGCCCCAGACGTTGGTGGTGCTGGTGATCGCGGTGCCGGAGGAGGCCTTGAGCGAGCTCGCGGCGACGTTGTTGGCGTCCTTGGTGACGTGGCCGCGGACCGGGTCGGTCAGGGTGTAGCCGCCGTTCGCGGCGGTGGTGTCGATGGTGACCGTGCCGGTGTACTCGGAGTTCCCGGTGCCGGCCGCCTGGTGCTCGGCGTCGTAGGACTCGATCTGCTCGCCCGTGGTGGCGTCGGTGACGACCACCTTGCCTGCTGGCTGGCCGTGCTCGCCGGTGCCCTCGACGGTGGTGCGCCAGGCCAGCCGGGGGGTGCCGTCGGCGGCCCAGACGACCAGCTCGGGGCTGCTGACGGCGTCCTTGACGCCCGGGGCGGCGGCCAGCGCGCCGGCCGCGCCGGACTGCGCGGTCACCTTGGGGACGGTCGACTTCACGGCGGCGTCGTGGGCGGCCGCGCGGGAGGAGTCCTTGAGGCGGCCCTTGGCGTCCTGGTGGACGACCAGGTCGCCGCCGACCACCGGCAGGCCCTGGAAGGTCCGGTCGAAGCGGACGTGGGTGGCACCGTCGGCGTCGACCACGACGTCCTTGAGCACGAGGTCCTGGCCGGCGCCGAAGCCGAACACCCCCGCGTTGTGGGCGACGTTGGCGCGGGCCTGGGATATCGCGGCCTCGCGCATGCCGGGGGCGGCGGAGGCGGTGGCGGCCGGGACGGTGGCGCCGGCGAGGGCGGCGACGACCACGAAGGCCGCGGCCACGCGGGCACGGCGGGAGGAGGACGTGGGGATCACTCGGACTCCAGTGGGGGTAGCTGTGCAGGGAAAGGAGCTGCGACCGAGATTGACGGGGGTCAGTCAGATTGAGCTAGAGGAAAGGTCATAACTTTGCCAAGTCGTGTCCTTGGTCGATAAAAAATGATCGGAAGTTAACAAGGGCTCTACAGTGCCGTCGTGACGATCGACTACCTGTGGCGCGGCCCGCTCACCGATCCCGAACTCGACGCCCTGCACGCCGAGGCCTTCGGCCACCCCGTGGAACCCGGCGGCCGGCTCGCCCGGCTGGAACGGCACAGCCTCGGCTGGGTCACCGCCCGCCGCACCGCCGACGGCGCCCTGCTCGGCTTCGTCAACCTCGCCTGGGACGGCGGCGCCCACGCCTTCCTGCTCGACACCGCGGTCTCCCCGGACACCCGACGGCAGGGCGTCGCCACCCGGCTGGTCGCGGAGGCCGCCGACGGCGCCCGCGCGGCCGGCTGCGCCTGGCTGCACGTCGACTTCGAGCCGCACCTGCGCCCCTTCTACCTCGACGCCTGCGGCCTGCGCCCCACCGACGCCGGGCTGCTGGCGCTCTGACACCTTGCCGCCGGCCTCCGATGCTCCGACATCGGGCCGCCGGACCTCCGGTGCTCCGACACTGGGCGGCCGGCCCGCCGAGGCTCTACGCTTCCGCCCCATGGACGGATGGGTGGGGGCCTGGACCGGCGGCCGGGCGGCGGTCCACGTGGGCGACGTCGCGGACTTCAACGCGCAGTTCTTCGCCCCCGGCATGGATCCTGCGCAGCGCCTGCGACGGCTGCGGCACGCCCACCACTACGCCTGCCTGGCCGCCTGCTACAGCCCCGAACCGGCGCTGCTGGTGCTGCCCGCCGAGGTCGCCCCGGAGTGGACCGACTGGCTGGCCCGGGAGTTGGCCTGGGGCCCGGTCGAGGTGCACGGCGGCGTGGCACCGGACCGCACGGTGGCCGAGGCCCTCGCGGACCGTCCCGCCCTGGCGGCCCGGATCGCCGACTCCGGCCGTCCGGTGGTGGGGTGGGGCCGGACGGCCGCGCAGGGCGAGGGGCCCGAGCTGGCCGCCGTCCGCCGCTACGAGTCCAAGGCCGCCGCGCACGACCTGTTCACCGCCCTCGCCCCCGGGCACCCCGGCATCCGGGTGCCGCACCAGGAGCGCCCGGGCGGCCGGCGCCGGGCGGCCCGCCGGCTGACCGCCCGCGCCGTCCGGGGCCTGACCACGGTGCTGAAGAGCCCGTACGGCGTCGGCGGCTACGGCACCGTCGTGGTGGAGCCCGCCGAACTGTTCGCCGCGGGCGGCGGCCGGGCCCTGCTGCGGCGCCTGGTCCGCACCGAACTCCTGCCCACCGACGGGGAGTTGCTGCTGGAGGAGTACGTCGACGCCGGCCCGTCCGCCCGGCTCCGCGACCTCACCCAGGACGCCCTGGTCGGCCCGGACGGTACCGTCCACCCGGTCGGCGCGGGCGCCATGGAGGTGGCCGGCACCCGCTACCAGGGCGTCACCGTCGGCCCCGGCGCGGTGCCGAGGGACGCCGCCGACACCGCCCGCCGGTTCGCCGTGGCGGTGGGGGAGCGGCTGGCCGCCGAGGGCTACCGGGGCTGGTACGACGTCGACTTCGTCACCGACCGGGAGCGCCGGCTCGCCCCCACCGAGATCAACCTGCGGCTCACCGGGCCGGCCGTCGCCCTCATGCTGCGCGCCCGCCTTGACGCGGTGTGCGGCCCCGGCCACCTGGTCCGCACCCTGGACGCGATGCCGCTCGGCGCCCGGCTCGACCAGGCCGCGCTGCACGACCACCTGGAACGGCTGCGGCCGCGCTGCGCCCGGCTCGGCGTCACCCTGCTGCCGCTGATCCCGACCGCCTCCCGCGAGCCGGAGCCCTTCGTCGGCCTCGCCCTGGCCGGGCCGGACACCGAGTCGCTGGACGCGGCCGAGGCGCTGGTCGCCGCCGCGAACCACGGGCTGGCCCGGATGTTCGAGGCGCTGCGCTGAGCCGCCGGCGACGTCGGGCGCGCCTGAGCAGCCGCCGGCGGGGTCGGACCCGCCTGAGCCGCCGCCGGGGTCCCGTCACTCCTTCCCGGCCGGCGGCCGCCAGAGCACGAAGCGCACCAGCACCAGCGCCGCGAGCATCAGCGGGACGTTGAACGCGAACACCATCGCCGTCTCGCGCGGCCAGTCGGTGGCCCTGGTGAGCCGGTAGAGGTTGTCCTGCGGCCACCAGTTGACCAGCAGCCAGGCGATCGCCAGATGGGTCAGCACCGACAGCCCGAACGGCCTGCCCAGCCGCAGGACGGCCTCGAAACCGATGGTGAGGTAGACGATCCCGGCGCCGAAGGCCAGGTTCTCGCAGAGGTACAGCAGCTGGAAGAAGCCGCGGTACGGGGAGGGGACTCCCGTGAGGTCGGTCGAGCCGGGGAAGAGCGCGAAGGTCATCGCCCAGGCCGCGAAGGCGAACACCAGGACGCAGACCACCGCCGCGCAGCCGCCGGTGAAGCCCGCGTCCCCGGAACGCCGGCCCCCGGCCTTGCCGCCGCCCTTGCCGCCGCTCCGCCCGCCCGCCTTGGCGGAGCGCGGGGCGGCGTGCTCCGGCGGGGCCGGCAGCGGCAGTGCCGCGCGGTCCAGCTTGCCCGCCCGGGTGCGCGGCAGCTCGCGCAGTGTGACGACGGCGGCGGGCACCGGGCGGCCCCTGAGCTTCCTCTCCAGGTACTGGGAGAGCGACCAGCCGTCCGCCCCGTACACGGCCGGATCGGTCACCGCGTAGCCGACCAGCCGCCGCCGCCCCGGTACCGGCTCCACGTAGACGACGGCCGCCTCCCGCACCGCCGGGTGCCCGCGCAGCGCGCCCTCCGCGTGGACCGCCGCCCGCACCCGCGCCAGCACGCCGGTCGGCCGCTCCGCGCCGAGCGGGCCGACCACGGTCGCGGCCCGGGCGGTGAACTCCAGCACGCCGTCCGCCCGCAGCACCCCGAGGTCGCCGGTCAGCAGCACCCGGCCGTCCGGGTCGAAGTCCGCGCGGACGAAGCGGCGGGCGGTGTCCGCCGGCCGGTTCAGGTAGCCGCGGGCCAGGCCGGCGCCGGCGATCGCGACCTCCCCCGTCATGCCCTGCTTGGCGGGGGTGCCGTTCGGGCCCAGCACGTACACGCGGGTGCCGGGGAAGGGCCGGCCGACCAGCGAGACCCGTTCGGCGCCCTCGGCGGCCGCGGTGCCCCGGGCGTCGAACCAGGTGCTGTCCACGGTGGCCTCGGCCAGCCCGTAGACGTTCAGCACCCTCGCCTCCCCGCCGAGCAGCCGCTGCAGGCCCAACTGCTCGTCCAGGTACCACTTCTCGGCGCCCACGGTGAGCAGCCGCACCCCGGGCAGCCTGCCGCCGGTCCGCGTCAGCAGGGCGGTCAGCCGGCGCGCGGTGCGGACGTTCAGCTCCAGGACGGTGATCCGCTCGGCGGCGACCAGGGCGGGCAGCGCGCCGAGGTCGGCGGCGCGGTCCAGGGTGAGGTTGAACGGGGTGACGACCAGGGTCGCGCCGGTGCCGAGGGCCCGGACCCAGTCGGCGGTGAAGACGTCGAACTCCAGGCTCGCGGTCTGCAGGATCCGGTCCTCGGCGGTGAGCCCGTACACCTCGCGCCAGCCCTCGTACGCGGCCAGCAGGTTGCGGTGCTCGATCAGCGCGCCGAGGGGCAGGCCGGTGGAGCCGGAGGTGTAGAAGACGCAGGCGAGGTCGGCGGCGGTGACCTCGGGCGGCTCGAAGGGGGCCCGCGCGGGGGCGGCCGTGTCGACGCAGACCAGCGGCGCCCCGCCAGCGTCCGCCAGCCGGACCCGGTGGCGCTCCTCGGTGACCACCACGTCCGGTGCGGCGTCCGCCAGCACGTGCCGCAGCAGCGCGTCCGGCGCGGTGGGCTCCAGCGGCACGAACGCCGCGCCCGCCGTCAGCACGGCCAGCAGCGCCACGTACACCTCGGTGCCCCGGCCCAGCGCGACCGCCGCCCGGCCGCCCGGGGCCAGGCCGTGCTCCGCCAGCACGGCGGCCAGCCGCCCGGCCCGCTCCACCAGCTCCCCGTACGTGAGCTCCTGCCCGCCGCAGCGCACGGCCACCGCGGCCGGCGCCCGGCGGGCCCGTTCCTCGACCAGCCCATGCAGCGTGCCGGCGGCCCGTTCCCCGTCCGCGGTCATCGAGTCCCCCCTCGTCCCCCCTCGGAAAGGGCACCATCCTCCTCCCAACTCCCGCCGGGCGACAGGGTTCTGGCGCGTCCACCCCTCGGACGCCCCGACCTCCCGCGACTCGACGGTTGTACTCTGCACGCGGACGGACGGCGCCGGACCGTCCCGTGCGGCGCCCCGCCCGCACCCTGCCCGGCACCGTGATCGGAGTCCCATGAACTCATCCGCCCCCGACTTCGCCGGGCCGGTGCTGCGCACCCGCGACGTGGACGTCGTGCGCGACGGCCGCCACCTGCTGCGCGGGATCACCCTGGAGATCCGGCCCGGCGAGCACTGGGCGCTGCTCGGCCCCAACGGCGCCGGCAAGTCCACCCTGCTCGCGCTGCTCGGCGCCGTCTCCCACCCCACCCGCGGCGAGGTGGACGTGCTCGGCCGCCGGCTCGGCCGGGTGGACGTCCGCGAGCTGCGCGCCCACCTCGGGCACGTCAACCCGCGCCACCCGCTGCGCTCGCCGCTGAGCGTGCGCGAGGTGGTGCTCACCGGCTACACCAACACGATCGAGCCGGAGTTCCACCGCAAGCCGGCCCCGGAGGCGCTGGAGCGGGCCGAGCAGCTGATCGACACGCTCGGCATGCGCGCGATGGCCGAGGCCGCGTGGACGACGCTCTCCCAGGGCGAGCGCGGCCGGGCCCTGATCGCCCGCGCGCTGATGCCCAGTCCCCGGCTGCTGCTGCTCGACGAGCCCGCCACCGGGCTCGACCTGACCGCCCGGGAGCTGCTGCTGGACAGCCTGGACCTGCTGCGCCACCAGCACCCGGAGCTGGCCAGCGTGCTGGTCACCCACCACCTGGAGGAGCTGCCGGAGAGCACCACCCACGCCCTGCTGCTGCGCGGCGGCGAGTGTGTGGCGGCCGGGCCGGTGGACGAGGTGATGACCACGGAGCTGATCAGCGAGACCTTCGGCCACCCGATCCGGATCAGCCGGCACGAGGGCCGCTGGACGGCCCGGGCCGCGGCCCGCCGGACACCGGGACGGTAGCCGCCGGCCGGGACGGTGGCGGCCTGCCGGGCAGGACGGCCGCCCGCCGGACACCGGGACGGTAACGGTTCAGGGGGTGGGTGTAGACGGAAAATCGTCTTTACGTAAGGTATGCCTTAGCTAATGATGGTCTGCTGGTCCCCGGCCGGCCGCACTGCCTTGGCACACCCATGCCCTTTCCCGTTGGAGCCCGCATGTCCGCCCGTCGCCGTTCCACCGCAGCCGCGCTGCTCACCCTCGCCGTGGCGACCGCAGCCCTGGCCGGCTGCGCGTCCAAGAAGGACGACAAGGCCGGCGGCTCCGACGCGGTCAAGGTGAACGCGACCGACACCGCCTGCGAGGTCTCCAAGACCACCTTCCCGGCCGGCCACGTCGTCCTGGACATCAGCAACAAGGGCTCCAAGACCACCGAGGTCTACGTCTACGGCGACGGCGACAAGATCGTCACCGAGCGCGAGAACATCGGCCCCGGCACCAAGGCGAGCATCAACGCCGAGATCAAGGCCGGCTCGTACGAGATCGCCTGCAAGCCCGGCATGGTCGGCAACGGCATCCGCCAGAAGATCACCGTCACCGGCGAGGGCGGCAGCGCCGCGCCGGCCGACCCGCGCCTGGCCGCCGCCGTCGACTCCTACCGGAAGTACGCCCAGGAGCAGGCCGACGCCACCATCCCGGCCGTCGAGGCCTTCGCCGCCGCGATCAAGGCGGACGACCTGGAGAAGGCCAAGTCGCTGTACGCGCCCTCGCGCACCGGCTGGGAGCGCACCGAGCCGGTCGCCGAGAGCTTCGGCGACGTCGACCCGAAGACCGACACCCGCGAGGACAAGCTGGAGCCGGGCCAGGCCTGGACCGGCTGGCACAAGCTGGAGAAGTCGCTCTGGGCCGACGCGAAGATCGGCGACGACGAGAAGAAGCTCGCCGACCAGCTGGTCGCCGACCTCAAGGACTGGCAGAAGAAGATCCCCGAGGCGGAGATCACCGCGACCAGCATGGCCAACGGCGCCAAGGAGCTGCTGGACGAGGTCGCCACCAACAAGATCACCGGTGAGGAGGACCGCTACAGCCACACCGACCTGGCCGACTTCCAGGCCAACGTCGAGGGCGCGCAGAAGGCCTACGAGCTGCTGAAGCCGGTCGCCTCCGAGAAGGACGCGGAGCTGGCCAAGACGCTGGACTCCGAGTTCGCCGCCATCAACACCCTGCTGGCCAAGTACAAGCAGGCCGACGGCACCTTCACCTCCTACGACAAGGTCACCGAGGCCGAGCGCAAGGCCTTCTCCGACGCGGTCAACTCGCTGGGCGAGCCGCTGTCGAAGCTGGCCGCCGCCGTGGTCGTCAAGTAACCGGCCACCCCACCCCGAAGTACTCCGCCGACGCCGTGGCGGCCCGCGATCCGGGCCCCACGGCCTCCGCGGGTCAGCGCAGAAGTCCAGCACAGTAGAAGGGCCCGCCCGCCGATGGACGCGGAGAACGAGCAGCAGAACGGGACGCCGGCCGCCGCCGACGCCACCGGGACCAGGGGCGCGGTCAGCCGACGCGCCGTCATCGGCTGGGCCGGCGCGGGCGTCGCGCTCGGCGCCGCCGCCGTCGGCTCGGTCGCCGCGGCCACCCGGCAGGACGACGCCGTCCCGGTCGCCGCCCCCGTCGGCGCCGAGGTGCCGTTCTACGGCGAGCACCAGGCGGGCATCTCCACCCCGGTCCAGGACCGGCTGCACTTCGCCGCCTTCGACGTCTCCGAGAAGGCCACCCGGGAGTCCCTGGTCAAGCTGCTCAAGGAGTGGACCAAGGCGGCCGCCGCGATGACCGGCGGCCGCGAGGTCGGCACCGGCGCGGTGCCCGGCTCGCCGGAGGCGCCGCCGGACGACACCGGCGAGGCCCTCGGCCTGCCCGCCTCCCGGCTCACCCTGACCATCGGCTTCGGGCCGAGCCTGTTCGAGAAGGACGGCGTCGACCGCTTCGGCCTCCAGGCCAAGCGCCCCGAGGGCCTGATCGACCTGCCGAACTTCAAGGGCGACAAGCTCGATCCGACCCGCAGCGGCGGCGACCTCTGCGTCCAGGCCTGTGCCGACGACCCGCAGGTCGCCGTGCACGCGATCCGCAACCTGGCCCGGATCGGCATGGGCACCGTCAACATCCGCTGGTCGCAGCTCGGCTTCGGCAAGACCTCCTCGACCACCCCGGACGAGCAGACCCCGCGCAACCTGATGGGGTTCAAGGACGGCACCCACAACATCGCGGGCACCGACGGCGCGAAGCTGGCCGACCACGTCTGGGCCGCCCCCGGCGACGGCCCGGAGTGGATGACCGGCGGCTCCTACCTGGTCGCCCGGCGGATCCGGATGCACATCGAGACCTGGGACCGCGCCTCGCTGAAGGACCAGGAGGACACCTTCGGCCGCACCAAGGGCGAGGGCGCCCCGTACGGCAAGGGCAAGGAGCACGACGCGCCGGACCTCGCGGCGATGCCCGCGACCTCGCACGTCGCCCTCGCCCACCCGGACGCCAACAGCGGCCTGATGATCCTGCGCCGCGGCTTCTCCTTCACCGACGGCACCGACGGTCTCGGCCGCCTGGACGCCGGGCTGTTCTTCCTCGCCTACCAGCGCGACACCCGCAAGGCCTTCGTCCCGCTCCAGCAGAAGCTCGCGGCGAGCGACAAGCTCAACGAGTACATCCAGCACGTCGGCTCCGCCCACTTCGCCTGCCCGGCGGGCGTGCGCAAGCCGGGGGAGTGGTGGGGCCAGGCCCTCTTCGGCTGACACCCCTCCTGTTCTCCCGTACCATCTCGACACCCCCCAGGAGCCCGCGTGTTCGGCAACTACCTGATCGGCCTGCGCGAAGGCCTCGAAGCCAGCCTGGTCGTCTGCATCCTGATCGCCTACCTGGTCAAGACCGGCCGCAAGGACCGGCTGCCGCCGGTGTGGATCGGCGTCGGCTCGGCCGTGGCACTCTCCATGGCCTTCGGCGCGGTGCTCCAGTTCGGCTCCTCGCAGCTCACCTTCGAGGCCCAGGAGGCGCTCGGCGGCTCGCTGTCGATCATCTCGGTCGGCCTGGTGACCTGGATGGTCTTCTGGATGCGGCGCACCGCCCGGCACCTGAAGACCGAGCTGCACGGCAAGCTGGACGCGGCGATCGCGATGGGCACCACCGCCCTGGTGGTCACCGCCTTCCTGGCCGTCGGCCGCGAGGGCCTGGAGACGTCCCTGTTCATCTGGACCGCCGTCCAGGCCACCGGCGACGGCTGGAACCCGCTGATCGGCGCCGCGCTCGGCCTGCTCACCTCGGTGGTGCTCGGCTGGCTGTTCTACCGGGGCGCGCTGAAGATCAACCTGGCCAAGTTCTTCACCTGGACCGGCGCGATGCTGGTCGTGGTCGCGGCCGGCGTCCTCGCCTACGGCGTGCACGACCTCCAGGAGGCCGGCTGGCTGCCCGGCCTGCACAACACGGCCTTCGACATCTCCAGCACCATCCCCAAGGACAGCTGGTACGGCACCCTGCTGAAGGGCGTGTTCAACTTCCAGCCGGACCCGACGGTGCTGCAGCTGGTGGTCTGGCTGCTCTACCTGGTCCCGACCCTGGCGGTGTTCTTCAACGTCCTCGGCGGCGGCAGGAGCAAGAAGCCCGCCCAGCCGGTGGCCGCCAAGCCGGCCGCCTGATCCGGCCGTTCGGCCTGTTCCACCCGTAGCACCCGCTCCACCCCGCTCCACCCGTACCGCCCCGTCCGGCACCCGCCGGTCGGGGCGGTTTCGTATGAGCGGAGCCAGTTCTCGCCAGGAGCGGTCGGAACCAGTCAGGAAGACGACGAAAACGGTCAGCTCTGACAAACTGCAGTCCCAGTGGAACCGTTGCGCCACCACCTTCGTACTTAGGGTGACAGCACCATGCCATTACCCACACATGGGGGGAACATGACCGTTCGCAGGCCTGCCAGGTTAGTCGCCGCCGGTGTCGCCGCCCTCGCGGCGACCGTGTTGCTGACCGCGTGCGACGACGTGAAGTACACCGACGACAAGCCGGGCGACCCGAAGGCGAGCGCCGCCGGGGCCACCGTCCCGGGTGACCCGATGGCCGGCCAGGCGGCCGGTTCGCGCTGCAAGAGCGACGACATCACCGCCACCGTGCAGCTCAAGGGCGCGGGCTCGGCGATGCTGACGATCAAGAACAAGAGCAGCCACAACTGCACCCTGTACGGCTACCCGGGCTTCGGCGGACTGAAGGCCGACAACAGCGCGGACGCGCTGGCGGCCAACCGCGAGTCGCACCCCGGGCCCGCGGTGCTGGTCACCCTGAAGCCCAACAAGTCCGGCTACGCGGGCCTCAAGTGGAGCGCCTGCGACAAGTCGGACGCGACCTGCCACGTGCTCACCGGCCTCCAGGTCACCGCGCCGGACGAGACCACGGCGGTCAACGCCGAGGTGCTGGGCACCGACGGCAAGCCGGCCGGCCAGCTGCTGGTCTCGGCCGCCGGGCTGACCACCGGCACCCTGCAGCCGAACAACGAGAAGGTGCTGTTCAACTGATCCGGTTCACCCGATCCGGTTCACCTGATGCTGTCCGGTTGACGATGTCCACCTGATGATGCTCGCCTGATGACACGACGGAGCCCCCGGGCCGGTTCTTCCGAACCGCCCCGGGGGCTCCGTCCGTTCCGGGCCCGGACTACTGGCTCTTGATCGAGTCCAGGATGTCCAGCTTCGCCGCCCGGTGGGCCGGCCAGAGCGCGGCCAGCAGGCCGATCACGGCGGCCGCGAGCAGGAAGCCGACGGTCTGCACCGGCGGCACCACGGTGGTGATGTCCTTGAGGCTGTCCGCCAGCGTGCGCACACCCGCCCAGGCGACCAGGATGCCGAGTCCGACACCCACCAGCCCGCCGAACAGCGCGATCAGCAGCGACTCCAGCCGGACCATCCGGCGGATGCCGAGCCGGTCCAGGCCGATCGCCCGCAGCATGCCGATCTCCCGGCGGCGCTCGAACACCGACATCGCCATGGTGTTGACCACGCCGAGCACCGCGATGACCACGGACATGCCGAGCAGCCCGTACATCATGTTCAGGATGCCGGTGATCATCTGGCGGTTCTCCGCCTTGATCTCCTTCGCGCCCTTGACCGCGATCAGCGGGTTGCCGCCGGTCGCGTCGCGCAGCGCCTGCTTCAGCTCCTCGGTCGCGCCGTTGGTGCCCTTGACCAGGACCTTCTCCAGGCCGGTGGCGGGTGCCAGGTGCGGGGCGACCACGGCCTCCGGGACGATGACCGAGGCCAGCGCGGTGTTGGCCTCCAGGATGCCGCCGACGGTCAGCGAGCCCTTGGCGCCGTCCGGGTAGGTGACGGCGAGGGTGTCGCCGACCTTGTAGCCGGCGCGCTCGGCGCGGCCCGAACTGACCAGCAGCCTGCCCTGCTTGAGGGCGTCCGGGGAGCCCTCCTTGACCTTGACGGTGGCCACCTGGTCGATGGTCGCGGCGTCCACCGCGGTCATCCACTCGCTGTCCTCGCCGTTCTGCCCCGTCTTGACGGTGACGCTGCGCTCGGCGCTGATCACGCTGACGCCGGGTGCCTTGGCGATCTGGGCGGCGACCTCGGGGGAGAGCTTCGAGAAGTTCTGCATCGCGACCGTGTAGTCGGCCTTGAGGTCGGTCTCGGCGGCCTTGTCCACGGCCTGGTTCACCGAGGCGCCGATCACCGTCAGCGAGGTGATCAGGGTGACGCCGATGGTCAGCGCCGAGGCGGTCGCGGCGGTGCGGCGCGGGTTGCGGACCGCGTTCTCCTGGGCCAGCTTGCCCGGGGCGCCGTACACGGCGCGCAGCAGCGGGGCGAACAGCGCGATCAGCGGCCGGGACAGCAGCGGGGTCAGCACGAACACGCCGATCAGCAGCGTGCCGGCGCCGAGGCCGACCAGCTTGACCTCCTTGCCGGCCACACCGCCGGCCAGCGCGGCGAGGCCGGCCAGGGAGAACAGCAGGCCGATGGTGTTGCGGATCCGCAGGCCCTTCTGGGTCGCGGGCTGCTCGGCCGAGCTCATCGCCGCCACCGGGGCGATCCGGGAGGCCCGGCGGGCGGGCAGCCAGGCGGCCAGCACCGTCACCAGCACGCCGACCGCGAGCGCGGTGGCCACCGTGGTCGGGGCGATGATCAGCGGGCCGTCCGGCAGGTTGGCGTCCATCGGGCCGTTGAGCAGCGACTTGAGTCCGGCGGCGATGCCGATGCCCGCCAGCAGACCGGTCACCGCGGCGGTCAGGCCGACCAGCACGGCCTCGATCAGCACCGAGCGGGTGATCTGGCGGCGGGTGGCGCCGACGGCGCGCAGCAGCGCCAGCTCCTTGGTGCGCTGGGCGACCAGCATGGTGAAGGTGTTGGCGATGATGAAGATGCCGACGAACAGCGCGATGCCCGCGAAGCCCATCAGGACGGTGGTCAGGACGGTGGTGCCCTTCCTGATCATCTCGTCCTGCTCGGCGGCGAGTTCGCGGCCGGTCTTCGCCTCGATGGAGTCGCCCTGCGGGACGGCCTGCTTGACGGCGGTGAGCAGCGCGGCGTCGTCGGTGCCCGGCTTGGACCTGACGTCCAGCTCGGCGTAGCGGCCCGGGGTCAGGTAGAGCTGCTGGGCGGTGGCGGTGTCGAAGGCGGCGAGCGAGCCGCCGGCCACCACGCGCGGGTCGTTGGTGGTCAGGGTGCCGGTGAGCTTGAGCTTCATCACCGGGCCGTTGACCGCGACCCGGACGGTGTCGCCGACCTTGTAGCCGCCCTTGTCGGCGGTCTTGCGGTCCAGCGCGATCTCGGTGGCGTCCTTCGGGCCGCGGCCCTCGACCAGCGGGTAGCGCGGGTCGGTGCCGTCGGCGCCCGGCACGTAGTTGGTGCCGGTGGTGGAGAAGCCGTTGCCGATCAGCGCGCCCTTGGTGTCGGCGATGCCGGCGAAGCCGCTGACCACGCCGCGGACCTCGGCGACGCCGGGCACCGCGGCGACCTTGGCACGGGTCTCCTCGGTGAGGGTCGGGCCGGCGATCCGGCCGCCGTCGTCGTCGCTGAGGTTGCGGGCCTCGCGGTCGGCGACCGTGACGGCGACGTCGGTGTAGCTCTTGGAGTTCTGGGTCCTCAGCGCGTTGCCGAAGGTGTCGGAGAAGACCAGCGTGCCGGACACGAAGGCGGTGCCGAGCATGACGGCCAGTACCGTCATCAGCAGCCGGCCCTTGTGGGCGAGCACATTGCGCAGTGCGGTGCGGAACATGAGGGAGTGTCAGTCCTGGGGGTACTCGGGGGACGGGTGGCTTCGGGCCTCGGTGGGCCGGATCAGCTGGTGCGGCCCTTGGCGTCGAAGCGGCGCATGCGGTCCAGGACGGTGTCGGCGGTGGGCTGGTGGAGTTCGTCGACGATGCGGCCGTCGGCG